>JAICRP010000232.1 GCA_025966445.1 Nocardioides sp.
ATGGCGGCCGCGCTGAGCGAGGCGCGCGCCGCCGGCGAGGCCGGCGAAGTCCCGATCGGCGCCGTGGTCGTTCGCCAGGGGACGGTCATCGGGCGCGGCAACAATCGTACGGTCCGCGACAACGACGCGACGACGCATGCCGAGATGGTCGCGATCCGCGACGCGTCGCACAGCGTTGGTTCGTGGCGGCTCGAGGGCTGCACGCTCGTGGTGACGCTCGAGCCGTGCACGATGTGCGCCGGCGCGATCGTGCTGGCGCGGGTGTCGAAGCTGGTGTTCGGCGCGTACGACGAGAAGGCCGGCGCCGTGGGCAGCCTCTGGGACGTGGTCCGCGACCGCCGCCTCAACCACCGGCCCGAGGTCATCTCAGGGGTGCTCGCGGACGAGTCGACGGCGCTGCTCGACGAGTTCTTCGCCGAGCAGCGCCGCTGACTCGGTCACGCGGCCTCGTGACGGGTCTTCGTCCCTCCTCGACCAGCGAGCTTGACCGCGCCGGCCAGCGACCAGGCGTAGACCAGCAGGCCGGCGGCGCACACGAGGCCGCCCCAGACCGCACCCTGGCTGGCGAACAGCGCCGCCAGCGGGACGAGCACGGCCAGCAGCGTCCACCAGCGGACGAGTCCGGCACGGATGAGCGCGACCACCGAGAGCGGGACGCCGATCACGAAGCCGGCCATCGCGGCGATGCCGAACCCGGCGATGCCCCACATGGTCGATTCCATGTAGCTCTCGACGGCCTGGGTGCCCTCGAGCCCGAACTCGTGGCCGATGGCCGACGCGTACCAGTCGGTGATCAGCATCCCCGGCAGGGTGACCATGCCGGCGAACGCGAGCAGTGCGGCCACGTTGGCGAGCCAGCCGCCCTTGCCGCGGACCAGGCCGGCGCCCAGGAACGCCGGGAGGATCCAGAAGGCGTAGGCCCAGTGGTAGCCGGTGGACTTCCACTGCAGCGGGCTGGGGTTCTCGATGTAGATCTTGATCATCTCGCTGCCGTTGAGGCCGGCGGCCGGGTCGCCGACGGCGCCCACGATGGTGAAGGCCGCGGCCAGTACCGGAGCCGCGACCAGGAAGGTACGGCGGGCCGTGACGGCCGAGGAACGGGGCGCCGCGGACGGCGTCGTGGTGATGTCGGGGTTCTGGTGAGTGGTCGTCGTCATGGGAAGACCTTCCGCCGAGGACGCCTCGGCGCGGATCGGTCGCGCGACGGGTTCTGCCCTCAGCCGAGAGGCTGATCTTCACCATCGCCGGGGACGACCACGCCGTTCTCGTACGCAAAGATCACCGCCTGCACGCGGTCGCGCAGCCCCAGCTTGGTCAGCACGTTGCTGACGTGGGTCTTGGTCGTGCCCTCGGAGACGAACAGCCGCCGGCCGATGTCGAGGTTCGAGAGGCCGCGCGCCAACAGGCCGAGCACCTCGACCTCCCGCGGGGTCAGCTGGGCGAGGCGCCCGTCGGCCGGACGGGTCGACGGCTCGGCCCGACGCACGAATGCGTCGATCACCCGCCGGGTGACCCCGGGCGCGAGCAGGGAGTCGCCGGCGGCGACCACGCGGATCGCCGCGGCGAGCTCCTCGGCGGGCGCGTCCTTGAGCAGGAAGCCCGACGCTCCGGCGCGCAGCGCCTCGAAGACGTACTCGTCCAGGTCGAAGGTCGTCAGCACCAGCACGCTCGTCGGTACGCCTGCCTCGACGAGGTGGCGAGTCGCCGCGAGGCCGTCGAGCACGGGCATCCGGATGTCCATGAGCGTCACGTCGGGCTGGAGGAGGGTGACGATGTCGATCGCCTCCTGCCCGTTCGAGGCCTCGCCGACCACCTCGAGGTCGGGCTCGGCCTCGAGCAGGGACTTGAAGCCGGCGCGGACCATGCCCTGGTCGTCGCAGATGACGATGCGTGTCACTCGGTGTCCTTCAAGGGGAGGGTGGCCGACAGCCGGGTGCCGCCACCGGGTGCTGGCTCGAGCCGCACCGTGCCGCCGTACAGGGCCACGCGTTCGCGGATGCCGACCAGGCCGTGACCGCCGGGCACGGGTCCGTCGCGCAGGCCGCGTCCGTCGTCCTCCACCTCGACGTCGAGCCGGGTGGGGCTCCAGCGCAGGGTGACCGCCGCGCGGTGGGCGCCGCTGTGGCGCAGGGCGTTGGTGAGGCCCTCCTGGGCGATCCGGAACGCCGCGAGGTCGAGGCCGGGACTCAGCTCGACCGGGTCGCCCTCGACGTGGAGCGTGGTGGCCATGTCGCCGGTGCTGGTCTGCTCGACGAGCCGCCCGAGCTCGGAGAGCCCCGGCTGCGGGGCGAGCGAGGCGGACTCGCCGTCCGTACGAAGCACCCCGAAAAGCCGGCGCATCTCGGCCAACGCCTCGCGGGCGGTGGACTCGACGGCGGCGAGGTCCTCGGCCTCCCGCGCATGGTCGGGGCCGAGCCGGCGCCGTACGGCCTGGGTCTGGATGGTCACCACACTGATCGAGTGGGACACGATGTCGTGCAGCTCGCGGGCGATCCGGGTGCGCTCCTCCTGCGCGATGCGAGCGGCTGCCTGCTCGCGCTCGGCCTCGAGCCGGTCGGCGCGCGCGACGGCCTCCTCGGCCCGGGTGGCGCGGTCGCGGGTGACGATGCCGACGGTCCACGGGCCGGCGAAGAACACCAGGGCGGCGGCGAGGTCGCTCGGTTCGAAACCGTCGACGATGCTCACGCCGATGAAGGGGACGAGCACGAACGCCAGGCCCACGTACGAACGCGGCGGCCGGGTCTCGTAGCCGACGGTGAAGCAGACCAGCACCAGCGACAGCAGGGTGGAGAACTGGGCCTCCGGGTTGGTCAGGACGTTGACCAGCACCACCAGTGCGGCTACCAGGATGGGTGCCTGCCGTCGCCAGGCGAGCAGCGCGGCGGCGAACCCGCCCGCCACGGCGCGCCACCACGGCTGGTCGCCGGGTCCCGCCAGGCCCTCGGCGACCGCGAAGGCGACGAAGGCGGCCGCGATCGCCACGTCCACCACGGGAGGTCGCGGGAGCGTGCGGCTGGTCACGGACGGAACGCTAGGCGACCGCGACGCCCGACACATCGGTCGCGCGACCGATCAGAGCCCGTGTCGGCTGGCTATCCTCGCCCGCGTGGGCGCGCCGACCTCCGTCGACCGACGCCTCGTCGAGCACGTCGACCGGCTCGCCGCCGAGCACCCGCCGATCCCGCTGGGGTCGGTCGACTACACCGTGCGGCGGCCCGGGCTCCTGCGCGAGCGCTACGGCCACGTGCTCGACTACATGGCGCGCGTCGAGCTCGAGGTCGACCGCAACGTGCTGGAGCTGACGACGCTGCTCCCGGACCCACCCGAGGTCGACCGGTACTTCTACGCCGACGTCTGGCACCCGCAGGAGACCCACCACGGCCTGATCCTCGACCGGTTGCAGGTCGAGCTCGGCCGTCCGCCCGCCACGCCGAACCTGGACTCGATCTCGCTGAAGCTGCGGATCCTCGGCGGCCTGGCACACCTGCCGTCGTTCCAGGACGTCGTCCGGATGCTCTACTACCTGACCGGGATGGCCACCGAGCGCTCGGCCGTGATCGCCTACAACCTCCTGCACGACGGGGTGTCCGAGCTGAGCGAGACCGGGATCGCGGAGACGGTCGTGGCGCCGATCAAGCGGCAGGAGCCCGGCCACTACGCCTTCTACCAGCTCTCCGCCCGCGGTCTCCGGGGCGAGCTGGCGGGCTGGCAGCACTGGCTCGCCCGGCGGATGCGCAGCGTCTCCTTCGCCCCCGTCGGCGCCAACAACGCGACCCAGGCCGCCGACTTCGGCGACGTGATGACCACCCTCGGGATGTCCGACCGGATCGACGACTGGGCCGCCAAGGTCGCCCGCGTCGAGACCGAGCTGCTGTGGGCGCGCGACCGCGGCCTGGCCGTGCCGGCGTACGTCGTCCGCGCCTTCCGCGAGGCCCTCGAACGCGCCGTCGCCCGCCCCGCTAGGGATTTCGGACCCTCCTCGCACGTCCGGTAACCTCTCCGGCGGTGGCGTGTCCGAGCGGCCTAAGGAGCACGCCTCGAAAGCGTGTGTGGGTGCAAGCCCACCGTGGGTTCAAATCCCACCGCCACCGCCAGCACCACCCGGCAACGTCGTACGAGTCGTGGCTTCTACGCCTCGATTCGTACGACGTCCCGGAGGCGCTTCGCGAAGGTGCGGACGGCGGAGGAGTCGAGTACGGCCGCCTGCTCGCCGGACTGGAGGGCGAGTGCCTCCCGAACCAACGTTCGTTCGGGTTCGTCGAGCCTGGTCTCGGCCCAGCGGCCTCCGTCGACCTTGGAGACGAGGGAGCCGTCGACGGCATAGCGCCAGGCGCGGCAGGCGTTGAGGACGGCGTACTCGGACGGGTTGTGCTCGGCGGCCCAGGTCAGCTCGTCGGCGACCTGGGCGAGCACCAGCGACGGCGGTACCTCGGCGAACGGTGCGTAGCCGAGCGCGTGGCAGACCGCGAAGTGCAGGACGAGATCCAGGTCGCCGGGGTGACCGTGCCCGTCGACGACCTTGCGGTCTTCCGGTGCGGTGGTGACGTGCAGCTCGAACGCGGGGCGGGCGGTCGGCGCGGCGGCCACGGACCGCTCCACGACGCTCAGCTCGAGGCCGACAGCCGGGCAGGGCAGGGCGTCCTCGGCCAGCCGAGCGGCGAGCTCGGCCTGCTCGTCGGGGGAGAGCGGATCCTCGACGACGACCAGCACGTCGATGTCGCTGCGCGTGGGCAGGTACCCGCCGAGCAGCAGGGAGCCGTGCGCGTACACGCCGACGAGACGCCCGCCGAGCACGGCGGCGACCTCAGCGGTCAGCGCCTCCAGGTACCGGGCGGCCGAGGGGTCCACGAGCGCGACCGTACGCCGCGCCCAGCGCC
>JAICRP010000162.1 GCA_025966445.1 Nocardioides sp.
CGCTCCTCACCCGCTGACCCAGCCGACTCGGCGCATCTGCAGGTCGAAATCGACACGAGTCGGCGCATCAGCAGATGGCGTCACGGGCGTCGGACTGCAGATGCGCCGACTCGGCCCTCTGGCGACCTGCAGATCCGCCGACTCGGCTTAGCCGCCGGTGAGGTTGTCGACGCACTGGTCGAAGGCGTCGTTGTCGTCGAGGAGGTTGTCGACCAGGCCCTGGGCGGTGCACTGGAGGATCGCCTCGGCCACGGTCAGGATCGGTGTGAGGAGCGTGGTGGGCAGCTCGGTCGGCAGGATCGTCGGGGGCTCGCTGGGCAGGACCGTGGGCACGGCCGAGGTCGGGCCGGCCGTGGGCGACTTGGTGGGCGTCGGCTGCTGGCTGGGGCTCGGTCCCCCGGTCGGCGTGGGCTGCGACGTCGGGTTCGCGGTCGGGGTGGGCTTGGACGTCGGGGACGGCGTGGGCTTGCTCGTCGGTCCCCCGGTCGGGTCGGGCTCGGCCGTCGGCGTGCCGCCACCACCGCCGCCGCCACCCCCGCCCCCGCCGGCGCCGGGGCCGGGGCTGCCGCTGGGCGAGACGGTGCCGCCCCCAGCCGAGCCGTTCGGGACGGAGAGGTACTCGCCGGCGACGTAGGCGTCGTAGAACGCCAGCACCAGGTCGACGTATGCGTCGCTGTGGTTGTAGCGGAACACCGAGGACCGCCGGCCCGCCTCGGTGGCGAGGTCGTCGTCCCCGGAGCAGAGGTAGACCGAGGTCGCCAGGGCCGCGTCGTCGATGTCTTGTGGGTCGCGCTGGGAGTCGCCGTCGGCGTCGACGCCCACCACGGCCCACGTGGACGGGATGAACTGCATCGGCCCGACCGCGCGGTCGAACTCCGTGTCGTGGTCGAGCAGGCCGGCGTCGGTGTCGTCGATGCGGGCCGTGCCCTGGGTGCCGTCGAGCGGCAGCCCGTAGATGGCAGGTCGCGCGAGCCCCTCGCTCGTCAGGTGGCTGCCGCGCACACGGCCGTGGTCGGACTCGACCCGGCCGATGGCCGCGACCAGCTGCCACGGCAGGTGGCAGGACGTGTCGGCGGCGTTGATGACGGTCTCGGCGCGTTGGTACGCCGCCAGGGCGGCCGACGGGATGCCGTTGACCGCCGCGTTGCCGACGGCCGCGTCGGGGTCGCCCTGCACGCCGGGCGCGAGCCGAGCGCGGGTCGACAGGCTGGCCGGAGCCTCGATGGCCTCCTCCGGGACCGTGCTGCCGTCGGGCAGCGTGCCGTCGGGGCTGGCGCTGGCCGGGGCGGACCCGCCGCCGGAGGTAGCGATGCTCACGCTCCAGGCGGCCGAGAGCAGGGCCAACGGCACGAGGGTCGCGGCGCGCTGGAGACGGCCGAACCGCACGTCCGCCATCGCGGCTCCCTCCTTCTCCATCTGCCTGGACTGCCTGGCCGGGTGCTTCCCTCACCCGCAGGCACCCCTCCAACGAGGGGTGGTACCCACGGGTTACGCGGCATAATCCTTGCTGTGACCTGGGTCACACCCGAGACCGATGTCCCTGTCACGATACGTCCGGCACGGCGCCGGCGCAGGCCGATGTGGTGGTTCACCGCCCGTTGGAGACAATGACCCGGTGACCACGAACGACCGGCGCACGACCGCGTCCGAGGCCCTGTTCGACCGGGCCCGCGCGGTGACCCCGGGGGGCGTGAACTCCCCGGTCCGGGCGTTCAACGCCGTCGGCGGCACGCCCCGGTTCATCCGCTCGGCCCGGGGCGCGTGGTTGACCGACGTCGACGGCAACGAGTACGTCGACCTGGTCTGCTCGTGGGGCGCGATGCTGCTCGGGCACGCCCACCCCGAGGTCCAGGAGGCGGTCGCCGCCGCGGTGGCGCGCGGCACCTCCTACGGCACCCCGACCGAGCCCGAGGTCGAGCTCGCCGAGGAGATCGTCCGGCGTACGCCCGTCGACCGGGTCCGGTTCGTCTCCTCGGGCACCGAGGCCACCATGTCCGCCATCCGGCTGGCCCGGGGCGTGACCGGTCGCGACGTCGTGGTGAAGTTCAGCGGCTGCTACCACGGCCACGTCGACTCGCTGCTCGCCGCGGCGGGCTCGGGGGTGGCCACCTTCGCGCTGCCCGGCACGCCCGGTGTCCCGGCCTCGTCCACGGCGCTGACCCTCGTGCTGCCGTACAACGACCGAGCGGCCGTGGCGGCCGCGTTCGCCGAGCACGGCGACCGGATCGCCTGCCTCGTCACCGAGGCCGCCCCCGGCAACATGGGCGTCGTCCCGCCGCTGCCCGGCTTCAACGCCTTCCTGGCCGAGACGTGCGCGGCCCACGGAGCCCTGTTCGTCAGCGACGAGGTGATGACCGGCTTCCGGGCGAGCAAGCTCGGCCAGTGGGGCCTCGACGGAGCGACCGAGGGCTGGCGCCCCGACCTGACGACCTTCGGCAAGGTGATGGGCGGCGGCCTGCCCGCCGCCGCGTTCGGCGGCCGCGCCGACCTGATGAGCCACCTCGCACCGGAGGGCCCCGTCTACCAGGCCGGCACCCTGTCGGGGAACCCCGT
Organism: Nocardioides sp.; assembly: GCA_025966445.1. Taxonomy (GTDB): domain Bacteria; phylum Actinomycetota; class Actinomycetes; order Propionibacteriales; family Nocardioidaceae; genus Nocardioides. Next base: position 2,554 of record JAICRP010000162.1, read on the forward strand.
CGCCACCACCGCCGGCCTCACCACGCTGCGGCTCGCCACCGACGAGGTGTACGAGCGGATCTCCCACGTCGCCGGCACCCTGCAGACCGCCGCCGCCAAGGCGCTGACCGAGGCCGGCGTCCCGCACGTCGTCCAGGCCACGGGCACGATGTTCTCGGTCTTCTTCACCGGCCAGCCGGTCCGCGACTTCGCGGCGGCCTCGACGCAGGACACCGCCGCGTACGCCGCCTTCTTCCACGCCATGCTCGACGCCGGCGTGCACCTGCCGCCGTCGGCGTACGAAGCGTGGTTCCTCTCCAGCGCGCACGACGACCGTGCGGTCGAGACCGTGCTCGACGCCCTGCCCGCGGCCGCTGAGGCGGCTGCGGCGACCCGGAAGGCCTCCTGAGTGACGCGACAGCCCGAGACGATCGTCCACCTCCTGCGCCACGGCGAGGTGCACAACCCCGGAGGCGTGCTCTACGGCCGCCGACCGGGCTACCGCCTGTCCGAGCTCGGCCGGGCGATGGCCGAGCGCGTGGCGGAGTCCGTCCGCGACCGCGACATCGTGCACGTCGGCGCCTCGCCGCTGGAGCGCGCACAGGAGACCGCCGCACCGACGGCCAAGCTCCTCGGCCTGGACGTGCAGACCGACGCGCGGCTGATCGAGTCGACCAACGTCTTCGAGGGCAAGGCGTTCGGCAAGGGGGACGGCGCGCTGACCAACCCCAAGAACTGGTGGTACCTGCGCAACCCGCTGAAGCCGTCCTGGGGCGAGCCGTACGACGTCGTGGTCGACCGCATGCGCGGTGCGATCCTCGACGCGCGCATCGCCGCCCACGGTCACGAGGCGGTGCTCGTGTCCCACCAGCTGCCCATCTGGGTGACCCGGCTGTCGGCGGAGAAGCGGTCGTACGTCCACGACCCGCGCAAGCGCCAGTGCACGCTGTGCTCGTTGACGTCCTTCCACTTCGACGGGCGCGGGCTGGTGCGGGTGTCCTACTCCGAGCCGGCCGGCGACATGATCCCTGTGGCCGACAAGCACGCCACCTTCAGTGCCGGCGGCGCTCCCGAGGAGCTCCGGCCCTGAAGCGTGCCCTCGCCCTGCTCGCCTGTCTGCCCCTGCTGACGGGCGTCACTGCCTGCAGCGACCTCGAGGGCACCGGCGACAAGGGGTACATCACCGCCGACGGCGTCCTGGACACCGTGGCCGTGGACGCCCGCGAGGAGGCGATCTCCCTCGACGGCGAGGACCTCGACGGCGACCCGCTGGCGGTCCAGGACTTCCGCGGCAAGCCGGTCGTGCTGGTGGTCTGGGGCTCCTGGTGCGCGCCGTGCCGGGACGAGGCGCCCGACGTGGTGGGCGCCGCGGAGGAGCTCGGCGACGACGTCCAGTTCGTCGGCATCAACATCCGCGACGCGAGCACCGCGCAGGCCCGGGCGTTCACCCGCAGGTTCGACGTCGACTTCCCCTCCTTCTACTCGCCGAGCGGTGAGGCGCTGCTCGCCTTCCCCGGCGTGCTCGGGATGAGAACCATCCCGGCGTTCGCCGTGCTCGACGCCGACGGCAGGGTCGCGGCGAGCATCATCGGCAAGCTGCCGTCCCGGCAGACGCTGGTCGACGTGACGAAGGACGTCGTGGACGAGACCAGCGATGGGTGAGTGGTTCCAGGAGCAGGCCCTGTCCGGGTCGCTCATGCTGGCGATCCCGGTGGCGCTGGTGGCCGGCCTCGTCTCGTTCTTCTCCCCGTGCGTGATCCCGCTGCTGCCGGGGTATCTCTCCTACACGACCGGCCTGTCCGGCGCCGACCTCGGCTCGGCCAAGCGCGGGCGGATGCTCGCGGGGTCGGTGCTCTTCGTGGCCGGGTTCACGACCGTGTTCGTGATCCTCGGTCTGGCCACCGGTGCCCTCGGCTCCTGGCTGGTGCGCCAGCAGGACGAGCTCGCCTTCGGCCTCGGCATCATGATGATCCTGCTCGGCCTGGCCTTCGCCGGCTGGCTGCCGTACTTCTCCCAGCGCGAGTGGCGCATCCACACGATCCCCTCGGTCGGGCTCGCCGCCGCACCCGTCATCGGTTTCCTCTTCGGCCTGGGCTGGACGCCCTGCCTCGGCCCGACGCTGGCCGCCATCCAGCTGCTGTCGTTCAACGAGGGCACGGCCGAGCGCGGCGCCCTGCTGAGCGGGGTCTACGCCTTCGGCCTCGGCATCCCGTTCATCGTGGCGGCCCTGCTCTACCGCCGCGCGCTCGGGGCGTTCGCCTGGGTCCGCCGGCACCAGGTGTGGGTGACCCGAGCAGGCGGCGTGATGCTCGTCGCCGTGGGTGTGCTGCTGGTGACGGGCTTCTGGAACGACATGGTCCAGTGGCTCCAGGTGATCATCCTCAGCACGGAGACACCGGTATGACCACCCCCACCCGGCACTCGCTGCCCGAGGCGCACGCCGACGCCGAGGAGCCGCCCGACAGGCGGTCCGGCGAGCTGACGGCTCGCGAGCTCTTCCGGTGGGGCTGGCGCCAGCTCACCTCGATGCGCACGGCGCTGGTGCTCCTCCTGCTGCTGGCGCTCGCCGCGATCCCCGGCTCGGTGGTCCCGCAGAGCGGCGTCGACTCGCTGAAGACCTCCCGCTGGCAGGCCGACCACCCCGACCTCACGCCGATCTACGAGCGGCTCGGGTTGTTCTCGGTGTACGACTCGGCCTGGTTCGCGGCCATCTACACGCTGCTGATGGTCTCGCTCGTCGGCTGCATCATCCCTCGGCTGTTCGTCTACTGGCGCGCGCTGCGCGCCAAGCCGCCGGCCGCCCCGCGGTACCTCTCCCGGCTGCCGGTGCACACGTCGTACGACGCCGCTCGCCCGCCCGCGGACGTGCTGGCCGACGCGCGGACGGTGCTGAAGGACCGCGGCTACCGGGTGCGCGCGGGCGACGGCTGGGTCGCGGCCGAGCGCGGTCACCTCCGCGAGGCCGGCAACCTGCTGTTCCACCTGGCGGTGGTGGTCGTGCTGGTCGGCTTCGCGGTGGGCGGGCTGTTCGGCTACAAGGGCGGCGTCATCCTCGTGGTCGGCAACGGTTTCTCCAACAACCTCACGCAGTACGACGACTTCGACCCGGGTTCGCTGTTCGACCCCGGCTCGATGGAGCCGTTCAGCTTCGAGGTCGACGACTTCGACGTCGAGTGGATCGACTCGGGCCCGAGGCAGGGGATGGCGCAGGGCTTCAACGCGCACCTCACCTACCGCGAGGCACCGGGCGACGAGCCGCAGCAGTACGACCTGAAGGTCAACCACCCGCTCAAGATCGGTGGGACCGAGGTCTTCCTGATCGGGCACGGCTACGCCCCGATCATCACGATCCGCGACGGCAACGGCGACGTGGCCTACAGCGGGCCGACCGTCTTCCTGCCCGAGGACGCCGGGTTCCGGTCGTTCGGCGTGGTGAAGGCGCCCGACGCCGAGCCCGTCGGGATCGGGCTCGAGGGTCTGTTCTTCCCGACGTACCTCAACGTCGACGGCGACCCGGTCAACGTGATGGGCGACCTCAAGAACCCGACGCTCTCGATGCAGGCCTGGACCGGCGACCTCGGGATGGACGACGGCTCGCCGTCGTCGGTCTACGAGCTCGACACGGCCCAGGCGACGAAGGTGACCAAGGCCGACGGCTCGATGTTCCGAGTCGACCTCCAGCCCGGCCAGTCGCTCGACCTGCCCGACGGCGCCGGGTCGGTGACGTTCGAGGGCGTGGAGCGCTGGAACAAGCTGCAGATCAGCCGGACCCCCGGCATGCACGTCACCCTGGCCGGAGTGGTGCTCGCCCTGGCCGGTCTGCTGCTCTCGCTGTTCGTCCGGCCTCGACGCGTCTGGGTACGCGCGCGCCGGGACGATGACGACGGTCCGACGACGGTGGAGGTCGCCGGCCTCGACCGGTCGACGGCCGGCGACGTGCAGACCGAGGTCGCCGAGGTCACGGAGCGTCTGCGACAGTTGAGCGGGCCGAAGCCAGCAGAGGAGGAGTCGTCGTGACCGACCAGGCGTGGGAGACGTTGAGCAACCAGGCGATCGCGGCCGCCGGCGTCGTCTACTTCCTGTCCCTGCTGGCGTACCTCGTGCAGTGGGCGTCCCTGCGGAACGTGCCCGTGGCGGCGACCGCGAAGGTCGCGGTGGGGGCCGGGGGCTCTCGTCCCGACACGCCCGAGGGTCCGGCGGAGGTCGGGCCGTCGCGGCGGGCGGAGCTGACGGGGCGGCTCGGGCTGCTCCTGGCCGGGCTGGGGTGCGCGCTGCAGTTCGTGTCGCTGCTCGGCCGGGGCATGGCCGCGGACCCGAACCGGGTGCCCTGGGGCAACATGTACGAGTTCACGGTCGCGGGCACCTTCGTGGTCATGGTGATCTTCCTCGTGGCCCGCCGCCGGCTCGGTCTGGACTGGGCGGGCCTGCCCGTGGTCGCCATCGTGCTGACCCTCCTGATGGTCGCGGTGATCTGGCTCTACGAGCCGGTGGCCCCGCTGACGGAGGCGCTGAACTCCTACTGGCTGGTGATCCACGTCGTCTCCGCGGTGATCGCCACGGGCGCGTTCACCCTGGGCGGGCTGTGCTCGGCGCTGTACCTCGTCAAGGACCGCACGAGCGCGAGGACCACCGGCTTCCTCGCGCGCGTGCCCGAGCCCGCGGCGCTGGACCGGACGGCGTACCGGCTGCACGCGTTCGCCTTCCCCGTCTGGACGTTCGCGGTCCTGATCACCGGTCCGATCTGGGCACACCAGGCCTGGTCGTCGTACTGGAACTGGGACCCCAAGGAGGTCTGGGCGTTCATCACGTGGGTCGTGTACGCCGCCTACCTGCAC
>JAICRP010000012.1 GCA_025966445.1 Nocardioides sp.
CGCCCCGTTCCTGCTGGTCGGCCAGATGTCGACGGCCGACCCGACCCGCTCGCCCGTGGGTACGGAGTCGCTGTGGGCCTACACGCACGTCCCGCAGCAGAGCGTCGACGATGCCGGAGGTGAAGGCATTCGCGGCGTCTGGGACGAAGCCGACTGCCAGCGCTTCGCCGACCGCATGCAGCGCCGGCTGGAGCGGCTGGCTCCGGGGTTCGAGTCGAAGGTCCTGGCCCGGCGGGTCCTGGGTCCGCGCCAGCTCGAGGGGCTGGACGCCAACCTCGTCGGCGGCGCGATCAACGGCGGGACATCACAGCTGCACCAGCAGCTGGTCTTCAGGCCGGTGCCCGGCTGGGGCCGCGCCGAGACGCCGGTCCACGGGCTCTTCCTGGGCTCGGCGTCCGCCCATCCCGGTGGGGGCGTCCACGGCGCGCCCGGCAACAACGCCGCGCGGGCAGCCATCGCCCACCGGCGCTGGCGCCTCGGTCGTCGCTAGCCGGTCAGGCGGCGCGGGTGCCGTGCTGGTCGAGGGACGTGCGCAGATCGCCCATGATCCGGTTGAGGATCCGCGACACCTGTGTCTGGGTGACCCCGAGGCGAGCGCCGATCTCGCGCTGGTTCAGGCCCTCGAAGAAGCGCAGTCGCAGCACCGTGCGGTCGCGTTCCCGCAGCCCCCTCACCGCGGGCCCGAGCATCGCCCGAGCCTCGGCCGCGTCGTACTGGTCCTCGTCGCCCTCGAGGAGGTCGGCGATCGTGCCCGCCCCGCTCGGCAGCGGGTGCTCGAGGGACGTCGGTGAGAAGCAACCGTCCAGCCGCAACGCCTCGGCGACGTGGCGCGTCGACTCGCCCAGGTCGCGGGCGATGTCCTCGACCGAGGGCGGCGAGTCGTGCGTGCGGGCCAGTCGCTCCCGCGCAGCCAGCACGCGCAGCTGGATCTCCTGCACCCGCCGCGGCGGACGGACGGTCCAGCCGAAGTCACGGAAGTGGCGACGGATCTCGCCGCGGATCGTCGGTACCGCGAAGGACAGGAAGTCGCCCTCGTCGCGGGCCTGGAAGCGGTGGGCAGCGGCGACCAGTCCGACGTAGGCGACCTGCTCGAGGTCCTCGCGCGGGATCCCGCGGTCGCGGAACTGGGCGGCGATGCTGCGCGCCACCCCGAGGTTGGCCAGCACCACCTGGGCGCGGGCCGCGTGCTCCTCGGACGGGTCGGTGGTCGTGGCGGCGACGTGAAGGAACTCGTCCGTGAGGCGTTGGCGCTCGTCAGGGACGGTCGAGGGCATGGGTGCAGGCATGGGGAACTCCAGAGAAGGACGGGCGTGCGCGCGCAGCCGATTGGGCGCGGCGGGAGGTGCGGAATGGGACGAGATGAGGCCCGAATGGTCTTTCCACGAAGGTAGTCGCGGCGAGCTGCCGAGGCCTTCATCCACCGGGGTGACACGGCATCGCCCCTGCGGTCGTGGGTACTGAACGTCATGCCCACTCCTCGCAGCGTCGCCGCATCCGTCGTGAAGGCCACCGAGAAGGCCGTCGAGGCCGCCGCCGAGAAGGCGCTCGCCTCCTTGGCCGGCCGAGAGGGCGTCCCGCCGGTACCGGGCGCCCCGGCCTCGGAGCCGCCGTCCCTCGCGGAGCCGACCGAGCCGCAGGGCCCGCTCCCTCCGAAGGCCGACCAGCTCGGTCCCGACCGCCGAACGGCGACCGGCGCCGAGACGGACGGGGCGCCGACCGACGTGGCCCAGCAAGGTGAGTTCCTGACGACCTCCCAGGGCCTGCGGTTGCGCGACACCGACCACTCGCTCAAGGCCGGGGAGCGCGGACCGACGCTGCTGCAGGACCACCACCTTCGCGAGAAGATCACCCACTTCGACCACGAGCGCATCCCCGAGCGGGTCGTGCATGCGCGGGGTGCCGGCGCCCATGGTGTCTTCGTGGGTTACGGCAACGCCGCGAGCATCTGCCGGGCCGCCTTCCTCGGCGAAGGTGCCTCGACGGACGTGTTCGTGAGGTTCTCGACGGTGCTCGGCTCGCGCGGTTCGGCGGACACCGTCCGCGACACCCGCGGCTTCGCCACGAAGTTCTACACGTCCGAGGGCACCTTCGACCTGGTCGGCAACAACATCCCGGTGTTCTTCATCCAGGACGGCATCAAGTTCCCCGACGTGATCCACGCCGGCAAGCCGCACCCGGACCGCGAGATCCCCCAGGCACAGAGCGCCCACGACACCTTCTGGGACTTCGTCTCCCTCCACACCGAGGCCCAGCACCACACGATCTGGAACATGTCCGACCGCGGCATCCCGCGCTCGTACCGGACCATGGAGGGCTTCGGGGTGCACACGTTCCGGCTCCTCGACGCCGACGGCGGCACCTCGCTGGTGAAGTTCCACTGGAAGCCCGTGCTCGGCGTGCACTCCCTGACCTGGGAGGAGGCGCAGATGCTCGCGGGGATGGATCCCGACTTCCACCGCCGCGACCTCGCCGACGCGATCGAGGCCGGCGCGTTCCCCCAGTGGGAGCTGGGGATCCAGGTCTTCGAGGACAACCCCGAGCAGACCTTCCAGGGCATCGACCTGCTCGACCCGACGAAGATCGTGCCCGAGGAGGACGCGCCGGTGCAGGCGATCGGCCTGCTCACGCTCACCGGCAACCCGACGAACTACTTCGCCGAGACCGAGCAGGTCGCCTTCCACGTCGGCAACCTGGTGCCGGGCATCGACGTCACCGACGATCCGTTGATGCAGGCCCGGCTCTTCTCCTACATCGACACCCAGCTGACCCGGCTGGGTGGTCCGAACTTCCACCAGATCCCGATCAACCGCCCGCACGCACCGGTCAACGACATGCTGCGCGACGGCTTCCACCAGGACGCGGTGCACGGCGGCGTCGCGCCGTACCGCCCGAACTCGCTGGACGGCGGATGTCCCTTCCACGCGGGTTCAGCCGACGGCGCGTTCCTCGAGGCCGCGATGACGGTGGCGGGCACCAAGACCCGCAGCGCCCCGGCGTCGTACGACGACCACTTCAGCCAGGTTCGTCAGTTCTGGCTGAGCATGACGCCGGTCGAGCAGGACCACATCGTGCTGGCGTACACCTTCGAGCTCACCAAGTGCTTCGAGCAGACCATCCGGGAACGTCAGCTCGCGGCGCTGGCGAACGTCGATCCCGAGCTCTGCGCGCGGGTCGCGGCCGGCCTCGGCCTCCCGGAGCCCGACGCGACCGAGCCGCTGGCCGACCTGCCGGCCTCACCGGCGCTCTCGCAGGTCGGGGGCTCGTTCCCCGCCGACGGCCGGACGGTCGGGATCGTCGTCGACGACGCGACCGATGCGGACGACATCGATGCGCTGGTCACTGCTGTCCGCGCCGAGGGCCTCGTGCCCTTGGTCGTCGGTCCCCACGCCGGGACGTTGGCCAACGGGATCCCCGTCCAGCGGACGTTCGGCGCGGGCCGTTCGGTGGAGCTCGACGCCGTGATCGTCGCCGCCCGTCCGGCGCCCGCCCCGGACGCGGTCCCCACGACCGACGCCAAGGGAGGCGAGCCGACCCCGGCGCCCATCGACCCGCGGGTCGTGCTGCTGCTCCACGAGTGCTTCCGGCACGCCAAGGCGATCGGCGCGTTCGGCCCGGGCGCCGAGACGCTGGCGGACGCGGACATCCCGACGGCTGCCGCCGGCGTCGTGACGGCGTCCGGCGGTGACGAGGTGTGGTCGCAGGTGCACACGCTGATGCAGCAGCACCGCGCCTGGGACCGGTTCGCGACGGCCTAGCGTGCCAGCCGCTCGGCGATGGTCAGCCAGACATCCGGGTCGAGCACCATGCCGAGGTGGGTCGAGCGCACCTCGACGTGCTCGGCCCACGGCGAGTGGTGGTCGAGGCAGCTGAGCCAGCTGACGACACCGTCGCGGCGGCTGAGGATCACGGTCACCGGCACGGTGAGGGGGTGCTCGCGGTCGCGCCGCTCGACGTACGCCTCCAGCTGCGTCGAGGCCGGATGCCCCGACATCCTCGCCCCGACCGTGTGCGTCGTGCCGCCGACGATCGGCGACCCGAAGGTGATCACCTGGCGCACCAGCTGGGGTCGGCGACGCGCGACCTCGCGGACGATGACGCCGCCCAGGCTCCACCCGACCAGCGAGACCGGGCCGTGCTCGGCCGCTTGCCTGACGACGTGCCTCTCGAGGCGGCGGACGTCGCCGCGAACGTCGCCGCGGTTCCGGCCGAAGCCCCAGCCTTGGGCGTCGTGCTCGAGCGAGCGAAGGTAGCCGCGCAGGGGAGCCGTCAGCGACTCGGGCGCTCCCCAGCCGGGTACGTCGATCACCAGCGACCCGGGGACGGGTGCGTGCGGCGCGGACCGGAGCCGTCGCCCGGCCACCGCCAGTCGGTAGGCCTGCGCAGGGGCCGTCAGCTCGGACATCGCCAGCCGCAGGCCAGGAGGCCCGGACGGGAGTGAGTGGCCCGTCAAGTCCAGCGACCTGGCCCTGCTTCTGGTCCCCAGGACGCCTGTCAGGCCCGAGGTGGTGGTCATGTGTCCTCGGTACCCCGGTCGGCGCCGGTCATTCGGTGACGGCCGTCATCACCGTTTGCCGCGGGGCCGTCGCGCTGCAACCCTCGCCCCATGCCGCCCAGCGCCTTCGATCCACCGTACGACCGGTTCCTGGCCACGGCGGAAGCCGTGGCCCAGGAACGTCCCGAGGTGGACCTCGAGATGGCCCGGGAGGTGTTCCTCGAGGCGGCGACGCTTCTCTACAACGGTCTCGCCCTCGACGGACTGGACGATCACGACGCCGCTGCCGTGGTGGACGGGTTGTGCCTCGACCTCGTCGCCGCGGACCCGGGCGCAGCGGTGCGGGCACGTTCCGAGGCGATCTTGGTGGATCCCGGTGGCCTGCACGATCCCGGGGCGGTGTCGGCCTCCTACCTGATCGCGGCGGCGATCATGCAGTTGTGAGGACCTAGAACGACGTCTCCGGAGTTCCGTCGAGGCGGCGGTAGCGCACCAGCATCACCCCGCGGGGATAAGCCCTCGGCGGCTCGCTCAGCTCGAACCGGCTCGCGGTGGTGCCTTCGGGGAAGAGCTTCTTGCCCTGCCCGATCACGACGGGACACACCCACAGGTTCACCCGGTCGACCAGACCTTCGCGGAACAGCGTCTGCAACAGGTCCGCGCTGCCCCACGTGTGGATCTGCTCGTGCCGCTCCCGCAGGTCACGGACCTCGACGGCCGCGTCGGTGACCTGCGTGCTGTCCTCCCAGGACAGCTCCGGCGTGCCGCGGGAGGCGACGTACTTGGGGACGCGGTCGAACGCCCGGCCGATCCCGTCGGTCTTGCCCGGCCAGTAGCGGCGGAAGATGTCGTACGTCGTGCGGCCCAGCAGCAGCGCGTCGGACGCCTGCACGTCCGCCGTGATCTGGGCACCGGACTCCTCGTCGCCGTACGGCCTCTCCCAGCCGGCGTAGGCGAAACCGGCGTCCTCCTCGCTGGGGCCACCATTGGCCTGGATCACACCGTCGATCGTGATGTTCATGTTGACGTGCAGCTCACCCATGCACCCACCGTAGGCCTGGGGTCGCCCCGGACGTCTCGGGCTCAACGCTCCCAGGTGCGGCCTCGCCCCCAGAGGAAGCCCACGACGGCGATCGCTGCGGCCATGGTGACGAAACCGCTCCCCGTGGCCGTCTGGGCGAAGGGACAGGAGACAAGCACGACGACGTCGGCGGTGCCGTCGATGAGCACGTTGACCGTGCGTGCGCCGAGGAGACCGGCCAGGCGCTGCCCGAACGCGCAGCCGCCAGACAGATGCGCACGATTCCGGCGCCGTGCAGCGGAGCGGTGGGCTCAGAAGCCCTTGTCCACAAGGGGAAAGTCGATCGTGAACCCACTTGCGATCTGGACTTCTCCGAAGGTGACCGCAGCGGTCGACCACCCCCGGACCGTTCCCGATCCGGGGGTGTCGACCACGAACGCAACGCCGGCGGCGAGCATCCACATCTCTCTGGAACTTGAGCCCTCCACCGCATCGAGTGGAGCAGGTGGCTTGCCGGCTTGCGGGGTCTCGAGACGGGACTTCGTCCCTCCTCGACCAGCGAATGGGCCTCCAGCTAGCGGCCCACGAGCTGGTCCTCGTGCGCGGTCTGCGCCCGCAACGGTTCGACGATGGTGGGGGACTCGACGCCCAGGCGGGGCAGGATCCGGTCCAGCCAGGCAGGGAGCCACCAGTTCGCCTTGCCCAGCAGGGCCATCGTGGCCGGCACCAGCACCATGCGGACGAGGGTGGCGTCGACGAGGACTGCGGTGGCGAGCCCGAGGCCGAGCATCTTCAGAGACGGCACCGGGCTGGCGACGAAGGCGAGGAAGACGGCGATCATGATCAGGGCGCCCGACGTGATGACCCGGCCGGTCCCGGCCATGCCGCGGGCCACCGCCTCGGTGTTGTCGCCGATCCGGTCGTACTCCTCGCGGATCCGCGAGATGAGGAACACCTCGTAGTCCATGGACAGGCCGAACAGGATCGGGAACATGATCACGATGATCAGCGAGGTGATCGGGGTCGGTCCTTCGAGGCCGATCAGGCTGCTGCCCCATCCCCACTGGAAGACGGCTACCAGGACGCCGTACGCGGCGCCGATCGAGAGCATGTTCATGACCACCGCCTTCAGCGGGACCACGACGGACCGGAACACCAGCATCAGCAGCAGGAACGACGCGATCAGCACGGCGCCGATGAAGAGGGGCAGCGTGTCGGAGAGCTGGCCGTTGAGGTCGGTGGTCATCGCGGTCAGCCCGGTGACGTAGACGTTGTCGGGCAGCACGCCACGGACCTCGGCAAGGGCGACGGAGGTCTCCAGATCGGCGGGAGCCGTCGTCGGCATCGCCGCGAAGACAACGGTGCTGCCGTCCGCGGAGACCTGCGGCTCGCCGACCGAAGCGATACGAGAGACGGCGCGAATGTCGTCCGCCAGCTCGGTCACGTCACTGGCACTGACGCCAGGCACGGTCAGGTCCACGACGACCACCAGTGGCCCGTTGACCCCGGGACCGAAGCCCTCGCCCAGGAGGTCGTACGCCTGTCGGTACGTCGTGTCGCGGGGAGCGTCACCCGCGGCCGGCCAGGCGGTCTGCATCGCGAAGGCCGGTGCGGCGAGGCCGAGCAGGACGAAGACGACAGCGACCAGGTAGGGCCAGGGCCGTCCCGAGACGCGGTGGGCGAAGCGCCACCAGCCGGTCTGCTCGGCGCCCTTGGTGGGGCGCCGGCGAAGCGGCAACCGGCCGCGGTCGATGCGGTCGCCGAGCAGTCCCAGGAGTGCCGGCAGGAGGGTGGTGGCGGCCGCGACCGCGCTCAGCACGACGATCGCGGTGGCCAGCCCGATCGACGTCAGGGCTCCGAGGCCGGTGAAGGCGAGCGAAGCCATCGCGATGACCACGGTGCCGCCGGCGAAGACGACCGCCGCTCCGGACGAGGACATCGCGTCGGCCAGGGCGGTGGCGTTGTCCCGCCCGGCGCTGCGGTTCTCCCGGTAGCGGGCCACGATGAACAAGGCGTAGTCGATGCCGACCCCCAGACCGACGATGCCCGCGATCGGGACCGCCGACGGCGAGACGTCCATGACGCCGGCGAGCACGAAGATGCCCCCGATGCCCACCGCGACCGCGACCAGGGCGAGCCCGATCGGCACCAGGGCGGCCACGACCGTCCCGAAAGCGACGAGCAGCACGAGCAGCGCGATCAGGATGCCCACGCCCTCGAGCGGCGATGTCTCGTCCGGCGCGTTGAGGAACACCGCGTCGCCGCCGAGCTCCACGCGGAGGTCGGCGGTGCTCGACGCGGTGACCAGCTCCGTCAGGGGCACGAAGGACCCCTTGCCCAGCTCGGCCGGCGTCTCGTCGAAGGTGAGCGTCGCGTACCCGGTCCGGCCGTCCTCCGAGATCGTCCCGGACGCGAAGGGATCGGCCACCGCCACGACGTGGTCGGCCCCTGCCACGTCGGCGAGAACGGCGTCGACGGCCTGCTGCTGGTCCTGCAGCGTCTCGCCGTCGTCGACCGCGAAGACGACGAGAGCCGAGGCCCGCGTCGCCTCGGGGAACTTGTCCTCGAGGAGCTGAAGGGCGCGTTCGCTCTGGCTGCCTTTCGCGCTGAAGGCGTCGATGAAGCCGCCGCCGCCGCTGCTGGCGAGGGCGAACACGGCGCCGAGGACGACGACCCAGGTCGCGATGGTGCGCCAAGGGTGCCTCGCTGCGACGGACGCGATGCCGCGGGTGAACCTGTCCATGGTCGTGCCTTTCAGGAGATCGAGATGTGTCGAGGACCGCGAAGGTAGGCAGCGATGTGGTGAGCCGGCATCACCACACCTGGTGAGCGAAGTGGTGACCTTTGCCCCTGACGCTGCGCGCCGTCCTGATGTCTAGTGGGTGACGTGTGTGACCACCGCGGGTGCCGAGGCGTGCCGGCGATCGCCGACCTGATGGCGGAGCACGCGACCCTGGTCGACCAGGTGGGCTTCCCGGCCTCGATCGTCACCCTCGGGGCGGAAGGATGGAACACCGTCGACGAGGCCCACACCAGGACGCCCAGCTGCCTGCACCCCATCAACTGAACAGAGAAGGCGACATGCAGAAAGAGTCCTTGACGGCGCTGGTCCGGCATCACCTGGAGACAGCCTCGACGGCATCGAGCGGCCGTAGCGCCCACACGATCTACGGGGGCCATGAGCACGTCCTGCGCCAGACGTTGATCGCGCTGCGGGCGGGCACGCGCCTCGACGAGCACGAGAACCCCGGGGAAGCCACCGTCCAGGTCCTCCACGGCCGGGTCACGCTCGTGGCGGGGGAGAGCCGGTGGAACGGCTCGCCCGGCGACCTCATGGTCGTCCCCGACTCCCGACACGCGCTCGAGTCCGTCGAGGACGCCGCGGTGCTGCTGACCGTCGCCAAGAGGCCCTGACGCTACGGTCGGGCTGCTGGGTCCGGGCCGGCGCCAGACGAGGGGGCACGATGTCCGGATCGGCGATGCGGGCCGGGTCTCGCTCACCGGCGGACCAGGTGGGCGGGGGCTTCATCGCCCTGTACGCGCTGGCCTACCTGAGCACCGCCCTGTTGTTCATCGCGCCGCTCCTGGTGACCCTCGCGCTCAAGGTCAACTCCCTCGTGGGCATCGACCGGGCGCCGGCCAGCCTGTCGCTCATCGCGGGAGTCGGTGCCTTGGTGTCCATCGTCGCCAACCCGTTCTTCGGGCAGCTCAGCGACCGGACCACCTCGCGGTTCGGGATGCGGCGGCCGTGGATGATCGCCGGCCTCGTCGGTGGTTCGACCGGGATCCTGGTCGTCGCGCTCGCGCCGAACGTCGCCGTGGTGCTGCTCGGCTGGTGCATGGCGCAGCTCTTCTTCAACGCGCTGCTCGCCGCCCAGGTGGCCGTGCTGCCCGATCAGGTCCCGGTCGTCCAGCGCGGGACGGTGGCCGGCATCCTCGGCGTGTGCCTTCCCCTGGCGTCGGTCGGGGGCACGTACGTCGTCAACGTCTTCGCGGGTCACGAACTGGCCATGTTCCTGGTTCCGTGCGCCATCGGCGGCGTCTTCGTCGTGCTCTTCGCGCTCGTGCTGGACGACCGTCGGCTGGAGCCCGCCGACCGGACGCCGTGGTCCTCTCGCCGCGTCCTGGAGGCGTTCTACGTCGACCCGCGAGGGCACCCGGACTTCATGTGGGCGTTCGCCAGCCGATTCCTGTTCGTCCTCGCGTACGCGCTGCTCGTGACGTACCAGGCGTACTTCCTGCTGGACCGGCTGGGCAGTGCCGAGGACGACGTCCCTCACCAGATCTTCCTGGGCACCCTCGCGCAGGCGGCCGTCCTGGTGACGGCGTCGGTGGTGGGTGGCCGGCTCTCGGACCGCACGGGTCGGCGCAAGGTGTTCGTGGTGGGTGGGTCGTTCGTGTACGGCGTCGCCCTCTTCCTCGTCGCGATGGCGACCGACGTGCACGGCTTCCTGGTCGGCATGGCCGTCAGTGGCCTGGGGTTCGGCCTCTACATGGCCGTCGACCTGGCGTTGGTCGTTGACGTGTTGCCGGACGAGGCGACAGCCGCCAAGGACCTGGGGGTGCTGAACATCGCCGGCGCGCTGCCGTTCACCCTCGCGCCCGTGATCGCCCCAGCGATCCTGGTCGTCGGCGGCGGCAGCTACGTCGCTCTCTACTGCGTGGCCGCGGCGTGCGCCCTGCTGGCGGGCCTCGCCATCCTGCCGGTGCGGCGGGTCCGGTAGCTACTTGACCTCGGCCCGGACGACGGCCCGGAGGCCGACCGCGAGCGGGACGACCAACCAGATCACGCCGGTGACGGCGAGCTGGGTCCACTGCTGACCCGTGACGGAGCCGTCCATCAACGCGTTCTGGGCGAAGTCGAAGTCGACCCAGGGCTGCAGGTCGTGGAACCAGTCCTGGGACTGGGCCAGGACCAACGCGATCGTCGGGAGCACGAACGCGTAGACGAAGTACGTCGCGAGCGCTCCGGCCGAGCTGCGGATCAGGACGGCCAGCATGAAGCCGATCAGCACGCCGAGCACGTTGGCCAGCACGAGCAACAACAGGTCGGTGGCCGTCAGGTCCCACACCGGGTCGACGCCGGCGATGGCCGTGCCCGCGACGTTGCCGAGGGCGCCGATCGCGAAGGCCACCGGGATCGCGACCACGGCGACGCCGACGGAGGCGATCGCCTTGGCCAGCACGATCCGGCCGCGGTGCGGCACCAGCGCGAAGGTGGTCAGTCCCGTGCGCTGGCTCCACTCGCCGGTGACCGACAGGATCGCGATGATCGGCAGCAGGAGCGTGATCGGCACGCTGATCGCGGTGGTGAAGGTCCGGTAGGTCAGCTCCTCGCGCTCCGCCCAGAGGATCACCGCACCCGTGGTGAGCATCGACACGATGCCGATGGCGGCCACGGTCCAGAAGCCTGACCGCGTGTCGAGCAGCTTGCGGAGCTCGGTCGTGACGATGCGGCTCAGCGGGATGCGGCGGTGAGTGACGGCGGGAACGGCCATGGTGGTCATGCGAGGGCTCCTTCGCGAGAGGTGTCGGCGGTGAGCTGCAGGAACATCTCCTCGAGGCCGGTGCCGTCGGCCGCGCGCAGCTCGAGGACGGGGAGGCCGGCGGCGAAGGCGGTACGGCCGACGTGCTCGGCGTCGGCCTGGGCGAGCAGGCCGTCGGGGCCGACGTACGACGAGGTGACGCCGTCGGCCATGAGGGCCGCGGCGAGGGTGGTGCGGTCCGACGTGCGGACCATGGACCCGGCGGCGCCGAGCAGGTCGCTCTTGGTGCCTTGGGCCACGATGCGGCCGTTGCCGATGACCACCAGGTCGTCGGCGATCACCTCGATCTCGTGCAGCAGGTGCGACGAGAGCAGCACCGTGCCGCCGCGGTCGGCGAAGCCGCGGAGCAACCCGCGCATCCACCGGATGCCGGCCGGGTCGAGTCCGTTGGCGGGTTCGTCGAGGATCAAGACAGTGGGGTCGCCGATCAGGGCCGCAGCCAGCCCGAGCCGCTGGCGCATCCCGAGCGAGTAGTCCCGGACCCGCCGCGACGACTCCTCGGGTGACAGGCCGACCAGGTCGAGCATCTCGTCGACCCGAGCCCGGGGGAGACCCATGAACCGCTGGGAGATCGTGAGGATCTCGCGTCCGGTCCGGCCGGCGTGCTGGGCCGACGCGTCGAGCAGCACGCCGACCTCGAGCCCCGGGTTCGGCAGGTCGACGTAGCGACGACCGGAGACGGTCGCGGCGCCGGCGGTCGCGTGGGTCAGCCCGACGATGATCCGCATCGTGGTGGACTTCCCGGCGCCGTTCGGCCCGAGGAAGCCGGTGACCCGGCCGGGGCTGGCCGTGAAGCTGACGTCGTCGACGGCGGTGAAGCGGCCGTAGGTCCGGGTGACGGACTCGAGGGTGATCATGGGCGGGTCTCCTTGCTCGGGGTGCTGGTGGTCGTGACCGAGATCAGGGGGAGGCCGATGTCGCGGACCTTCTGGATGAGGCCGTGCAGGGCGGCCTGGTCGGCGACCTGGCCGCGGATGACGGTGGTGCCGTCGGGCTCCTGCGTGAGCGCGAGGCCGTCGAACCACGAGGCCCACCTCGCGTCGAGGTGTCCCCGGATCCGGATCTCGTAGGCGTCGCTCATGACCCGGAAGGTAGGAGCCGAGGTGATGAGCGGGGATCACCAGATGTGGTGAATCCGGTGGTGATCCTGCGGCCGACCGCTGGGTCAGGGGCGGCGCGCGAGCAGGCCGAGCTCGCCGGCACGACGTACGGCGGCCCGCCTGCTGGTGACGCCGAGCTTGGCGTAGATGTTCTTGGTGTGCGTGCGGACGGTGTTCAGCGACACAACGAGCTCGCGGGCGATCTCGGGACCGGTGAGCTCGGAGCCGAGCATCCTCAGCACGTCGCGCTCGCGGTCGCTGAGGGGCTCGACCAGCCCGCCGGTCGTCGCCGGCTGTGCCCGCGCCGCCCCGCCGGCTCGCAGCAGCCGCTCGGCGTACGCGCCCTCGATCCCACGCTTGGACGCGGCCCGCAGGAGGGTCTGCATGGGAGCCCCCTCGTCGACGAACGTACGCACGTACCCCTCCGGCTCTGCCAGCGACAGGGCGCGGGCCAGGCTGGCCAGGGCGACGTCGTGGTCGCCGTCTCGTTGGTGGGCCAGTGACAGCAGCACCAGGATCTCCAGGACGCTGCCGGTACGGTCGCCCGCCTCGGCGTCGGCGAGCAGACGGCCGAGGTACGTCGTCGCGGGCGAGCGCCGGGGCTCCGGGTCCGCGAGCAGGGCGCGCGCCAGCGTCAGGTTCTCGAACTCCTTGAGGTAGCTGACGTCGTCACTCGACGAGAGCCCGCGCCGCCGGGCCCAGTCGAGGGCCAGGTCCGCGCGACCCTGCCTGACCCAGACCCGGGCCCGCCTGGCCGCGACGGGCTGGACGTCGGGGGAGAAGTCGCCGTCGTAGACCAGCTCCGCCTCGTCGAGCAGGGCGAGCGCTCCGGTCACGTCGCCGTCGGCCTCGCGGATGCGGGCCTCGGCGATGCGCCAGCGGTGGGGGTGCTTCGGCAGACCGAGGTGGTCGCCGAGCTCGTGGGCGAGACGGAGGTGCTCCCGTGCCGCCGCGAGGTCGCCGCGCTCGTCGTGGACCATGCTCAGCCCGACGTGCATGTCCGGGGTGCCGCGGACTGGCCCCGTGGTCTCGCGCTCGACCAGGTCGAGACCGTCGCGGAAGGTAGATTCCGCGGCCCGCAGCCGGCCCATCGTCGTCTGCAGCTCGGCCATCGTCACCGCACAACCGAGGACATCGGCCACGTAGCCGATGCGCTCGAAGCGCCGAATGGTCTCGGCGTATGCCGCCTCGGCCGCCGCGACGTCGCCCTGGCGCCAGGAGGCCAGGCCCATGAGTGCGGTCGCAGCGCCGTGACCCAGGTCGTCGTCCGGGTCGAGCACGACGATCGCCTCCCTGGCGCGGTCAACGGTGGCAGACACGTCCCCGACCATCAGGGCCAGGCCCGCGCGGTGGATCTTGATCCACCCCGGGAGCTTGCGGAACTGGTCGGGAAGCGCGACGAGCAGGCCCTCCGGGAGCGTGCCGGCAGGGGCGGTCCCGGCCTCCTCCACCCAGCGCTCGGCGATGCGTAGCCGGGGCTCGACCCCGCGGATCTCACCGGTGGACATCAGGGCGCCGACGTAGCCGTTCGCGAGCACTGGCCGATGCGCGTACACCTCCTCGGGCAGCGCCTCCATCCATCGCCGGAGCTGAGCCTCACGGCGCTCCTTGGTCAAGGCGGGGATCACGCTCTCCACCAGGCCGGCCGCCCGGTCCGTGTCGCCGCCGGCCAGCGCGTGCTCGATGGCGACGGTGGTGTCGCCGTCGTGCTCGTGCCAGGCGCTGGCCCGTCGGTGCAGGTCGGGGACCTGGTCGGGGTGCTCGTCCAGGAGTCGTGCGCGCAGCACGTCGGCGAACAGGTGGTGGTAGCGGTACCACTGCCGACGGTCGTCGAGCGCGACCAGGAACAGGTTGGCCCGGTCGAGCGCCTCGAGGCGGGCGCGGCCCCCGGACTGACCGGTCACCGCGTCGCACAGGGGGCCGGACAACCGGTCCAGGATCGAGGTCTCGAGCAGGAACCGGCGGACGTCCTCGGGCTGGCGCTGCACCACCTCCTCGACGAGGTAGTCGACGACGTACCGGTCGTCGCCTGCGAACCCCTCGATGAACGCGGCGGCGTCGTCGCGTCCGCGCAGGGACAGGGCGGCCAGCTGCAGCGCGGCGATCCAGCCCTCGGTCCGGCCCTCGAGGGCGGCCACGTCGTCGGCCTCGAGCCGCAGGCCCATGCCGTCGAAGTACGCGGCCGCCTCGCCCGCCGTGAACCGCAGGTCGGCCGCGCGTACCTCGACCAGCTCGCCACGCGCCCGCAGCCGGGCGAGCGGCAGGGGTGGATCAGCACGGCTGGCGATGACCAGGTGCACCTGCGCGGGCAGGTGGTCGAGCAGGAACCCCATCGCCTCGTGGATCGCGACCGACTCGATGAGGTGGTAGTCGTCGAGGACCAGCACCACAGGGTCCGCCACCCCCGCGAGCTCGTTGACCAGCGACGTGAGCACCGTCGTCATCGGCGGGGCGGGCGCGTCCAGGAGAGCGGCGGCGTCGTCGCCCACGCCGGGGACGGCCGACCGCAGGGCGGCGACGACGTAGCTCCAGAAGGTCACGGGATCGTTGTCGCCCTGGTCCAGGGAGAGCCAGGCCGTGGTGGGCCTGTCGTGGAGCAGCTGCGCGAGCATCGTCGACTTGCCGAAGCCGGCAGGGGCCGACACCAACAGCAGCCTGGGCATGGCGTCGGCCTGCAGCCGGGTCGCGAGCCGCGGCCGCGGTACCAGCCGACCGGTCGTGCGGGGCGCGTAGAGCTTGGTCTCCAGCAAGGGGATCGACATGGACTCAGCCTGCGCGCACGGGGCCGCCGCGTGCGCTCACGGTCGCCGGGGTGCTCTTCACCCGCCCATTCCAGGGTCGATTCCCGGAGATGGCAAACGAATGTGGTCACCGGACCACCTCCCGGACAGTCCCGCCCGTAGGTTCGGCCGCATGAACGCTCTGGACGCTCTGGACGTGGTGGACCGGCGGCGCCGCCGCGCCGTACGGCGCGGCCTGGCGGTTCGAGGTGGAGGTGGAGGCGGCGGACCCCACGCCGTGGGACGTGGAGACCGGGACCGACGGTGTCGTCCCGTTCGTACGGCTGGGCGTCGTGGCACTGCCCGGGCTCGATGAACTCGACGGCGCCGCCCGGCAACCGGGTCGACGCCGTGGTGCCGGTGGGCGAGCTCCAGCCCTGAGCCGCACCCTCAGCTGTTGCGCAGGGCCCGGATCAGCTGGGCGCGCTTCATCGAGGACCGCCCCCTGATCTCGAGCTCCCCGGCGCGTTTGCGGAGCTGGGCGACCGTCCAGTCGTCGTACGAGCCGGACTCGCCGCCCTTCTTGCTGACCTGCTTGCGCGAGGTGTTGGCCGCGGCGTTGGCGATGCGCGCGGCCTTCTGCTTGCTCGCGCCCTGGTCGCGGACCTTCTCGTAGAGCTCGTCGTCGCCGATGCTGGCGCCGTGGTCCTTGCGGGCTGGCATGGATCCACCGTGCCTCCCGCAGCCGGGTCCTGCCTCACCCGAAGGGACGGGTCAGCGGCCCTTCCAGACGGGCCGGCGCTTCTCGGCGAACGCCTTCGCGCCCTCCTTCTCGTCCTCCGAGGTGTAGAGCGCGGCGACCGTCGGCAGCCGGCTGTTCGTCACCAGGTCCATCGCCTCCTGGAAGGTCAGCGACTCGGCGACCCGGGCGACCTCCTTGATGGCGGCGAAGACGAGGGGAGGCCCGGAGGCGAGCAGGCGGGCGGTCTTCCACGCGCGGGCGCGGACAGCCTCGTCGTCGGGGAGGACCTCGTTGACGACTCCCCAGCGGGCGGCCTCGGTCGCGCTCATCCACCGTCCGGTGAGCAGGAGCTCCATGGCGACGTGGTACGGCATCCGCTTCGGCAGCTTGACCGTCGCGGCGTCCGCGAGGGTGCCGGCGCTGATCTCAGGGAGTCCGAACTGCGTGCTCTCCGAGGCGTAGATCAGGTCGCAGGACAGGGCCAGCTCGAAGCCGCCGCCCATGGCCAGCCCGTGGACCGCCGCGATGACGGGCTTGTTGAGGTCCGGGAGCTCCTGGAGGCCACCGAAACCACCGACTCCGTAGTCGCCGTCCACGGCGTCGCCCCCGGCCGCGGCCTTGAGGTCCCAGCCGGCGCAGAAGAACTTGTCGCCGGCGGTGCGCAGGATGGCGACCCGCAGGTCGGGGTCCTCGCGGAAGCCGGCGAACACCTCGCCCATCGCGCGGCTGGTGGCCAGGTCGATGGCGTTGGCCTTCGGGCGGTCGAGGGTGACCTCCAGCACGCCGTCCTCGCGGTGGGTCTGCAGCACCGTGGTCTCCATGCGGCTCAGCCTCCCAGGGGCCGCAGCATCGACCGGGCGATGATGTGCCGCTGGATCTCGGAGGTGCCGTCCCAGATGCGCTCGATGCGGGCGTCCCGCCAGATCCGCTCGAGGGGGAGCTCGTCCATCAGCCCCATGCCGCCGTGGATCTGGATGGCCTCGTCGGACACCATCGCGAGCATCTCGGTGGCCTTCAGCTTGGCCATCGCGATGTCGGAGTCGCCGGCGGTGCCCTGGTCGAGCTTCCAGGCGGCGTACAGGGTGAGCAGCTCGGCGGCGCGCAGCTCGGTGGCCATGTCGGCCAGCTTGAAGCCGACGCCCTGGAACCTGCCGATGGTCTGACCGAACTGCTCGCGCGTCGCCGCGTGGGCAGTCGACAGCGTGAGCGCGCGTTCGGCCCGGCCGAGGCACGTCGCGGCCACCGACAGCCGGGTGGAACCGAGCCACTCGCCCGCCAGCTCCAGCCCCATTCCCTCCTCGCCGAGGAGGGCGTCGACGGGCACGCGGACGTCGTCGAACTCCAGGATCGAGTTCGTGTACCCCCGGTGCGAGACGTTGCGGTAGCCCTCGTGGACGTGGAGACCGGGTGTGTCCAGGTCCACCAGGAACGTCGACATCGTCGGCCGTCCGGCGTCGTCCTCACCGGTCCGCGCCAGCAGGATCACGAAGTCGGCCTCGTCGGCGTGGCTGATGAAGTGCTTGGTGCCGCGGATCGTCCAGCCGCCCGCGTCGCCGGCAGAGTCGCGCACGGCGCGGGTCAGGATGGCGCGCATGTCCGAGCCCGCGCCCGGTTCGGTCATGGCCAGGCAGTCGGTCCGCTCGCCACGCACGCAGGGAAGGAGGTAGCGCTCGCGCTGGGCCGGCGTCCCGGCCAGCAGGATGTTCGAGGGGCGGACGACGCCGGTGTAGTGCAGGGCGTAGCTCGCGCGCCCGAGCTCCTTCTCGAAGAGCACGAGGGTGACCGCGTCGAGCCCGGCCCCGCCGACCTCCTCGGGCATGTTGGCGGCGTACAGACCGGTTGCGAGCGCCTTGGCCCGGATCTGGGCGATGAGCTCGCGGCGGACCGTCCCGGTGCGCTCGACCTCCTCCTCGTGGGGGAGGAGCTCGCGCTCGACGAACGAGCGGGTCACCTCGACGATGCTGCGCTGCTCGTCGGTCAGGGCGAAGTCCACGGTGCCCGACAATACTGACGTCGTGACCCGCGAGGACGTCGCAGAGGGAAGGGTCGACGTGCTCGAGGTCGGGACGGTCAACCGCGACCACGTCTGTCGGGTCGAGGCACTGCCGGGGCCGGGCGCTGCGGCTGTGTCGCTCTGCCGTCGTCACGGTCGGCGGGGAGGGCGCCGTGGTGGCCGACGCCGACCGCGTGCAGGTCGTGGGCGCCCCACACGGGGACGTGGTGGACTCGACGGGGGCGGCGACGCTTTCACCGGGGCGCTGGCGGCCGCGCTCAGCACGGGCCGTGACCTGCCGTCGGCGGTGCGCGTCGCCGTACGCGCTGGTGCCCATGCGGTGACCCGGCCGGGCGCCCAGGCGTCGTTCGCCTCCGCAGCGGAGCTCGGGATCGCGCCGTCGCGCACGCACCAGCCCGAGGGGTGAGGCGCCCGCCGTCGTCCGCTGACAGTGTCGACAGCAGACGAGAGGAGCACGACATGGACCAGGACGTCGACCTGCTTGCCCAGCGCGTGGAGAAGCAACGCGCGAAGCTGGACGAAGAAGTCACCCTGCTGGACATGACCGAGAAGCGCGTGACTGCCGCGGAGAGCGACCGTCAGACGGCGGCACGCGAGGCCGAGCGGCTGAGGACCCGCGCGAAGAAGGCGAAGCGGGACGCCCGCCGACTCTCGAGCGAGGCGAAGCGCGCCCAGGTCAGGTTGGAGGCCATCGACTCCGACCACGCCCAGGCGGTCAAGGAGGCGAAGAGCCGCGGCAAGTCCGTCGCCAAGCGGCAGCAGAAGCTCGCCGAGGCCGAGGGCGCGCATGCCGCGGCCACGGCCGAGAACAGCAGCGCCGCACGGTCGCCGAGCACCCGCCGCCGCGCACCGTCGTCTCCCACCGCGAAGAAGGCGGCGACCCCCCGCAAACGAGCCGCGTCCTCGACGACACGCAAGCGGACGACCAAGGCCTCTTCCCGCCGGACGACTGCCAAGAAGACCGGCTAGGAGGTGGGGCGGAGACGCCACCACCGGTGTCCGTAGGCGTCGAGCTCGACGCGAGCCAGCCCGCCCCGGGTGAGCTCCTCGTGGTGGCCGGAGTAGACGTCCTCGAGCACCAGGGGCTGTCCGGGGGATGCCGGTGTCGTGATGTCGGCCACCAGCGGCTCGGCGGAGAAGTTGTGGGCGGCGACGACCGAGCTCCCGCGCCAGCTGCAGGCGTGCACGAGCACCCGGCGGTCGGGCTGCTTGAGCTCGACGAAGTCGCCCCACCCGAGCTCGGGACACTCGCGGTAGGTCTGGATGAGCCGCTGCATGAAGGTCCACAACGAGTCGGGGTCGCGCCGCTGGTCGCGGACGTTGACATGGTCGGGCCCGTAGCCACCCGGTGTGGATCGCTGGATCAACCGTCCGGGCGTGGCCGTCGAGAAGCCGCCCGTCGGTCCCGGCGACCACTGCATGGGTGAGCGCACGGCCATCCGGCCCGCGGCCCCGAGGTCCTCGCCCATCCCGATCTCCTCGCCGTAGTACAGCGTGGGGGTGCCGGGGAGCGAGAAGAGCAGGCTGTAGACCATCCGGATGCGCCGCGGGTCACCGTCGACCATGGGTGGAAGCCGACGCTTCAACCCCCGGTCGTAGACCTGCATCGAGGGTTCGGGGCCGAGGGCAGCGAAGACCTCTGCCCGCTCCGCGTCGGTCAGCTTGTCGAGGGTCAGCTCGTCGTGGTTGCGGACGAACGTCGCCCACTGTGAGGCCTCGTGCGTCGCCGGGCGTGAGCGGAGCGCCTTGGCCAGCGGCCGGGCGTCGCCGCGCGCCAGCGCGAGGTAGGTCGCCTGCATGGTGATGAAGTCGAACATCATGTGCAGCTCGTCGCCGGACCCGCCGCCGAAGTAGCGGCGCTGCTCGCGTCGCGGCAGGTTCACCTCGCCCAGCAGCACGGCGTCGCCGCGACGTCGTCCCAGGAAGGCGCGGAGGTCCTTGAGGTACTCGTGCGGGTCGGCGGGGACGTCGTCGCCGGCGGTCTCGACGTCCTCGAGCAGGAAGGGCACGGCGTCGACGCGGAAACCGTCCAGACCCAGCTGCAGCCACAGCCCGATGGACTTGGCGATCTCGTCACGGACGGCGGGGTTGGCGAAGTTGAGGTCGGGCTGGTGGGAGTAGAAGTGGTGCAAGTACCACTCGCCGGTCCGGTCGTCCTTGGCCCAGATGCTGTCCTCCTGGTCGGGGAACACCACCTTGTCGGAGGTGTCGGGGGGAGGGGTCGAGCGCCAGACGTAGTAGTCGCGGTACGGGTTGGTGGTGCTGCGCCGGGCCGCCTTGAACCACGGGTGGCGGTCCGAGGTGTGGTTGACCACCAGGTCGGCGATCACCCGGATGCCGCGGTCGTGAGCGGTCCTCAGGAGCTCGACGAGGTCGGCCATCGTGCCGAGGCGCGGGTCGACCCCGAACAGGTCGGTCACGTCGTAGCCGTCGTCGCGGTCGGGCGAGGGGTAGAACGGCATCAGCCACAAGCAGGTGATGCCGAGCTCGGCGAGGTAGTCGATGCGGCTGGTCAGTCCGGGGAAGTCGCCGATCCCGTCACCGTCGGAGTCCTGGTAGGTCTCGACGTCCACGCAGTAGAAGACCGCCTTCTTCCACCACAGGTCGCTCGTGTCGGCCTGACCACTCATCGGGTCTCCTCTCGCAGTGTCGGCAGAACCCGTTCCCCGAAGGCTTCGAGGAAGGCGGCCTGGTCCTGCCCCACGTGGTGCAGGTAGATGTCGTCGAACCCGAGCGTGGCGTACTCCGCCAGCCAGCCGCGGTGCTCGTCGAGGTCGGCGGAGACCCGCACCGGAGCGCGTACGGCGTCGGCCGGCACGTTGTCGGCGAGCACGTCGAACGCCTCCACGGTGGCGGTGTCCCAGGACACCGGCGGCCCGAACACGTTGGCGGCCCACTGGTCGTGGGCGATGCGGAGCGCCTCGTCCTCGTGGGGTGCCCAGGAGAGATGCACCTGGAGGCTCACCGTGCCGCGACCGCCGGCGTCCCGATAGGCGGCGACGACGTCGCGCAGTCGATCGAGGGGTTGGTTGACCGTCACCAGCCCGTCGGCCCAGGCGGCGGCCCGGCGCGCGCTCTCGACGGAGACCGCCGGCGCGATGAGGAGAGGCGCGGGGTCCGCCCGCTCCCAGACCTTCGCCCTGTCGACGCGGACGAGCCCGTCGTGGCTGACGCTCTCGCCGGCCAGCAGCGCGCGGATCACCGCGACGCACTCCTCGAGCCGGCGCGTACGGGTCTCCTTGTCCGGCCAGGCGTCCCCGGTGATGTGCTCGTTGGACGCCTCGCCGCTGCCGAGAGCCACCCAGAACCGGCCGGGGAACATCACCCCCAGGGTCGCGACCTTCTGGGCCACCACCGCGGGGTGGTAGCGCTGGCCGGGAGCGCAGACGCACCCGAAAGACAAGGACGTGGTCGCGAGCGCGGCGCCCAGCCAGCTCCAGGCGTACCCGCTGTGGCCCTGGGCGGACGTCCACGGGGAGAAGTGGTCCGAGCACATGGCCATCTCGAACCCGGACGCCTCCGCCTGTTGCACGTCCTTCAGCAGCCGGCGCGGGTCGATCTGCTCGTGCGAGGCGTGGAATCCGAAACGAGTCACCCGCACAGCCAACCGGGCGGCCGGTGCCCCTCACCACACCCGTGAGGGCCGACACCTGCCGTTCACCTCGCGTCGCTAGGTTCCCCGCGAGTCGTCTCGCCGAGGCGACCTGCCGCACCGTCGAAGCAGCGGCAGCCGACCCACCGCGAGGACACCCATGGCCTACACGTTCGAGATCTTCAAGGACGACCACAATGACTACCGGTTCCGCCTCGTGTCCGGGAGCGGTGAGGACGTCGTCACCAGCGGGCCGTACTCGACCAAGGGCGATGCCAAGGAAGGCATCAAGGCCGTCGTGCGCGCGGGCCTCGACTCAGGCATCGCGGACCAGACCGGAGAGGACTGACCCTCCCCGGCTCGGGTCACACGGCGTCCAGGGGGACGAGCTCGGCGGCGGTGCGGGTGCCGCCCCACCGGGCGACCTCGCCGGGCAGGTCGAGCGGTTCGACGGGAGCGGCGTTCTCGTACTCGCCCCAGTGGGCCTGGGGGAGCATCCACATCACCTCGAACTCGTTGCCGTCGGGGTCCCGTGCGTAGATGCTCTTGGTGGCGCCGTGGCTGGACTCGCCGGTGAGGGCGTCGAGGTCGGCGAGGGTGAGCCGGGCCTCCTCGAGCTCGTCGATGGTGTCGACCTGCCACGCCAGGTGGTAGAGCCCGAGCGACCCGCGTGGGCGGGGCGGCTGGGCCCCGACGCCGAACAGCCCGAGGTCGTGGTGGTTGCCCGAGCGCGGCAGCCGGAGGAAGGCCGCGTTCGCGCGTGGCTCGCGCGCGACGACCTCCATGCCGAAGGCCTTCTGGTAGAAGGCCAGACTGCTCTCGAGGTCGGCCACGAAGAGCACGGCGTGGTTGAGCCGGACGGCGTTCACGGTCATGGTGCCTCCTTCTTGCTGTGGGCGGCGGAGTGCGCGGGTGTCAGGCGGCGATCCCGAAGCCACCAGTCCAGGACACCTTCTCGTTGACCGCAAGGGTCAGCTGGAGGAAGCCGACGGCCTCGAGCTCGCGGGCCGCTTCAGCGAGCCGGTCCGACGGGCGCCGACACGGAGGCTCGTCACGTATTCCCGGGCAGAAGTCGCACGACTCCGGACCGTTGCCGCGTGACTAGCCGACGGTCCGCCGGCAGACGTCCTCCCACGGCGACGGCTCGAGGCCGTACGCCGCGGTGATGGCCGACGACTCCATCACGTACGGAGCCGTGAACTGGTACGCCGTCTCCCGCAGCTCGCCCATCACCGGCACGAACGGCGCCAGCAGGCCGAGCATCTGTGTGGGCAGGGCCCGCACCTTCACCGGCCCCTTGCCGACGCTGGCGAGCACGTCGTTGACTGCCTGTGCCTGCGTGCGCGGTGGGTTGCTGGGTGCGTGCCAGATGCGCCCCCATGACGACTCCTCCGTGGCGAGCAGGGCCAGGGCCGCGCCCATGTCACGCACATCGGTCCAGGTGTGCGGCTGGTGAGCGCTGCCGATGACGGTGACGCTCTTGCCCTGCAGGGCGCGCGGGACGACGCGTGGGACGTGTCCGTTGTCGCCCATGGGGGCGCCCATGTAGTCCGATCCCCGCACCTCGACCGCGCGGACCCGGCCGGCAGCGTGCAGGTCGAAGGCGTCCCGGGTCATCGCCGCGCGGAGCCGCGCCTTCGTGGTGGTGGCCGCGTCCGGCATGCCCTCGCGCATCACGCCGCCCCTCACGGGGCCGTAGGGGTAGAGGTTGCCGGCGGTCACCAGCACCGCCCCGGTGCGCTCGGCCGCTGCCAGCAACCCGGCCGCGACGGGCGGCCAGACCTGCGGCCACACGTCGTAGGACGGCGGGTTCACGCAGTTGTAGAGGGCGACGGCACCCTCGGTCAGCCGGGTGAGGGCGTCCGGGTCGGTGGCGTCGACGGCCGCGGTGCCCTGCCGGCCGGACCGGCTGGCCAGGACGACCTCGGCGCCCCGCTGCCGCAACGCCGAGGCGGTCGCGCGGCCGACGGGGCCGGATCCGATGATCACGTGACGGTCGGACATCTTGCATTCTCCTTGGGGATCGAAAAGAGAGAGCACTGCTCTCGTTCCACCACGATGACACATCCGTCGACCACAAACAAGAGCAGTGCTCTCGTTTGTTGTCAGTGCTCTCGTCCATTGCAAGAATGCGTCTCATGCCGACCGCGACGCCTCGCACTGCACGCGACCTGGCGCGTGTCGAGCTCACCCGCGCGATCCTCGCCAGCGCCCGTGCGCAGCTGGCTGCCGTCGGTCCCGGCGAGCTCTCGGTGCGAGCGGTGGCACGGGACGTGGGGATGGCCTCGTCGGCGGTGTACCGCTACTTCCCGAGCCGCGACCACCTGATCACCGCCCTGCTCGTGGAGTGCTACGACGAGAGTGGCGAGGCCGTCGAGGACGCCGACGACGCAGTCCCACGCGCCAAGTACCGCAAGCGCTGGCTTGCGATGGCCGGGGCGTTCCGTGCCTGGGCGCAGACGAACTTCCACGAGTACGCCCTGCTGTACGGCTCTCCCGTCCCCGGGTACGCGGCCCCCGACGAGACCATCGGACCCGCGCAGCGGGTGCCGGGTCGGCTGCTCGGTCTGATGGCCGACGTCGAAGCGGCCGGACTTCCCTTGGGGCCGGGCGAGACGAGCGTCCCCCGAGCCGTCCGGGCGTCGTTCCGCCCGATCCGCGAGGCGTACGCCGGGGTAGGCGACGAACGGATGATGCGCGCCCTGACTGCGTGGGCCACCCTGCTCGGTCAGCTCACCCTCGAGCTGTTCGGGCACCTCGAGTCCGGCGTCCTCGACTACGACGCGCACTTCACCCACATGATGGGACGTGTCGCCGACGACCTCGGGCTGCCGTGACGCCTGCCTAGACTCGTGACGTGGATGCGCTGGCCCGGCTACTCGACGGCCCGCGCGGTCGCGACGCGTACCTGCTGCGGGCCAGCCTGGCGGCACCGTGGTCGGTCCGGCTGATGGACGAGGCGCCGCTGGGCCTGGCGGCCGTCGTCGACGGATCGGCCTGGTTCGAGATGGCCGACGGCCCGCCCGTCGAGCTCGCCCCGGGCGACATCGTGGTCTCGCGGGGTCCGGCGGCCTGCACGTTCTCGCACCGGCCCGGCGAACCGCCGCAGGTCTTCGTCCATCCGGGGATGCGCTGCGTCGGCCCCGGGGGCGAGGATCTCGGCGAGGCGATGGACCTCGGGCTCCGGTCCTGGGGCAACAGCGCGGACGGCGCCACCGTGATGCTGATGGGCTGCTACCAGGTGCGCGGAGAGGTCAGCCAGAGGCTCCTGGCGGCGCTGCCCGAGCTGATCCATCTCCGCGCGGGAGCGCTGGACACCCCGCTGGTGCCCCTCCTGGCCGAGGAGATCACGCGGGACGAACCAGGACAGGCGGCGGTTCTCGACCGGCTCTTCGACCTGCTGCTCGTGGCGGTCCTGCGTGCGTGGCTGGCCGGCCAGCAGTCAGAGCAGGAGCCCATGCAAGCGGGCTGGTACCGCGCCCAGGGTGACCTCGTCGTCGGACCGGCGCTCCGGCTGATCCACGACGACCCGGCCCACCCTTGGACCATCGCCGAGCTGGCTGCCCGCGTGGGCATCTCCCGTGCTGCTCTTGCCCGACGGTTCACGGACCGGGTGGGTGAGCCGCCGATGACCTACCTGACCGCGTGGCGCCTCGCGCTCGCGGCCGACCGCCTCCTCGAGCCCCGCGCGACCATCGAGACGGTCGCCCGGGACGTCGGCTACAGCAGCGCGTTCGCCCTGAGTGCCGCCTTCAAGCGCGAACGGGGCATCAGCCCTCGCGAGCACCGCGAACGAGCGCTGACGTCCTAGGCGTAGGCCAGCGACGGAGCCTGTCGGAGCCAGGTGTCGTCGGTCAGCTGCTCGACCACGAACTCGGCGACGTCGGCTCGTGAGACCTTGAGGGTCGTCTTCTCCTGGGGACCGAAACCGCGGCGGTAGCTGCCGGTCCGCGGTCCGTCCGTGAACGAGCTGGGTCGCACGATCGTCCACTCGAGGCCGCTCGCCCGCGTCAACCGCTCCTGCTCGACGTGGTCGACGTACGCACCGCGGAGGAGCAGGCCGAACATCAACCGCTTCCAGAAGAAGTTGAGCTGCTCCCTGCTGTCGCCGACGCCGAGCGTCGACTGCACGACCAACCGGCGTACCCCGGTCGTTCCCATCGCCTCGATGATCGCCGCCGTCCCCCTGGCCCGGACC
>JAICRP010000008.1 GCA_025966445.1 Nocardioides sp.
CGCTGGTCGGCCTTGAGGCGCGCCACGAGCGGCAGCAGGAAGGCGTAGGTCTTGCCCGAGCCGGTCCGGCCGCGGCCGAGGACGTCTCGGCCGGCGAGGCTGTCGGGCAGCGTCGCCGCCTGGATCGGGGTGGGCTCGGTGATGGACAGGCCGGCGAGGACGGCCGCGAGGTTCGCGGGCACGCCGAGGTCGGTGAAGGAGACGTACGAAGACAAGAGAAGTTCGCTCTCGGTGGGTGTGTCTCACCCGGCAGCCCGCACCGGCGGTGGGGCGAAAGCATGGGCCTCACGAGGAGGGCGCCGCCGAGCTTGTGTGGGCGGCGCGGGCAGCCCGAGGCGAGACGGGGCGGGCTGCTGGTGTCAACCGTACCGGCAGTACGGGCGCGGGGGTGAATCCCGGCGCCATCCACGCGCCTAGCCTGGCGGCGTGCCGGACACCGATCTCGACGCCCTGGGGCTGCTGTCCGAGGACCAGGCGGACCTGCGCAGGCACGCGGCGCAGCTCTCTGACGAGGACCGGGCCCGGGTGGCCGACCTGGCGGCCCGGTTGTCCGCCCGCGTCGGGGACCTGGAGCTCCCCTGGCCGCGCCTGTTCGCCGACGTGCGCGACGAGCCCGGGCGACCGATGGGGCTGCTGCCGCTCCTGGCCCTGGTTGCGTCCGCGGACGCCGTACGACGCTTCCACGCCACCCGGGGGCTGTCGCCCGAGGACTCCGCGAGCGGGTTGCGTGATCTCGGCCAGCAGGTGGCGGTGCACCGGCGGACGTACGGCGAGTTCGGGCTGCACACCCAGGGCTGGCTGGTCGGGGTGTGGTCCGGGGCGTACTTCTGGCCCGGCCGGCTCGCGTTCAACCTGATGCATGACGAGGGCCGCTGGGTCATCGACACCCACATTCCCGAGACCGGACCGCTGACCCCGGCGGTGGTCGACGAGTCGTTCGCCCGGGCCGAGGCCCTGTTCGCGCGACACTTCGCCGACCACCCGGCCACCGAGCTGCACTGTCGCTCCTGGCTGCTGGACCCCTACCTCGCCGAGGCGCTCCCCGTCGACAGCAACCTGGTGAGGTTCCAGCAGCGCTGGGAGCTCTACGGCGAGCCCGAGCCCGGCGACGACGACGCGGTGTTCTTCGTGTTCCGCCGCCGCGACGTCCGGGCGGCCGAACGGAGACTGCTCCCGCGGGACACCAGCCTCCAGCGCGCCGTGCTCGCCCGCGTCGGCTCGGAGCGTCCGTGGCAGGTGCGGCGAGGTCGCATTCCACTGACCCGGTGAGCTGTCCGTGAGGCCACCCACCGTTCACCTCGCGGTGCCACACTGGCGTTCATGACAGTGTCCAGGGCGGTCCCGAGCCCCGCCGACGACCCGGTGCCCGACGACCGCGCCGTGCACGAGACCTTCGAGGTCGAGCCGCCGTACGTCCCCGACGCCGCGTCGCTGGCCCACCTGGCGAAGTACGAGGACCGCTTCCTGGACCGCGAGCTCTCCTGGCTGCGTTTCAACCTGCGCCTGCTCGAGATGGCCGAGGACGTCGGCCTGCCCCTGCTCGAGCGGGTGCGTTCGATCGCGTTCTTCGCGAGCAACCTGGACGAGTTCTTCATGGTGCGGGTGGCCGGCCTCAAGCGCCGGATCGCAGCCGGGATGGCGGTCCGGGCGGCGTCCGGGATGATGCCGCGCGACGTCCTCGAGGCGATCTGGACCCGCGCCGCGGAGCAGAGCCTGCGGCACGCCGAGTTCTTCCGCGACGACATCGTGCCGAGCCTGTCGGCCAACGGCATCGACCTGGTGCGGTGGGACGACCTCGACCGCGAGGAGCAGAAGTTCGCCAAGCGGTTCTTCAAGGACCGCGTGTTCCCGGTGCTCACGCCGCTGGCGGTCGACCCGGCCCATCCGTTCCCCTACATCTCCGGCCTCTCGCTGAACATGGCCGTGCTGGTGCGCAACCCGAAGACCGGCAAGGAGCACTTCGCCCGGGTCAAGGTGCCGCCGACGTTCAGCCGGTTCGTGGCGCTCGGCAACCAGCGGTTCGTGCCGCTGGAGGACGTCATCGGGGAGCACCTGAGGCGGCTGTTCCCGGGCATGGAGGTGCTCCAGTTCCACACCTTCCGGGTCACCCGCAACGAGGACCTCGAGGTCGAGGAGGACGACGCCGAGAACCTCCTGCAGGCGCTGGAGAAGGAGCTGCTGCGTCGGCGTTTCGGGCCGCCGGTGCGGCTCGAGGTCGAGGAGTCGATCACTCCGCAGGTGCTCGAGCTGCTCACCTCGGAGCTCGACATCTCCCCGCAGGAGGTCGTCCGCGTCCCCGGACCGCTCGACCTCAGGGGGCTGCACGACATCGCCGACCTGCCACGCGAGGACCTCAAGTACCCCGCCTTCGTGCCGATGACCCACGGCATCCTCTCCGACGTCGAGTCGTCGTCGCCGGTCGACGTGTTCGGCGCCGCGCGGCGGCACGACGTCCTCCTCCACCACCCGTACGACTCGTTCGCCACGTCGGTGCAGCGGTTCCTCGAGCAGGCCGCGGCCGACCCGCACGTGCTCGCGATCAAGCAGACGCTCTACCGCACCTCGGGCGACTCGCCGATCATCGACGCCCTGGTCGACGCGGCCGAGTCCGGCAAGCAGGTGCTCGCCCTCATCGAGATCAAGGCCCGCTTCGACGAGTCGGCCAACATCCGGTGGGCCCGCAAGCTCGAGCACGCCGGGTGCCACGTCGTCTACGGGCAGGTCGGCCTGAAGACCCACTGCAAGCTGGCCATGGTGGTCCGCGACGAGCCCGAGGGCATCCGGCGCTACACCCACATCGGCACGGGCAACTACAACCCCAAGACCGCGCGGTCCTACGAGGACCTGGGGCTGATCACGACCAACGAGGCGATCGGCGAGGACGTCGCCAACCTGTTCAACAACCTCAGCGGCTACAGCCGCAAGCCGTCGTACGACACCCTGCTCGTCGCCCCCGACTCCGTGCGCGAGGGCCTGGTCGCGCGCATCCACCAGGAGATCACCCACCACCGGGCGGGCCTGCCGGCGCGCATCCGGCTGAAGGCCAACTCCATCGTCGACGAAGCCATGATCGACGCGCTGTACCTCGCCTCGCAGGAGGGCGTGCCGGTCCAGCTGCTCGTGCGCGGCATCAGCGCGCTGCGCCCCGGGGTGCCCGGCCTCTCCGAGACCATCGAGGTGCGCTCCATCCTCGGACGGTTCCTCGAGCACAGCCGGATCTTCTGGTTCGAGAACGGCGGGGAGCCCGAGGCGTGGATCGGCTCCGCCGACGTGATGCACCGCAACCTCGACCGCCGCGTGGAGGTCCTGGTACGGCTGCCGAACGCCGCGAGCCGCGACCAGGTGGGGCGGCTGCTCGACCTCGCGTTCGACCCGGAGACCCACGCCTGGACGCTCCACCGGGACGGTTCGTGGCAGCAGAACGACGGCAAGGTGCACCTGCAGGAGAGCCTGATCGAGAGCCAGCGGCGCCGCAGCTGACCGGTTCAGGGTCACCCCGAGTTGCACCGCGCGCATGCAGGGCCCCACGATGGTCCACTGTCCGTGTCTCGACAGGTTCAGGAGCGCTCTGTGGCCTTCAGTATCCGCCCCGTGGACGGTGCGTTCTACACACTGTTCTCCGAGTCGGCCCAGCACCTCGTCAAGGGCTCCGCGCTCCTCGCCGAGATGTTCGCCGAGGGCACCGACCGCGCTGCCAAGGCGAAGGAGATGCGCGAGGCCGAGAGCGAGGCCGACGTCACGACCCGAGAGATCATCCAGCGGGTCAACAAGACCTTCGTGACCCCGTTCGACCGTGAGGACATCCACGCCCTGGCGTACGGGCTCGACGACGCCATGGACGAGATGGAGGAGGCGGCCGACCTCATCAACCTCTACGAGGTGGTCTCGTTCCCGTCGGAGTTCGCCAA
Source organism: Nocardioides sp. (assembly GCA_025966445.1). GTDB lineage: Bacteria > Actinomycetota > Actinomycetes > Propionibacteriales > Nocardioidaceae > Nocardioides. Next base: position 3,909 of record JAICRP010000008.1, read on the forward strand.
GCAGGTCGAGCTGATCCAACGGTGCGCCGAGCTCACCGCCGCCGCCATGCCGCGACTGCAGTCGCTGGACCTCGAGGAGTACTGGCTGGAGATCGGCCGCCTCGAGAAGGCCGGCGACAAGAGCTTCCGCAGGATCATCTCCAAGCTGTTCAGCGGCAACTACGACGCGCTGGAGGTGCTCAAGCTCAAGGACGTCGTCGAGAAGCTCGAGGGCGCCATCAACGCGTTCGAGACCGTCGCCAAGCGGGTGGAGCAGATCGCCGTCAAGGAGTCCTGACCGCATGGAGCTCGCGATCCTGATCGCGGTCGTCGTCGTCGCCCTCTCGTTCGACTACACCAACGGCTTCCACGATGCCGCCAACGCGATCGCCACCTCGGTGTCCACCCGGGCCCTGACCCCGCGCATCGCCCTGATCCTCGCCGCGGTGATGAACTTCGTGGGCGCCCTGCTGGGCCAGAAGGTCGCCCACACCGTCAGCGACACCATCGACACCTCGGGCTTCTCGCCCACGCACGGACTGACGATCGTGATGTGCGGCCTGTTGGGCGCGATCATCTGGAACCTGACGACCTGGTGGCTGGGTCTTCCGTCCTCGTCGTCGCACGCGCTGATCGGCGGGCTGGTCGGCTCGGCCCTCGCGGCCGGAGCCCTCGTGCACTGGAACACGGTCATCGACAAGGTGCTCATCCCGATGGTGGTCTCGCCCGTCGCGGGATTCCTCCTCGCGTTCCTGCTGATGCTGAGCTTCATGTGGATCCTGCGGAAGCGGAACCCCAAACGGGTGTCGCGCAACTTCCGCATGCTGCAGCCGATCTCCGCCGCGGCGCTCGCCCTCGGCCACGGCCTCCAGGACGCCCAGAAGACGATGGGCGTGATCTTCCTGGCCCTGATCACCACCGGCCACGCCCAGGAGGGCGACCGCCTGCCGCTGTGGGTCGTGATCTCCGCGGCCGCCGCGATCTCCGCCGGCACGTACTCCGGCGGCTGGCGGATCATGCGCACCATGGGACGCAAGATCATCGACCTCGACCCCGCCCGCGGGTTCGCCGCGGAGACCGTCGGCGCCTCGGTGCTCTACACGACCGCGTACGTCTTCGAGGCCCCCGTCTCGACCACGCACATCATCACCTCGGCGATCATGGGCGCCGGCGCCACGAGGCGCCTCTCGGCGGTCCGCTGGGGCATGGCCCGGACCATCCTGATGGCCTGGGTGCTGACGTTCCCGATGGCCGGCCTGGCCGCCGCCGCCTGCTACGGCGTCGCCCACTTCGTCCTGCCGTAGCTCCCGCCCTGGCGGTGCGTGAGGGTTGGTTCTGTCCCGGCGGCGGTACGTGAGTGTTGGTTCGTCGGCGAGAAACCAACTCTCACGCACCGCTACCCCGAGATCACGTGGGCTCAGCTCAGTAGCGCTCGAACGCCGCGATCTTGCCCTTGCGGTGGTGCACGACGACAAGCTCGCCCGGAGCCAGCTTCTCGGTCACCACTTCCAGCGCGTCGAGGACCGTCGGGAGCACCGGCCGGTGCGTGCAGATGGCCGCGCACTCGTTGCCGTGGACCAGGTCGTCGACGATCTCGAGCACCGACTCCGCGGTCGCGTCCTCCTGGCTCAGCGCGTCGGTCTCCTGGAGCGGCCAGCCGGACGCCTCGGCGTACGGCGCCAGGGTCTGCGCGCAGCGGACGCTGCTCGACGTGACCAGTCGGGTCAGGCCGTACGCTGCCAGCAGCGGCACCAGCTTCGCGGCGTCCCGCTTGCCCTCGGCGAGCAGCGGACGCAGCCGGTCGTCCTTGCGCCACGACTTGCGGTCGCGGGCGTTCGCATGACGGACGACGACCAGCGCCCGGGTCCGCCACTCGGTCGCGAGCGCCTCGTCGAGGGTGTCCTGGTCGAAGGTGTAGGACAGCCGTCGCTTGGCCTTCCTGAGGGGAACCCACGCGACCTGATCGATCTCGTCGTTGACGATGTAGTCCTCCACGGACTCGTCGCCGACGACCCGGCCGTGCCAGTAGGACACCGTCTTGATCCGGTTGCCGTTGGGGTAGCGCTGAGGTCGCAGCGGCGTGCCCAACCGGACCCGTACCCCGGTCTCCTCACCGACCTCGCGGACCGCGGCGACGGGCGCCGGCTCACCTCGGTCGAGCTTGCCCTTGGGGAACGACCAGTCGCCGTACCGCGGCCGGTGCACCAGGAGCACGGCGTCCTTGCGGATCACGACTGCACCGGCGGCCAGCACGTCCCCGATCGGCCGGGTGGGGGGCGACATGCTGGCTAGTCTCACATCACCCGAAGCATGTGAGGAGGGGTGGTGCCGAGACCTGGGACCAGGGTCGTTGCGGTCGTCACCGTCGGCCTCGTCCTGGCCGCGCTCCTGGCCGTGGTCGTGCTCGTCCTCGTGGTCGGCGTGCCGTTCGGGCCCGCGCGCAGCGATCTTGCGCGGGCCGTGGCGGGAGCCCCGGCCGGCACCGAGCGGGCGTCGTGGACCGACTGGGCCGGCGTACGCGCCGAGCTGCGCAGCGACGTCGACGCCCGGTCCGGCTCCGACGAGCTCCGCACATTTCTGGACGAGGCCTACGACGCCGACCTGAGCTCGCGCTCGGCCCTGCTGCAGTCGGCCCCGGCCTTGCAGACGCGCTTCGGCTTCTCGCCCGCGTCCGCGGAGTGGGAGCTCTTCAGCCAGTCGGCGGACGGCGCGGTGATCACCGTGCGGATGCCCGACGACACCGACTTCGACGACCTTGCCGCGCGGTTGACCGAGCTCGGGTACGCGCCACCCGACGGCGACGACGGGGTGTGGGTCGGCGGGCCGGACCTGCTCTCCGCGCTGTCGGCGAACCTGACCCCCGAGCTGGGCTACGTCGTCCTCGACCGGGACGACCACCTGGTGATGGCCTCCGACCAGCAGCCGTTCCTCGAGTCGGCGGTGGGCTCGGCCACCGGCGACGAGGACGGTACCGACGGGCTCGACGAGGTCGCCGCCGCGCTGGGCGAGCCGCTGTCGGCGGCGGTCTACACGGGCGAGTACGCCTGCGGCGCCCTGGCCATGGGTCAGGCCGACGCCGGCGACCAGGCGCAGGCCACCGACCTGGTGGCCGCAGCGGGCACCGTCAACCCGTACCTCGGCTTCGCCATGGGGGTGCTCGCCGGTGGCGAGGTTCGCGTGGCCATGGAGTTCGCCGACGACGACCAGGCCCGGGCCAACGCCGACAGTCGCACCCTGCTGGCGACCGGGCCGGCCGTCGGGCAGGGCGGCGACTTCGCCGACCGGTTCGCGCTGCGGTCGGCCAGCGCCGACGGGAGCGTGGTCGTGCTCGACCTGGAGCCAGTCGCGGGCGCGTACGTCCTGAGCGACCTCAGCACCGGCCCCGTCCTCTTCGCCACCTGCTGACGAGTAACCATCCTTTGGACCCACTACCGACCCGCTTGAACGCGTCGGTACTGGTCCTTACGGGTGGTTACTCATCACCGGAAGCGGCGGAGTCGGAGGCTGTTGGTGACGACGGCGACGCTGGAGAGGGCCATGGCGGCGCCGGCGATCATCGGGTTCAGGAGGCCGGCGGCGGCCAGCGGGACGGCGGCGAGGTTGTAGCCGAACGCCCAGGCCAGGTTGGTCTTGATCGTGCGCAGGGTGGCGCGCGAGAGACGTACGGCGTCCGCGGCCGCCCGCAGGTCGTCGCGGACCAGCGTCAGGTCGGCCGCCTCGGCCGCGACGTCGGTGCCGGCCCCCATGGCGAGGCCCAGGTCGGCCTGGGCCAGTGCGGGGGCGTCGTTCATGCCGTCCCCGACCATGGCGACCACGTGGCCCTGCTCCTGCAGCCGGCGAACCTCGGCCACCTTGCCCTCGGGCGACACCCCCGCGACCACGTCGTCGATGCCGACCTCGGCGGCGACGGCCCGGGCGGTGCGCTCGTTGTCCCCGGTGAGCAGGACGGCCCTCAGCCCGAGGTCCCGCAGCCGCCCCACGGCCTCGGCCGAGGTCGGCTTCACCGTGTCGGCGACGACCAGCACCCCGGCCGGCTGTTCGTCCACCGTCAGGACGACGGCGGTCCGGCCCGCCGACTCGGAGGAGGCGACCGCCCGCTCCAGGACCGGCGGCAGGGCGGCGCCCGGACGTCCGACCGCGACGCGTCGGCCTTCGACGGTGCCGGAGACCCCGGAACCGGCCACGGCCGCGAACCTCTCGACCCCGGGTACCTTGCCCGCGTAAGCGGTCACCACCGCACGGCCGACCGGGTGCTCCGAGGCGGACTCGACCCCGGCGGCCAGCCGGCGTACTTCGTCGCTCGCCCAACCGGACGCCGCGACGACGTCGACCAGGGTCATCCGTCCGGACGTGACCGTGCCGGTCTTGTCGAGGACGACGGTGTCGATGCGGCGGGTGTCCTCGAGCACCTCGGGGCCACGGATCAGGATGCCGAGCTGGGCCCCCCGGCCGGTGCCCACCATCAGCGCGGTCGGCGTCGCCAGGCCGAGTGCGCACGGGCAGGCCACGATCAGCACGGCCACGGCGGCCGTGAAGGCCACCTCCGGCCCTGCGCCCGCCCCCAACCAGAAGCCGAGGGCACCGGCCGCGACGGCGATCACGACCGGCACGAACACCGCCGACACGCGGTCGGCCAGTCGCTGCACGTCGGCCTTGCCGTTCTGCGCCGCGTCGACGAGCCGGACCATCTGGGCGAGCCGCGTCTCGGCTCCGACGCGCGTCGCCCGCACCACCAGCCGGCCGCCCGCGTTCACGGTCGCGCCCGTCACCTCGTCCCCCGGCTCGACCTCGACGGGCACCGCCTCGCCGGTCAGCAGGGAGGCGTCGATCGCCGACGTGCCGCGGACGATCACGCCGTCGGTGGCCACCCGCTCGCCGGGCCGCACCACGAACTCCTGCCCGACGGCCAGCTCGTCGACCGGGATGCGCACCTCGCCGCCGTCACGGAGCACCGCGACGTCGCGGGCGCCGAGGTCGAGCAGCGCACGCAGCGCCTCGCCGGCCCGCCGCTTGGCGCGTTTCTCGAGGTAGCGGCCGGCCAGCAGGAACGTCGTCACCCCCGCCGCGACCTCGAGGTAGATCGTCGCCAGCCCGTCGGTGCGCCCCACCGTCAGGCTGAACGGGTGCCGCATGCCCGGATCCCCGGCCGAGCCGGCGAACAGCGCCACCAGCGACCATCCGAAGGCCGCGAGCACGCCCAGCGAGACCAAGGTGTCCATGGTCGTGGCCCCGTGCCGCAGGTTGGCCCACGCGGCGCGGTGGAACGGCCACGCCCCCCACACCGCGACCGGCGCGGCCAGCGTCAGCGAGGCCCACTGCCAGTGCTCGAACTGCAGTGCGGGCACCATCGCCATCAGCACCACGGGCACCGTGAGAGCAGCGCTGACGATCAGCCGCTGGCGAAGCGCGGCCAGCTCCGCTTCGTATCGGTCCGACGCACCCGTCCCGGGCTGCGGTCGCTCGCGTACGACGGGCAGGGGCGTCGCGGCGTACCCGGCCGCCACGACCGTCGCCACCAGGTCCTCGGCGCTGAGCGTGTCCGGGAACGCGACCACGGCCTTCTCGGTGGCATAGCTGACGCTCGCGGTCACGCCGTCGAGCTTGTTGAGCTTGCGCTCGATCCGCTGCGCGCACGAGGCGCAGGTCATGCCCGCGATGTCGAGGGTGACGTCAGTGGTCACCGTCGTGCTCCTGCGTCGGTGCGGGCGGGTCCGGGGCGGGACCGACCGGTCCGACGATGCGACCTGCCGCGAACGAGAGCGCGAACACCGCCGTCACGGCGCACACGAACGCCAGGACGCGGTCCACGGTGCGCATGGTCAGGCTCCCCCTCACGCCAGGGCGTAGCCGGCCTCGGCCACGGCCGCCTCGACGTCGGCGGGGTCGAGCGGCGCGCCGCTGGTGATGGTGACCTCACCGGTCTCCAGCACGACGTCGACGTGCTCGACGCCGACCAGCTCGCCGATCTCGTCGGAGACCGAGGCGACACAGTGGCCGCAGGTCATGCCGGCGACGGTGACGCGGGTGACGGTCGTGGGGCCTGGCATCAGGACCGCACCAGCCGGGCGATCGCCTCGGTGGCCTCCGCGACCTTCTCGCGGGCCTCCGAGTCACCGACCCGGGCGGCGTCGACGACGCAGTGGTTCATGTGGTCCTCGAGCAGGCCGATCGAGACGGCGTGCAGGGCCTTGGTCATCGCCGACACCTGGGTCAGGATGTCGATGCAGTACTGCTCCTCGTCGACCATCCGCTGCAGGCCCCGGGCCTGCCCCTCGATGCGCCGGAGGCGCTTCAGGTAGTCGTCCTTGCGGCTGATGTAACCGTGCTCGTGGGCCATGCCGCCATGGTACCCCCCACGGGTATGCGTGAGGCGCGCGGAGGTGTCGGACTCAGCCCGCGGCCGGTCGCGCGACGCCCAGGATCTGGTCGATCTCCTCGAGCGAGAGGTGTTCGTCGGTCTCGCTCGCGGCGATGATCAGGTTGGTCGTCAGCTCCACCTCGCGGAGCAGGTCCTGGTCCTCCAGCGTGACGTCGAACTGGTCGTGCACGCCCTCTCCCCTCAGCTTCCTGGCACGCTCGCGCCAGCCCTACCCCCGAAGCATGATTCCCTCCAAGGACGAACCTAAACCCTCGGACCCCGTGTCACGGAGAGGCAGAGCCAGAACAAGCGCACCGGTATAGACCTACACGCGGCACGAGGCCCCGCCCCCGAAGGGACGAGGCCTCGTGTGCGATGTCAGTGTGTCGACACCCGCACTCAGAGAGCGCGGACGTTCTCCGCCTGGGGGCCCTTCGGACCCTGGGTGACGTCGAACTCGACCTTCTGGTTCTCGTCGAGGGACTTGTAGCCCTGCGACTGGATCGCCGAGTAGTGCACGAAGACGTCGTCGCCGCCGTCCTCCTGCGCAATGAAGCCGAAACCCTTCTCGGCGTTGAACCACTTCACGGTGCCTTGAGCCATGTGCTCGTTACTCCTGTTATCGGAACGAGAGTCGCCACTTCGACGACCCGCACCAGATGCAGTGCCACGTCGTTCCGACTTGCGTGAGTGGATCGCACGAAAACGAATCGCCGTTGGACAAACTCCGCGGGCATTGACCTGCTGGAACTTGCACCTGAGCAACGCCTACCTTACCAACGGAGAGGTCCATGACAACCATCGAGGCACCGCCCATCGGGGTGGGTTCGTCCGCAGCCCTATCCTGGCCGCTCGCGCACCGTCTCGACGGGCGCTCCCGGGCCCCTAGCTCAATTGGCAGAGCTGAGGACTTTTAATCCTTAGGTTGTGGGTTCGAGTCCCACGGGGCCTACCGAACGACCACCGGTCTGGACCGACTTCACGGTTCGGCCCCCCCGGGGCCACGTTCGCGTTATTTTGCTTTCCGTGAGTGGTCAGGCCGACCCGGTGAGCGGGCGCCGCGTCGTCGACGCATCGGTGTACTCCGTGGAGTTCAAGCCGCGGGGCACGGGTCGGCGCGTCGTGGGCTTCCTGACGCTCGTCTGCCTGGCCGCGACGGCGTACTTCGGCTGGCAGGCCTACGAGGAGCGCACGCCGATCTCCTTCGGCGTCGCCGCCACGCTCGGCGCGCTGACGATCGTGCTGTGGGCCGCGTGGGCGGCCTCGCCCGTCTCCCACCTGCACGTGCACGGCGGCATCCTCGAGGTGCAGCGGGCCGGTCGGACCGAACGGTTCGACCTCACCAGCCACTACACGAGGATCCGCACGGTCGGGAAGCCGCGCAGCGGCCGTTGGCGGGTGCTCATCGAGCGGCCCGCGAACACACCTTTCGTGATCGACCGCACGATGGTCGACCCCCGCCACTTCACCCGCGTGCTCGAGGCCTACCACCACGTCGGCTGAGCGGCAGGGCCTCAGGCCTTGACGGAGTCCGGGCGCTGCCCGCGCTCGCCGGAGTCGGTGAGCCGAGCCTCTTCCATGGCCCGCGCCTCCAGCTCGGCCCGCCGGGTGACCTCGAGGATCTCCTGGGCCCGGTCGTACGCGCCCGGGGCCGAGACCAGGTCCGCCGCCCCGCCGCGCAGCCGCTGCAGAGCAGCCCGGGCGTAGATCTGCTGCTCGGTCGTGGTGCGTTCTGAGCGGCCGCGGCCGAGGAACGAGACGAACCAGTGCATCAGCGCCGTCAGCCGGCTCTTGAAGCCGGTGATGTAGATCAGGTGCAGCGCCAGCCAGGCGACCCAGGCGACGAAGCCGGTCAGCCGGAACCTCCCGATCAGCGCCACGGCCTTGAAGCGGCTGATCGTGGCCATCGAACCCTTGTCGAAGTACTTGAACGGCGGTTGCGGCGGCTTGCCGTCGACGCGGCGCTGGATCGACTTCGCGGCGTACTTGGCCCCCTGGATCGCGACCTGCGCGACCCCGGGCAGGTTGTCGAGGGCGATCATGTCGCCGACGACGAACACCTCGGGGTGCCCCGGCAGCGTCAGGTCGGGGTTCACGCCGATCCGGCCGGCGCGGTCCAGCGGAGCGCCGGTCTGCGAGGCGAGCGTCCGGCCCAGCGGGCTGGCCTGCACGCCGGCGGCCCATATCTTGGTCACCGCGACGATCCGCTCGGTGCGACCGTCCTTGTAGGCCACGTCGATGCCGCGCTCGTCGAGGTCGGTCACCATCGCGCCCAGGATGACCTCGACGCCGAGCTTCTCGAGGTCCTTCTTGGTGTGCTCGCCCAGCTTCTTCCCGAACGGCGGCAGCACCTGCGGTGCGGCGTCGAGCAGGATCACCCGGGCGTGACGGGTGTTGATGGCGCGGAAGTCGCGCTTGAGGGTGCGGTGGGCGAGCTCGGCTATCTGGCCGGCCATCTCCACACCGGTGGGACCGGCGCCGACCACGACGAAGGTGAGCAGGTGGTCGACGTTCTCGCCGCGCAGCGCGCCGAGCTCGGCCATCTCGAACGCGCCGAAGATGCGGCCGCGCAGCTCGAGGGCGTCGTCGATGCTCTTCATGCCGGGGGCGTCCTCGGCGAAGTGGTCGTTGCCGAAGTACGACTGCGCGGCGCCGGCCGCGACGATCAGCGAGTCGTACGGCGTCACCGTCTTGCGGCCGAGCACGTCGGAGGTGACCGTCCGGGCCTCGAGGTCGATGTCGACGACCTCGCCGAGCAGCACCTGGGCGTTCTGCTGGCGGCTGAGGATCTCGCGGGTGGACGGCGCGATCTCGCCCTGGGACAAGATGCCGGTCGCGACCTGGTAGAGCAGGGGCTGGAAGAGGTGGTGGCTGGTCCGCGCGACCAGGGTGACGTCCACGTCGGCGCGGCGGAGGGCCTTGGCGCCGAACAGCCCGCCGAAGCCCGAGCCGATCACCACCACGCGGTGGCGGTTCCCTGCCGATCTCGTCCCTGCCGACACGCTGGTCATGCCCTCTCCTCGACGCCTGTTCTGCCTCTCACCACGATCTTCCTCCCTCTCCCGTCCCGCTCCTAACGGATGTCCACGTCTCTGTTCCCACACCGTCGACGGGAATACCTGGGGACACCAGCACCACGGATTCGGCCAGATCTCTCGGCGCGCCGCCAGGGAAACCACCCTCAATTGACCGAACGGCGGATACACAATGGGGTGAGGAACGTGTTTGATTCGGGCTTCAACCGGGTACGAGAGCCTGATTGGCGTTCCCCCTCCTTGCCCTGGAGTCCGACATGCCGCTGAACCGCCCTGCGCAGGCCTTGACGCCTGGGCCCCGTGGCGTGTCCGACGCGCGGCGGTGGGCGACCCAGGTGCTGACCGAGATCGGCCGCCCCGAGCTGGTCGAGTCGGCCTGCATCAGCGTCTCCGAGGTGATCACCAACGCCCTGCTGCACGCCGAGCAGCCGGTGAGCGTGCGCCTGCGGGGGACGAGCGATCATCCCCGCATCGAGGTCCGGGACGGCTCCCGCGAGCCGCCGGACCTGCCCGACCTGGAGTCCGACCCCACCGACGACGTCCTGCTCACCTTCGGCCGGGGCCTCTCGATCGTGGCTCGCGTCTCGAGCGCCTGGGGCGCCGAGATCGAGGAGGACGGCAAGGTCGTCTGGTTCGTCCCGCAGGTCGAGCTCGCCGACGGTCCCGGCGTCCAGGGCGTCATCACCGAGCTCCAGCCGATACCGCGTGAGGACCCGCCCGACGTCGAGGACCCCGTCGACGTCACCCTCGTCGGCCTCCCGCTGCCGGAGATGAAGGCCAACCGGATGCACCTGCGCGAGCTGCGCCGCGAGCTGCGCCTGCTCGCCATCAGCCACGAGGCGACGTACCCGCTCGCCGCCTCGCTCTCGCGGTTCTTCACCGACCTCGACGCCACGTTCTGGCGTGGGCTGCGCGACGAGAGCCTGGCCTCGGCCCTGCTCGACGGCGACGACGACATGGACCTCACCATCACCATCCCGCGCAGCTCCGGCGACGACTTCCAGCGCTTCATCGAGCTCCTCCAGCTGGCCGACGCATTCTGTCGCCAGGAGCGGTTGCTGACGTTGGCGCGCACACCCCTTCAGATCGCCTTCCAGACCTGGATGTTCGGCGAGTTCGTCCGTCAGGCACGCGGCGCCACACCGATGCGCTGGCGTCCGCCGGGTCCCGCCGAGAGACGGCACCAGAGCGTCTCGTGACGCGACCGGGGCCCGCGACACTGGTCGCGGTGGCCGCCGGCGGCGCCCTGGGCGGCACCCTGCGGTGGTGGCTCGGTGACGTGGTGCCCGACGGGTCCGGGTTCCCCTGGACCACGTTCGCGATCAACGTCACGGGAGCGCTGGCCCTCGCCCTGCTCCCCGCCGTGGCGGCCGTGCGCCGGCGCCCGCTCCTGACGGCCGCGCTGGGACCCGGACTGCTGGGCGGCTACACCACGCTCTCGACGTACGCCGAGCAGGGACGTTCGCTGATCGCCGACGGCCGTGGCGGTCTCGCGGCGGTGTACCTGCTCGGGACGCTCGCCGCCTGCCTGGTCGCGGTCACCCTCGCCGGTCACCTCTCGTCACGTCAGGCGCAGCAGGCCTTCGCGGCCGAGGAGGGCAACGAGTGACGCCCCTGCTCGTGGCCGCCGGCGCGGCGCTCGGGGCGGCGCTCCGCTTCTGGGTCGCCCACCACCTCGACGACCGGACGCCGTGGGGCACGCTCGTCGTCAACGTCGCCGGGTCCTTCGTGCTCGGGCTGCTGGTGGGCGGCGGCCCGTCACCGCACGCCGTCGCGCTGCTCGGCACCGGCTTCTGCGGAGGGCTGACGACCTACTCGGCTTTCGCCGTGCAGACCCGCGACCAGGGCCGCGACCGCGGCCCCCTGGCTGCCACCGCCTACGCCGTCGTGACCATCGGTCTCGCCCTGGCGGCGTGCGCACTGGGCTTCGTGCTCGCTGCTTGAGGCCACCGCCGAGTCGGCACATCTGCAGGTCACATCCGGCGCGAGTCGGCACATCTGCAGATCTACGACCAGTCGAGTCGGCGGATCTGCTGCTGGGTGACCCGCCAGACGCGCCGACTGGGCGTCCTCCCGGCCCGCAGACGCGCCGACTCGACCTCCGTGACGTCTGCAGATACGCCGAGTCGGCTGGTTTCAGGCGTAACCGAGGTCGTGGAGGCGGTGGTCGTCGATGCCGAAGTGGTGGGCGACCTCGTGCACGACGGTGATCCGTACCTCTTCGGCGAGGTCCTCGAGGTCGTCGCACATGTCGAGCAGCGGCCCTCGGAAGATGAAGATCCGGTCCGGGAGGCCGGTGTGGTTGGCGATCCGGTCGACCAGCGCCACGCCGTCGTACAGGCCCAGCAACGTGGGGTCGTCCTCGGGCGCGTCGTCCTCGACGAGGACGACGACGTTCTGGATGAGGGCGGCGATCTCGTCGGGGATCTCGTCGAGGGCGTCGGCGACCAGCTCCTCGAACTCCTCGCGTCCCAGGTCGACCGGCATGGGTCCATCGTCCCTCATCGGCCCAGACCGTCCAGGGCGTCGGACAGCGCCGGGCTTGCGAAGCACAGATGAGCACAGCGCCCGGTCCGCATGGACCGGGCGCTGCTGCGATCTGCGACCCCGACGGGACTCGAACCCGCGGCCTCCGCCGTGACAGGGCGGCGCGCTAACCAACTGCGCTACGGGGCCTGGATGATGATGCTGGCGCTTCTCTCGAAGCGGGTGGAACTCTAACCCATGGGCGGAGGCCCCTCCCAATCGCCGTGGCGCGGGCGGTCGACGGCGACCACCCCGCCCGGATAGAGTGACCAAACCGGTGCGTATCACGGAACGAGATGCATCATGCGCAACAAGACTCAGGTGGCCGCCACGACGGCCAGGCTGCTCGAGAACGCGCGCTACGAGGTGCTCCCCACGCCCTCGATCGAGGAGAAGCTGCTCGAGCACGTGCCGGTCGACCGCACCATCACCGTGACGGCCTCGCCGAGCAAGGGCCTCGAACCCACCCTCGACCTGACGGAGCGGCTGACCGGGCACGGGTACGTCGCCGTCCCGCACCTGGCGGCGCGGATGGTCCGCGACCGCGCCGAGCTGGCCGAGATCTGCGAGCGGCTCAGCGGCAAGGGCATCACGCGGGTCTTCGTCCCCGGCGGTGACGCCGACCCGCCCGGCGCGTACCCCGACGCGCTCAGCATGCTGGAGGACCTGGCCGACCTGGGTCGGCCGTTCCCGCACGTCGGCATCACCGGCTACCCGGAGTCGCACCCGACGATCAACGACGACCTCACCATCCAGTCGATGTGGGACAAGCGCCGCTACGCCACCCACGTGGTCAGCAACCTGACGTTCGACCCCTCCGTGCTGAGCGCCTGGGTGAAGCGGATGCGCGCCCGCGGCATCACCATGCCGCTCCTGCTCGGCCTCCCCGGCCCGGTGGACCGCACCAAGCTGCTCTCGATGGCCGGCAAGATCGGTGTCGGTGAGTCCACGCGCTTCCTCAACAAGCACAAGGGCACCTTCGCCCGCCTGGCCGCTCCCGGTGGCTTCACGGGCGAGAAGTTCCTGCAGAAGTGCGCCGCCGAGCTGTCCGCCCCGGAGATGGGCGTGGAAGGCGTGCACGTGTTCACGTTCAACCAGGTCGCGGAGACCGAGAAGTGGCGCGCAACGCTGCTCGACCAGCTGAGGTCGCGGCGCTGAGGTCCTACTCGTCGATGTGGAAGATGTCGCGGGTGTAGACCTTGTCCGCGACGTCGGCCAGCTCCGGGGTCTGGCGGTTGGCCACGATCACGTCCACGTGGCCCTTGAACTCGTCGAGGTCCGCGACCACGCGCAGGCCGTCGTACTCGTCGACGTCGAGGGCCGGCTCGTACACCACCACCTCGATGTCCTGGGCTCGCAGCCGGTTGATGATCCCGAGGATGCTGGAGGCCCGGAAGTTGTCGGAGCCGTCCTTCATCACCAGGCGGTAGATCCCGACGCGCTTCGGCTCGAGGGCCAGCACCCGGGTCGCGATGAAGTCCTTGCGCGTCGAGTTGGAGTCGACGATGGCCTCGATCAACCGCTGCGGCACGTCGTCGTAGTTGGCCAGCAGCTGCCGCGTGTCCTTCGGGAGGCAGTAGCCGCCGTACCCGAACGACGGGTTGTTGTAGCCGGCGCCGATCCGCGGCTCCAGGGAGACGCCGTCGATGATCGAGCGGGTGTTGAGCCCGTGCTGCACGGCGAAGGTGTCGAGCTCGTTGAAGTACGCCACCCGCATCGCGAGGTAGGTGTTGGAGAAGAGCTTGATCGCCTCGGCCTCGGTCGACCGCACCATCAGGACCGGGGTGTCCGGTCGGTCGGAACCACCCACGAGCAGGTCCGCGAAGGTCTTGGCCTCGGGACCGGCGTCACCGACGATGATCCGGCTGGGGTGCAGGTTGTCGTGCAGGGCGTGCCCCTCGCGGAGGAACTCCGGGGAGAACAGCACCTGTCGGCCGTGCTCCTGGGTCATCCGCTCGCAGAAGCCGACGGGCACCGTCGACTTCACGACGGGTACGGCGTCCGGCGCGACGTCGACGACCAGCCGGATGACCGACTCCACGGAGCGGGTGTCGAACGCCAGGGTCGCGGGGTCGTAGTCGGTCGGCGTCGCGATCACGACGTAGTCGGACCGGGCGTAGGTGGCCTCCGCGTCGAGCGTGGCCCGGAGGTCGAGCTCCTCGCTCGCGAGGAACCCCGCCAGGCCGTCGTCGGCGAACGGGCTCTGGCGTCGGTTGACCACGTCGACCCGCTCCTCGACGATGTCGACCGCGGTGACGTGGTTGTGCCGCGCCAGGATCGCGGCGTTCGCCAGTCCCACGTAGCCAAGTCCTGCGACGGCGATTCTCACTGGCCGAACGCTAGCGCAGCAGGTCCTCGAGCGCGGTCTCGAGTCGTCGCGTGCCCGTCGTGACGACGGTCAGTGGCAGCCCCAGCCGGTCGGCGGCCTGCTGGGCGAGCGTGCGGAGCTCGGGGTCCGGCTCCTGGGCGAGCCACACGACCCTCGTGTAGTGGGCGAAGTAGTCGTCGCGCAGCTCCGGCCACCGGTCGAGCCCGAGCTCGCGGACCACGGTGCGCTCGAACGAGCGGACCAGGAAGTCCGTGAGCAGGTAGGTGCCCGGCTCGGCCTCGAGCCGAGCCGCCAGCGTCTCCTCGCCGTCGTAGAGGTCGTAGCAGTGCAGGCCGGGCAGCCGCCGCAGCCCCAGCTCCTCGCAGACGGCGTCCAGCGCGCCGTAGGTGCCGCAGTCGGCGTACCCCACCGCGACGCCCGCGTAGTCGCGGGCCAGGGCGGTCGCCAGTCGGCGGACCTCGTCGGCGATCAGGTGCGGCCGGTTGTGCAGCAGCGGTGGCAGGGGGTGGACGTCGACGGGCCAGTCATGACCGGCGATGACGGCGGCCGCGGGCTGGGCGATCGCGCCGCACGCGACGAGGGCGACCCGTGCCGCCCGGGTGTCACCGTCAGGTCGGGAAGGCGAGGAGGTCGACGAACCGGTCGTTGAAATCCGGTCGGTCGGAGAGCTCGACATAGGTCACCTCCTCGAGCAGGGCCAGGGCGCCGGCGCGTTCACGGATGGACAGCAGAGCCATCTTCGCGCCTTCGCCGGCCACGTTGCCGGCCGCGACGATCCGCAGCACCGGCAGCTGGGGCACCAGGCCGATCCGGACGGCCGAGGCCGCGGACAGGTAGCTGCCGAACGACCCGGCGAGCAGCACCTGCTGGAGGTCGCCATGCTCGAGGCCGAGCTGCTCCATCAGCAGCGTCCAGCCCGTGGAGATGGCCGCCTTGGCGAACTGCAGCTCGCGCACGTCGCGCTGGGACAGCACGACGCTCTCGGCCGGGTCGCTGTCGGGGCGCTCGCGGTGCAGCACGAACACGCGCTCCTGGCCGATGTAGGTGAGCCGGTCGGCCAGCGTCGGCGCGATCTCCTTGGCCACCTCGTCGGTCGCGAACCGGCCGGTGGCGTCGAGCAGCCCGGCCTTGACGAGCTCTGCGACCGCGTCGACCAGGCCCGACCCGCACAGGCCGCGCGGCTCCACGTCACCGATGACGCCGAGCTCCACGTCGTCCCCGAGCTTGACCACCTCGATGGCGCCGTCCGCGGCCCGCATACCGCACCGGATCGCGCCACCCTCGAACGCCGGCCCGGCCGGCGCCGCCGTCGACAGGATCCGCTCGCCGTCGCTGAGGACGATCTCGCAGTTGGTGCCGACGTCGATGAACAGCCGGACCCGCTTGTCGCGGTCCATGCCGGTGGCGAGCATGCCGGCCACGATGTCGCCGCCGACGTACGCACCCAGGGCCGGGAACAGGGCGAGCCGGGCGCCCGGGTGCAGCTCGAGGCCGACCTCGCTCGCCAGGACTGCGGGTGGGGTGGCGGTCGTCTGCACGAACGGCGCGACGCCCAACGGCTCGGGGTCGATGCCGAGCAGCAGCGCGGTCATCGTCGCGTTGCCGGCCAGCGCGGCCTCGTAGACCTGCGCGGGGTCGACGCCACCCTCGCGGCACACCTGCTCGGCCAGGGTGGCCAGTGTCTGGGAGGCGGCCACCTGGAGGCGGCCGAGTGCGGCGGGGTCGAGCATCGTCGCGCTGATCCTCGAGATCACGTCGGCGCCGAACGGCTGCTGCTTGTTGAGCATCGACGCGACGCCGACGGGAGTCCCGGTCACGAGGTCGAGCAGGGTGGCCACGACCGTCGTCGTGCCGAGGTCGAAGGCGATGGCGTAGCGGGTCGCGGTGGTGTCGCCGGGCTCGACGTCGACCAGGGCCTCGTCGACGATCACCGCCGTCACCTTGAAGTCCGCCTCGCGAAGCACCTTCGGCAGCCGCCGCAGGGCGTGGAGGTCGGGGACCGGTTCGAGGTCGTCGATCGCGTCGAGCAGCCGGGCCAGGTCGGAGCGCTGGTCCTCGAGCGTGGGCTCGGTCAGCTCGACGTACCGCTTCTGGACCGCCGGCCGCAGGATGACCTGCCGGCCGACGCCGACCGTGGCGGCCTTGGGGCGGGTGACGAGGGGAGGTACGACGACGTCGTGGTCGCGGGTCGCCTGCACGAGGCAGGCCAGCCGCCAGCCCACGTCGAGCTCGGCCGGGCTGAACGTGCGGGCGTCGTGCCGGGTCACGGGTGTGACGGGCGAGACCCGCACCTTGCACTTGTGGCAGGTGCCGTGACCGCCGCACGTGGAGTCGATGGCGATGCCGTTCCACGACGCGGAGTCGAAGACGCTCACGCCCGGGGGGACCCGCACGGTGCGCTGGGTCGCGGGCGCCTCCTTGTCCTCCACCGTGAACGACAGCTGGACGCGGCCCGTCCCGTCGTGGGCGGCGGGCTCGGCCCCCGGAGGAGAGATCAGCCCCTCGCGCCGGTAGGTCTCGAGCGAGAACTCGGTGTCGCCGGGCTCGTCCTCGGGGGTCGACGTCATGCGGAGGCGGCCTGCTTCGCCCGGTGCGCGGCGATCCACGCCATGCCCCAGTCGTCGTGGTTGAGGAAGACGTCGGCGGCCTTCACCGAGTCCACGATCTGCGGCGACCGGGCGTCCATGATCGCGCTGGTCAGACCCGCCGTCATCGCCATCGGGAGCCAGGCGGCGCCCAGCGTGTGCCGGTCGGGCATGCCGAACGAGACGTTGGACGCACCGCACGTCATGTTCACGCCGAACTCGTCGCGGATCCGGCGCATGCACTCCATCGTGACGAGCGAGTTGCCGGTGTCGGCCCCGATCGGCATCGCCAGCGGGTCGATCACGATGTCGGCCTGGGCGATGCCGTACTCCGTGGTCGCGACGCGGATGATCTTCGCCGTGAGGTCGAGGCGCTTGTCGGCCTCCATCGGGATCTCGTCGTGGTCGTTGGGCAGGGCGATGATCGCGGCGTCGTACTTCTTCACGAGGGGCAGGATCGCGGCCATCCGGTCGTCCTCGGCGGTGATCGAGTTGACCAGCGCCCGCCCCTGGTAGACCGAGAGCCCGGCCTCGAGCGCCTCGACGACCGAGGAGTCGATGCAGATCGGCAGGTCGGTGTGCGACTGGACCAGCTGGATGGCCTTGGCGAGCAGGTCGGGCTCGTCGGTGAGCGGCACGCCCATGTTCACGTCGAGCACGTCGGCGCCGCCCTCGACCTGGGCCTTGACGTCGCGCTCGATCGCCGAGAAGTCGCCGGCGCGCAGCTGCTCCTGGAAGATCCGGCGGCCGGTCGGGTTGATGCGCTCCCCGATGATGCAGAAGCGGTGGCCGTGGCCGATCACCACCTCCTTGGTGGCGCTGCGAAGACGCGTCTCCAACGGCTCGGCGCTCATGCGTTGACCGTCGCGCGGCGCTTGTGGAGCAGGTCCTTGGCGCGCTTGACGCAGGCCGAGGCGTCGGCGGCGTAGCCGTCGGCGCCGACCGCGTCGGCGTACTCCTGGGTGACCGGGGCGCCGCCGACCATCACCACGACCTGGTCGCGGAGCCCGGCCTTCTCGAGGGCGTTGATGTTGGCCTTGAACATCGGCATGGTCGTGGTGAGGAACGCCGAGAAGCCCACGATGTCGGGGTGGTGCTCCTCGATGGCGGCCACGAACTTCTCGGGCGCGACCTGGACCCCGAGGTCGATCACCTCGAAGCCGGCGCCCTCGAGCATGATGTTGACGAGGTTCTTGCCGATGTCGTGCACGTCGCCCTTGACCGTGCCCATCAGGAACTTGCCGACGGTCTCGACGCCGGTCTCGGCCAGCAGCGGCCGCAGCCGCTCCATGGCCCCGGCCATCGCCCGGCCGGCGATCAGCATCTCGGGCACGAAGAAGTCACCGCGCTCGAACCGCGCCCCGACCTCCTCGAGCGAGGGGATCAGCGCCTCGAAGAGCAGCGACTGCGGCTCCATGCCGAGCGCCAGTCCTTCCTCGGTCAGCTCGAGGACCCGCGGCGCGTTCCCGACGAGCGTCTCGTCGTAGAGCCCCTTCAGGACGTCATCTGGAGTGGTCATGCTGCCTCCTCGGGTGTCTTGCCACGGAGCAGCTCGGTGAGCTCTGCGGCATGCTCTCTCAACAACGGTCCGACCTCGTCGAACCGCACTTGTACTCGTGGGGTCGGGCCCGAGACGCCGACGGCGCCGACCACCTGACCGCGGGGGCCGAAGACCGGCACCGCGATGCCGGACAGCCCGACCTCGAGCTCGTCGACGGTCGTCGCCCAGCCACGACGTCGACTGCGCGCGAGCTCGGCCCGCAGCACCGCACGGTCACAGACCGTGGAGTCCGTAGGGCGGTCCAGGGGGCCGTCGGGCAGCGAGACGACGTCCCAGGCGAGGAAGACCTTGCCGAGGGACGAGCAGTGGGCCGGCACGTCGATCTGGGTCCAGTCGCGCGAGCCGAGGATGAAGCGGGAGTCGACCTGCGCGACCTGCAGCACGCGGTCGGCGCGGGCGACGCTGAGGTTGACCGTCTCGTGGGTCTTCTCCCCGATCGCCGCGAGCGTCGGGGTGGCCAGGCGGACCAGGTCCTCACCGGGGTCGTGCCGGGCGGCGTACAGCCAGAACAGGCTGCCGGCGACGTAGCTGCCGTCGTCGCGCCGCTCGAGCAGCTCGGAACGCTCGAGGGCGGTCAGCATCCGCGACGTCGTGGACTTCGGCAGGTCGCAGGCCTCCTGCAGGTCGGCGAACGAGAGCGGCTCGTCGGCCTGGACGACCGTGGAGATGAGCAAGGCAGCCCGGTCGACGGCTTGGGTGCCGTTCGCCGCCATGGCGCCTCCTTCGACCGATCGTCGGCCCGGCCTCATTGACCTGAGCCCAGATGTTCCACATGATGGAACCACAGTTCCACATCATGAGGCTAGGATCCGGAACCGTCACGGTCAAGCGGATCCCGTCACCAGGAGGTTCCATGTTCGTCAACCGCATGCCGCGTTACGAGATCCTCTCGGAAGACGCGATGGCCACCTTGGACAAGGGGTGGCGGCGGCTGACGAGCGAGATCGGCGTCGAGTTCATGGACGACCGCGCCCTCGACCTGTTCCGCGCCGCGGGGCAGAAGGTCGAGGACAAGACGGTCTTCCTCGACCCCGACTTCGTGCTCGAGCAGGTGGCGAAGGCCCCCAGCGAGTTCGACCTCCAGGCCCGCAACCCCGCCAACAGCGTGCACATCGGCGGCGACTCGATGGCGTTCGGCGCGGTCTACGGCCCGCCGTTCGTGCGCGAGGGCGACGTACGCCGCGAGGGCACGATGGACGACTTCCGCAACTTCGCGCGACTCGCCCAGAGCTACGCGGCCCTGGACTCGGCGGGCGGGGTGGTCAACGAGCCCAACGACACCCCGCTCGACAGCCGGCACCTCGACATGGTCTACGCGCTGCAGACGCTGACCGACAAGCTCTACATGGGCAACGTGGTCTCCGGCGTCAACGCCCGCGACACCATCGCGATGACCGAGATCCTCTTCGGCTCCCGCGAGGCCATCGAGGAGACACCGGCCACGATCTCGCTGATCAACTGCAACTCGCCGCTGCGCTGGGACGACCGGATGCTCGAGTCGCAGTTCGAGTACACGGCGGCGAACCAGCCCGTCGTCCTCACGCCGTTCATCCTGATGGGCGCGATGTCGCCGGTCACGATCCCCGCCGCGCTCGTGCAACAGATCACCGAGGCCCTGTCGGGCATCGCGCTCTCGCAGCTGATCCGGCCCGGCGCCCCGGTGGTGTTCGGGTCGTTCCTCTCCAACATCGACATGCAGTCGGGCTCGCCGACGTTCGGCACCCCGGAGTCCGGGATCGGCCTGCTCTGCACGGGCCAGATCGCCCGGCACTTCAACCTGCCGTTCCGCACCGGTGGTGGCCTCACGTCCTCGCAGGTGCCCGACGCGCAGGCAGGCTACGAGGCGCTGATGACGCTGCTGCCGACGTTCCTGGCCGGCGCCAACTGGGTCATGCACTCCGCCGGCTGGCTCGAGGGCGGGCTGGTGGCCGGCTTCGAGAAGTTCATCATCGACGTCGAGCTCGTGCAGATGCTGCAGCACGAGTTCACCCCGCTCGAGATCGACGAGGAGTCGATGGCGTTCGGAGCGCACGAGGAGGTCGGCCACGGCGGGCACTTCCTCGGCGCCGCGCACACCATGGAGCGGTTCCGCACGTGCTTCTACCGGCCGATGCTGTCCTCGTCCGACAACTACGAGCGCTGGATGCGCAACGGCGCCAAGGACACCGCCGCGCGGGCGACCGACATCTACAAGAAGAAGCTCGCCGAGTACGAGCCGCCGCCCCTCGACGAGGCGATCCGCGAGGAGCTGGAGGCGTACGTCGTGCGTCGCCGCGCGGAGCTCGGAGACTGACCGGTGACGACCTCCACCATCGAGCCGCTCGGGGACTTCGTCCTCACGCTGTCCTGCGCAGACCGTCCCGGCATCGTGCACGCCGTCGCGACGTTCCTCATGGAGCACGGCGGCAACATCCGGGAGAGCCAGCAGTTCGGCGACCAGGAGCACGGCCGCTTCTTCATGCGGATCGACTTCGAGACCGCGCGGTCGACCGACGCCGAGAGCCTGCACGCCGCCTTCGCGACCGTGGCCGAACGCTTCGCCATGACCTACGAGCTGTGGTCCGCGAGGGCGCCGTACCGGACCCTCATCATGGTCTCCAAGCAGCTGCACTGCCTCAACGACCTGCTGTTCCGCACGACGACCGGCGACCTGCAGATCGAGGTGCCGCTGGTCATCTCCAACCACCCCGACGCCGAGCCGCTCGTGAAGTCGTACGGCCTCGAGTTCGAGCACGTGCCGGTCACCCCCCACACCAAGGCGGAGGCCGAGGCGCGCCTCAGGCAGCGCGTCGAGGAGCTCGACATCGACCTCGTCGTGCTGGCGAGGTACATGCAGATCCTGTCCGACGACCTGTGCCGGCACCTGAGCGGCCGGGCCATCAACATCCACCACTCCTTCCTGCCGAGCTTCAAGGGCGCCAAGCCCTACCACCAGGCGTTCGAGCGCGGGGTGAAGCTGATCGGGGCCACCGCCCACTACGTCACCGGCGACCTCGACGAGGGCCCGATCATCGAGCAGGACATCACGCGCGTCGACCACACCCTGTCCCCCGACCAGCTGGTCGCGGCCGGACGGGACGTCGAGGCGCAGGTGCTGTCGCGTGCGGTGAGGTGGCACTCGCAGACGCGCGTGCTGCCCAACGGTCACCGGACGGTGGTGTTCCGGTAGCGCCGTGGTTGAACACCCGGATGTCCGGGTACGCATGCACTTGTCAGGGGTTGCAACCCCTGACAAGTGACGGCAAAGCCTGATGTCCGGGTACTCAACCCACCGCGGCGTTGCGGACACCGGACCAGTGCGTGCGATACGCAACACGCTGGGATACGGTGCGCGCATGTCGGCCCTCGACGAGGCGGCCCCCGCAGCGCCGGTGCAGTCGGTGGACCGGGCCCTCACGATCCTCGAGCTCCTGGCGCGCGACGGCGAGGCCGGCGTCACCGAGATCGCGCAGGGCCTCGGCGTCCACAAGTCCACGGCGTTCCGGCTGCTCGTCACCCTGGAGGCGCACCGGCTGGTCGAGCAGGTCAACGACCGCGGCCGCTACCGGCTCGGCGTCGGCAACCTGCGGCTGGCCGGCGCCACGACCGCCCGCCTCGACCTGGTCACCGAGGCGCGACCGGTCTGCCGCCAGCTCGCCGTGGACACCGGCGAGACGGTGAACATCGCCGTACGGTCCGAGACCTCGGCGCTCTACCTCGACCAGGTCGCCGGGTCGTCGGCCCTCCAGCCGCACAACTGGGTGGGCCAGCACATCCCGTTGCACGCGACGAGCAACGGCAAGGTCCTGCTCAGCGAGATGACGGAGTCCGAGCTGAGGGCCGCGGTCCGGGAGCTGCCGCGGTTCACCGACAACACCATCACGACCCGCCCCCGGCTCCGGGACGACCTGGCCGCGGTCCGCAAGGTCGGGTACGCCGTCGCGGTCGACGAGCTCGAGATCGGCCTGACCGCCGCCGCGGCGCCGATCCGCAGCGCGCACGGCGACATCATCGCCTCGATGAGCATCTCGGGCCCGACGTTCCGGCTCGACTCCGAGCGCCTGGGCGAGGCGGTCCCCCTGCTGGTCTCCGCCGCCACCGAGGTCTCCCACCGCCTCGGCTGGGGCCAGCGCACCTGAGCCGCAGGTCCGTCACCCGGTTGACATCCGCCGGACACGCCAGGACCGATCTCGCGCTGCCTCTGGCGGTGAATGGAACGAGCGGGTCACAATCGCACGTAGACCCTTGACGTGTGGCGTGGGTCACCTATTCTCCGGATAGCGAACCGTTGCGGCATGAGAACCGCGTTGCGGATCACGCAACTGCGGTAGAGGTGCCGCAGGAGAGAGGGACAGGACCGGCCGATGCCTGAGCTCTACGTCAACGGGGCTTGGGTGAGCGCGTCCTCCGGCGGCCGCCGCACCATCCGCTGCCCCGCGGACGGCTCCCTCGTGGCCGAGATCGACGAGGCCGGCCCCGACGACGCCCGTGCCGCGGTGGGGGCGGCGTACGACGCGTTCCACTCGGGTCCGTGGCCGACCACGTCTGCGCTCGAGCGGGGCGACCTGCTCCTGCGCGTGGCCGGCCTCCTCGAGCGTGACGCCGCCGAGGTGGCGCTCGCCGAGTCGCGCGACACCGGCAAGCGGCTGGTCGAGAGCGAGTACGACGTCGCCGACGTGGTCTCGGTGTTCCGGCACTACGGCGGGATCGCGGCCGAGAACGCCGGACGGGTCGTCGACACCGGCCGCGAGGACGTGCTGAGCCGCGTGGTCCACGAGCCGCTCGGCGTCTGCGCCCTGATCGCGCCCTGGAACTACCCGCTCCTCCAGGCCTCCTGGAAGGTCGCGCCCTGCCTGGCGGCCGGCAACACCTTCGTGCTCAAGCCGAGCGAGCTGACGCCACACACCAGCATCATCCTGATGCGGCTGCTGGAGGAGGCCGGCCTGCCAGCGGGCGTCGGCAACCTGGTCCTCGGTGCCGGCGCGGACGCCGCGGCCCCGCTGGTCGAGGACCCGCGCGTCGACCTGGTCTCGTTCACCGGCGGGCTGGTGACCGGCCGACGGGTGATGGCCTCGGCCGCGGAGACGGTCAAGAAGGTCGCCCTCGAGCTGGGCGGCAAGAACCCCAACATCGTCTTCGCCGACGCCGACCTCGAGGTGGCCCTCGACTTCGCCCTCACCGCCGTCTTCCTGCACTCCGGCCAGGTCTGCTCGGCCGGCGCGCGGCTGCTGGTGGAGGAGAGCATCCACGACGACTTCGTCGACCGGCTGGTGGAGCGGGCGGGCTCGATCCGGCTCGGCGGCCCGCACGACCCGAAGGCCGAGACCGGGCCCCTCATCAGCGCGGCGCACCGCGACAAGGTGGCGGCGTACGTCGAGGCCGGCGTCGCCGAGGGCGCCGTGCTGCGCTGCGGTGGCTCGGCTCCCGAGGACCCCGACCTCGCGCAGGGCTTCTACTTCCTGCCCACGGTGCTCGACGGCTGCACGCGCGGCATGACGGTCACCCAGGACGAGTCGTTCGGCCCCGTCCTGACCGTGGAGACGTTCACCAGCGAGGACGAGGCCGTCGCGACCGCCAACGACAGCATCTACGGGCTGGCCGGCGCGGTGTGGACCCAGGACGCCGGCAAGGCCCAGCGGGTCGCCAACCGGCTGCGGATGGGCACCGTCTGGATCAACGACTACCACCCGTACGTCCCGCAGGCCGAGTGGGGCGGCTACAAGCAGTCGGGCGTGGGCCGCGAGCTCGGCGAGGCTGGCCTCGACGAGTACCGCGAGACCAAGCACGTCTGGCACAACCTGCGGCCGGCCGTCCAGCACTGGTTCGAGGACTAGGCCGAGGGCAGGCGGGCAGATGCGCGCAGACCGGTACGACGTGGTGATCGTGGGTGGCGGCTCGGCCGGCTGCGCGCTGGCCAACCGCATCTCCGCCGATCCCGCCACCAGCGTCCTGGTCCTGGAGGCCGGCCACTCCGACTGGCGGATCGACCCGTTCGTGCACATGCCGGCGGCGCTGCCGATCCCGATCGGCAACCGTCTCTACGACTGGAAGTACCAGACCGATCCCGAGCCCCACATGAACGGCCGCCGCGTGTCCCACGCCCGCGGCAAGGTGCTCGGCGGCTCGTCCAGCATCAACGGGATGATCTTCCAGCGCGGCAACCCGATGGACTACGAGCGCTGGGCGGCCCAGCCGGGGATGAAGGAGTGGGGCTACGCCCACTGTCTGCCCTACTTCAAGCGGATGGAGACCCGTCTGCTCGTCGACGGCACCGTGGGGGCCGACGAGTGGCGGGGCGGCGACGGCCCGCTCGTGCTCGAGCAGGGACCGGCCACCAACCCGCTCTTCGGCGCATTCTTCGAGGCCGCTCAGCAGGCGGGGTACCACCTCACCGACGACGTCAACGGCTACCGTCAGGAGGGCTTCGCCCGCTTCGACCGCAACGTGCACCGCGGCCGCCGCC
>JAICRP010000049.1 GCA_025966445.1 Nocardioides sp.
CCTGCTGGAACGGCGAGCAGATCGCCAGGTCGTACGGCAGCGTGTGCGCGACGCCCTTGAGCTGCTTCCACACGGGGAAGAGCGGCATCATCGCGACCATGGCGCCGGGCGCCCCGACGGTCTTCATGAACAGCTTGACCGCATCGCCCCGACGGCCGGAGTCGACGAGAGCCTGCACGTCCGCCGGCAGCGACGGCGAGTTGGCGTGGAAGGTGTCGTCGAGGATGAACGGCGTCTCGTACACCGCCAGCCGCTCCATCGCGACGCCGCGACGAGCCGCCTCGAGGGCGAGCGTGCCGCCGGACGACGCGGCCACGACGAACGGCGTCCCGCCCGCGGCCTCGAGCACGGCGGTGAGGTCCTCGACCTCGCGGTCCACGGACCAGGGCGAGGCGCCGGCGTCGCTCTCGCCGCGGCCGCGCCGGTCGTACGCGAACACGGTCGTGTGCGAGCCGAGCGACTCGCGCAGCGTCTTGGCGACCCCCATCTCGCGGTGGCACAGCGCGCCCTCCACGACGACGACCGCAGGCCCGGTGCCGAACGTGTCGTAGGCGATGCGCGTGCCGTCGGCCGAGGTCACGTAGGCGGTGGGGCTGGGCGTGGCGGTCATGGGGTCCTCCTCAGATCCGTTGATACCTGGGCGTCGAACACCGTCACCGCACTTCGACATTCAACCGGCGTGGGGCAGGGCGTCGTCCATCGGCACCGCGACCAGGTCGTGGTCGCAGGCGCGGTGCACGACCTCGAGCGACGCTCCCGCGTGCCGGCCGGCGCTGTACAGGGCCCGCGCCCACGCCCGGTCGTCGTCCGTCACGCCGCCGGGGCCGGGTCGCGACCGGAGGAAGGCGAACCTTCGCCTGGGCTCCGCGAGACCAGCGATCAGCTCCGCGAGCGACGACACCTGCTCGTCGTCGGGCGGCTCGCGCGCCTCGGTGATCTCGGTGATGTGCGGGAACGGCCGGTCGTCGGCGTCGATGACGAGCATCCACACGGAGTGGCCGCCGAACCCCCACGGCCCCATCAAGTGCTTCCAGACAGCCTCCAGGTCGGCCTGCGAGCGGACGATCGGACGGAAGGGAGTGGTCATGCGACCAGCCTGAACCGGTTCGCCGGAGCACGTCGGGGCTCATCCACAGGCTCTAACCTCACGCCATGAAGGCCGTGCCCCAGCGTGTGTTGGTGCCCACGTGGGTCCGCGGCTACGAGCGCACGTGGCTGCGTGGCGACGTCCTGGCCGGCATCACCGTGACGGCGTACCTGATTCCTCAGGTGATGGCGTACGCCGAGGTGGCCGGAGTACCTCCGGAAGCAACGTTGTGGGCGACGGTCGGCGGCCTGACCGTGTACGTCTTCCTCGGGTCGTCGCGCCAGCTGTCCGTGGGCCCCGAGTCGACGACCGCGCTGATGACGGCGACGGCCCTCGGGTCGCTGGTCGCCGCCGGCGACGACCGCGTCGCACTCGCTGCGGCGCTGGCGCTGATGGTCGCCGTCTGTTGCTTGGTCGGCTGGGTCCTGCGGCTCGGTGCCCTGGCCGACCTGCTGTCGCGGCCCGTGCTGGTCGGGTACCTCGCCGGCATCGCGTTCACGATGGCCGCCTCGCAGCTGGGCAAGCTGCTCGGGATCGACGAGAACGAGTCCTCGTTCGTCGACGAGGTCCGCCAGGTGTTCGGCCACCTCGACGAGGCCCAGGCCCCGACGGCGATCCTCGGCCTCGGCACCCTCGCTGTGCTGCTCACGCTCAGCCACTTCTTCCCGCGCGCGCCGGTCGCGCTGATCGGGATGCTGGGCGCGACGGCGGTCGTGTGGTTCTTCGACCTCCAGGACAAGGGGGTCGCCGTCGTGGGCGACATCTCGGCCGGCCTCCCCGTCCCCGGACTCCCCGGCGTGGGAGCCGGCGACCTGACCGCCCTGATCGGGCCGGCCATCGGGGTCGCCTTCGTGGCGTACACCGACAACATCCTCACGGGCCGCGCGTTCGCGGCCCGCCAGGGCCAGACGGTCGACGCCCAGCGTGAGCTGCTCGCGCTCGGCGGTGCGAACCTCGGCGCCGGCCTCGTCGGCGGGATCCCCGTCAGCAGCAGCGGCAGCCGGACGGCGATCGGCGACGCCGTCGGTCAGCGCACCCAGCTCGGCGGGCTCGTCACCGTGGTGTGCACGGTGCTGGCGGTTCTCACGCTCGGGCCGCTGCTGGCGGCCTTCCCCGTGGCCGGACTCGCGGCGGTCGTCGTGTACGCCGCGACGCGCCTGGTCGACGTCCGCGAGCTGGTCCGCTTCGGTCGCTTCCGCACCAGCGAGCTCGTGCTGGCCATCGCCACCACGGTCGCGGTGCTGGTCTTCGACGTCCTCCTCGGCATCGTGGCCGCCATCGCCCTGTCGGTGCTCGACCTGCTGCGCCGGGTCGCGCGCCCGCACGACGCCGTGCTGGGGATCGTGCCCGGCATCGCGGGCATGCACGACGTCGACGACTACCCGTCGGCGCGGGTCGAGCCGGGGCTGATGATCTACCGCTACGACTCTCCGCTGTTCTTCGCCAATGCCGAGGACTTCCGTCAGCGCGCCCTCCGCTCGGTCGACGAGGCCGAGGTCCCGGTCCGCTGGTTCGTGCTGAACGTCGAAGCGATCTCGGAGGTCGACATCACGGCCACGGACGCCCTGGAGGAGCTGCGCACGGAGCTCGACCGTCGCGGCATCGAGGTCGGCATCGCGCGGATGAAGGAGGAGCTGCGCGAGGAGCTCACCGGGACGGCGTTCTTCCGGCAGATCTCGGCGGACCGGATCTTCGCGACCCTGCCGACGACCGTCGCGGCGTACCAGGAGTGGGCGGGTCGCCAGCCCACGTGACTCCTGCTCTCGACATCCCGGGACCTTCGGCCCTGACCGCGCGACTGGTCCGGGGCGAGTCTGGGTGGCAACGAGGGGAGGAGCGATGCACACCGCGGTGACGACCCGTCGTACGACGGGGGCGGGGGTCGTCATCACGACGTGGCCGTGCCGAACACGGTCGGTGCGTTCGTCGGCGCTTGGGGGCTGATGAGCGGTGTGCACGACCTCGGAAGCAGCGTGCCCACCGATTCGTCGGCGCGCCCGAGCGGGGAATACCAGGCGAAACCGCTGACGAATCGGTGCCTCAGCCGAACCCGTACCTCGCCAGGGGAGGGATCAGCTCCCGCTCCTCGTAGGCGAGGTGGGAGAGCAGGGTGTCGGTGAGCAGGTCGAGGGCGCGTTGCAGCTCGTCGAGGGCGGCGGTCGCGTCGGCGCCGTAGGACGGAGCGCCGACCAGGCCGACCAGCGCGTCGTCGACCTGCTCGAGGACGTCGTGGATGACCACGTGCTCCTCCGACAGCCGGTCCAGCACGGCGCCGAGGTCGGGGTCGCGGCGGCGCAGGTGGGTGAAGACGCTGCGGTCCTCGAGCGTGTGGTGGCCGGTGACGATGCGGCAGTACGACTCGCAGTACGCCCCGAGCGTCCAGTTGTTCTGGCGCATCGTCATCGTGTTGATCTCCGAACGCGCCGCGCCGACGGCCAGCTGACCGCGGCGGACCTGGTCGACGATGTCGCGCACCTGGGCCAGCTCCGCCCGGAGGTGGTCGTGGATGTCGACGAGGTGCTCGGGGACGGCGGCCTGGGGGTACCCCCCTTGATCGGCATCGCTCGGGCCGGCGTACGACGGGCGGGTGGTCTCGTCCCACGGCAGCGCCGCGGACAGGCGGGTGCCGTCGTCTTCGGTCGGCGTGGGGAGGGGTGCCGCGATGGTGCTTTCGAGGCTCGTCGCCGGCGTTCCTCGCTCCTCGACCACCGAATCGCTGCGCTCGGCGTCGACGAGGTCGCGGACGGCGGGGATCACCTCGGCGGCAAACCGGCGCAGCTCGTCGGGATCATCGGAGCCGAGGATGAACGTGCTGGTGCCGTGTTCGAGGGTGAGGGCGGCGAGGCGTTCGGCCATCACGGCGGAGCCGCCCTGGAGGTACTCGTGGCCGCCGAAGATGTTCAGCATCCGCCGCACGGCCTGCGGACCGCGACCCACCCGGTCGGCCGCCTCGTCGATGACCTTGTTCATCTCGCCCATGTTGTCGGGGGTGACGTAGCCCAGGCTGGGCAGCCAGCCGTCGGCGAGCCGACCGGTCAGCCGCAGCATCCGCGGCTTGAGGGCGCCGAGCCAGATCTGCACGTCGTGCACGGGCACGGGGCCGGCGTGCATCCCCTTGACCCGGTAGAAGTCACCGTCGACGTCGACGGTCCGGTTGCCGTCCACGCCCCAGGCGCCGCGGATGATCGCGATGCCCTCCTCGAGCGCCTGGACCGCCTCGCCGGGGGTGCGACGCGGCCCGCCCACGGCGACGATCGCGTCCCAGAACGCCCCGGCACCCAGACCGAGCTCGGCCCGGCCGTCGCTGATGATGTCGAGGGTCGCGACGGCCTGGGCGAGCACCGCCGGCGGGCGGAGGGGCAGGTTGGCGACGTTCGGGGCGACCCGCACCGCCGACGTACGGGCGGCGATGGCGGCGAGGAGCGTCCACGCGTCGAGGTGCTTGGCCTGGTACGGGTGGTCCTGCACGGTGACCAGCTCGTACCCCAGCACGTCGGCGAGCTGGGCCAGCTCGAGGGTGCGCGCGGCGGCGACCGCGTCGGGGGAGAGAAAGACGCCGAACTGCAGGTCATGGCCGTAGTCGGGCACGCGGCGAGCGTAGCCAGAGGCTGGTCTCGGCGACGCGCGGGTAGCACCGCGACCCCGACGGCGGGTCGGAACCCTGCAGATTTAACCCAATTCCCGGTCTGGACCCCTCTATCGCTCCTATGCCTACCCCAGGCAGTCTCCTAGTATCAGTAGCACGACTTCTGGGGGGAAGGGTCACGCCGTGGAGGATTCGACAAAGGTCATCAACCACCTGGTCCGATCGTTGGGCGTCAGCGCGCACCAGGCGACCGCGTTCGTCGAGGTGGTCCAGGAGATCGTCGAGGAGCACGTGACCGATGACGTCTCGGTGCTCGCACCGCCGCTGATCGTCGGACGGTTCGGCGACCCGGTGCTCGACCGGCTGGCGATGCGCCTGGAGGACCCCCGCTGGACCCTGCCCGAGAGCATCGACATCGCGCCGGCCGAGCTGGCCGCCCAGCTGCGCCTGCCGGTCGACGTCGTGGAGGCCTACCCGATCGTCGGCCGCTTCGGGATCCTGGCGAAGTGCCTGGACCGGCTGTCGGTCTCCGACGAGGACGCCGAGCTGCACCTGCGGATGCTCGACACCTGGCTCGGCACGTACGCCGAGGGCGCCGGCCGTGAGTTCGAGGTCCTGCCGACCGGCAGCCGCGGCGCGTTCCGAGGCTGGCTGCTCGACCGCTTCGACATGCTGAGTCGCTACGGCTACGCCGCGCGGATCGCCACCGAGTACGACGACGGCCTCGACGGCCTCGCCCACTCCTTCGACGACGGGCGCCGCCCCGACCTGATCGCGCGGATCACCGACGACGGTGACAC
Source organism: Nocardioides sp. (assembly GCA_025966445.1). Classification (GTDB taxonomy): domain Bacteria; phylum Actinomycetota; class Actinomycetes; order Propionibacteriales; family Nocardioidaceae; genus Nocardioides. Next base: position 5,474 of record JAICRP010000049.1, read on the forward strand.
GGTCCGCCGCGACGACTGGCTGGTGATCCAGCACAAGACCACCGCCGTGGGCCACAACGCCCACGACGAGCTGGCCGTGCTCGTCGACTGGCTGCGCGCCGAGCTCGGCGACCGGTTGGGCGACGCCGAGGTCCACGGCCTCCTGATCGCCGACGGCGCCAGCCTGCTCCTCGAGCGGGCGCTGCGCGAGCGTGCGTTCGGCTACCTGTCGCTCGCCGCCATCGGTTACCGCCACTGGGTGCGCAGCCACACGCGGGTCTCCGTGGGGGGCGATCCCGACGCCACCGCCATCGCCTACCCGGCGACCCTGCGTCTGGGGTCGCTCGCGCCCGTCGCGGGTTAGTCCGGCTCGCATCGCCGAGGTGCACCACCGCGGGGGCACCGCGGCACTAGCCTGACCCCGTGTTCGACGGCGACCCGCAGGCCCGGGCGAAGGACCGCGACCGCGACCGGGCCGTGTACGTGGTCGACGCGGCCCTGCGCAACGGACAGATCACCCAGCAGGACCGCGACCTCCGGGTCGAGCGCGCCCGTGCCGCGCACACGATCGGCGAGCTCGAGACGCTGACCCACGACATCGCCTCACCGCCCGAGCCGGTGCCGCCCACGGCCGTCGTGCTGCCGCCGGTGCCGCCCACGGCGCCGACGGCCCCGGTCACCGGTGTCCCCGCTGACCTCTACGGACCTCCACCGACCGCCACCAAGACCGTCGCCGCCGGCACCGGGCTGGCGACGAAGGCCAACCCGGCCGGTCGCCGGATCGCACTCGGCTGCGGTGCGGTCGGGCTGCTGTTCTTCATCGTCCCGATCATCTTCGGGGTGGTCCTGTTCGCGTCCCAGAGCAGCGACACCTTCATCGCCGAGGAGACCGACCCGATCCCGGCGGGGCCGCCCTTCGAGCTGTCAGGCTCGGGGTTGCGGCAGTACGTCGCGGCGTTCGAGGAGACCTTCGACGACACGGAGGTCGTGCGGACTGTCTTCTACGACGGGTACGTCGTCTCGTGGGTGCCGCAGGACGACGGCAAGGTCGCCATCTGGAACTACGTCGACGGCGCCTTCGGCCGGCTGGGCGAGCCGATGGACGACGACGTCGACTCTGCGGCGGTCGACCTGGCCGACCTCAAGCCGGCGAAGGTGATGTCCCTGGTCCGCGAGGCCGAGGCGCTCGGCGTCGAGGGCGATGTGACGACGTACGTGATCTACGACCGGGACATGGTCGAGGACGTTCCGCACGTGATGGTCTACGTGTCGAACGACGACGGCGAGTCGGGGTACGTGATCGGCGACCTCGACGGCAACGTGCTGCAGACGACGGCGCCCTGACCCTGCTGGTGGTTTCGAGGCTCGTCGCTAGCGCTCCTCACACCTCAACCACCGAAAGCGCTCGGTGGTTGAGGTGCGGGGGCCGCCAGGCCCGAGCCTCGAAACCACCAGGCGTCAGCCCACCGCCTCGCGGTAGATCGCCAGCGTCTGCTGGGCGATCGCGCCCCAGCTGAAGGCGTCGATGGCGCGCTGGCGGCCGGCCCGCCCCATGTCGCCGGCGCGGTCGGGGTCCGAGACGACCTCGGTGAGCGCGGCGGCGAAGTCGGCGACGTACTGGTCGGGGTCCAGCGGCGTGCCCGTGCCGTCGCTGGCCTGCTCGATCGGGACGAGTCGTCCCGTCCCGCCGTCGACGACGACCTCGGGGATGCCGCCGGTCGCGGTGGCGACGACCGCCGTCTCGCAGGCCATCGCCTCGAGGTTGACGATCCCGAGGGGCTCGTAGATCGAGGGGCACGCGAACACGGTCGCGTTGGACAGCAGGGCGACCACGTCGGGCCGTGGCAGCATCTCGCGGATCCAGACGACTCCCGTGCGGGTCTGGCGGAGCTCCTCGACCAGTCCGAGCACCTCGGCCTCGATCTCGGGCGTGTCGGGAGCGCCGGCGCAGAGCACGAGCTGGACTTCGGGCGGGAGCTGCGCGGCGGCGCGCAAGAAGAGCGGCAGCCCCTTCTGGCGAGTGATCCGGCCGACGAAGATGACCGACGGGCGGTCGGGGTCGACCCCCAGCTCGCGCACCCGGTCGGGCTTGTCGACGCGGGCCCAGTCGTCGGTGTCGATGCCGTTGTGCACGACCTTGACCTTGTCGGGGTCGATGTCGGGGTAGGACCACATCACGTCGTCGCGCATCGCCGCCGACACCGCGATGACGCGGGACGCGGCGAGGTACGAGGTCTTCTCGACCCAGCTCGACACGGCGTACCCGCCGCCGAGCTGCTCGGCCTTCCACGGCCGCATCGGCTCCAGTGAGTGGGCCGTGATCACGTGGGGGACGCCGTACAGCAGCGACGAGACATGCCCGGCGAAGTTGGCGTACCAGGTGTGCGAGTGCACGAGGTCGGTGCCCTCGCAGCCCGGCACGATGGCGAGGTCGACGCCCATCGTCGTCAGGGCGCCGTTCGCGCCCGCGAGCTCGGCCAGGTCGGCGTACGCCGTGGTGCCCGCCTCTTGGCGTGGCTTGCCGAACGCGTGCACCCGGGTGTCGAGGTCGGGGAGCGCTCGGAGGGCCCGGACGAGCTCGGCGACGTGCACCCCCGCTCCGCCGTAGACCTCGGGTGGGTACTCCTTGCTCACGACGTCGACGCGCACGCTGCTGAAACTACCCCTCCCGGCCGGAGCGGGGCAGCGGCTACGTTGACCACATGGCCGCCCGACACCGCAGGAACGTGCTCGCGATCGTCCTCGCCGGTGGGGAGGGGAAGCGGCTGATGCCGCTCACGGCCGACCGCGCGAAGCCGGCGGTGCCGTTCGCGGGCATCTACCGGCTGATCGACTTCGCGCTGTCGAACGTCGTGAACTCCGGCTACCTCAAGGTCGTCGTGCTCACCCAGTACAAGTCCCACAGCCTCGACCGGCACGTCACGCAGACGTGGCGGATGTCGACGATGCTCGGCAACTACGTGGCCCCGGTGCCGGCGCAGCAGCGGGTCGGCAAGCACTGGTACCTCGGCAGCGCCGACGCGATCTTCCAGTCGTTGAACCTGATGAACGACGAGAGTCCGGACATCGTGGTCGTCGTGGGCGCGGACCACGTCTATCGGATGGACTTCTCTCAGATGGTCGACCAGCACGTCGACTCGGGCGCGGCGTGCACCGTCGCGGCGATCCGGCAGCCGATCTCGCTGGCCGACCAGTTCGGCGTCATCGACGTGCACCCGCACGACCCCAACTCGATCCGCGACTTCCTCGAGAAGCCCAAGGACCCCGAAGGCCTGCCCGACAGCCCGCACGAGGTGTTGGCCTCGATGGGCAACTACGTCTTCGACGCCGACGCACTCCGTGACGCGGTGACCGCCGACGCCACGCTGCACGGCTCGAAGCACGACATGGGCGGCGACATCGTTCCCGCCTTCGTGGGCAAGGGCGCGGCCGGCGTCTACGACTTCAAGGACAACATGGTGCCTGGCTCGACCGACCGCGACCGGGGCTACTGGCGCGACGTCGGGACGATGGCGTCGTACTACGCCGCCCACATGGACGTCGTCTCGCCGCTGCCGATCTTCAACCTCTACAACTTCGACTGGCCGATCTACACGTCGTACGGTCCGCAGCCGCCCGTCAAGGTGGGCCAGGGCGCCGACGGCCAGCCGTCGCGCACCGACGAGACACTATTGTCACCGGGGGTCGTCATCACGGGAGGCACGGTCAACCGCTCGGTGCTCTCGCCGGCCGTGCGGGTCGACAGCGGCGCGATCGTGTCGGACTCGGTACTCATGCACGGCGTGCACGTCGGCGCCGGCGCCGTCGTGCGCAACGCGATCATCGACAAGTCGGTCGACATCCCCGACGGCTTCCGCATCGGCGTGGACCAGGACCAGGACCGGGCTCGCGGTTTCATGGTCGAGGACGGCCTGACGATCCTCGGCAAGGGTCAGTCTGTCGACGTCTGACGGAGGGAACCGCCTCCCGGGCGGCTAGCGTCCCATGACCATGAAGCGTCTTCTCGGAACCGCCCTGCTCACGCTGGTGCTCGCCGGCTGCGGCGACTCGACGTCGGGCAGCGCGAGCGACCCCGCCTCGCAGCCGTCCTCGAACACCGCCTCGGACGAGCCGACCACAGCATTGACGCCTCGCACGATCGCGATCGTGTCCCAGACCGCAGCGGGTGGCGAGGTCGACCTGAACGCGGTCCCGGTCGACGACGACGCGGCGCTCCAGGAGTTCACGGCGCAGTTCAACAGGGCCGGCCTCGAGGAGAAGATCGCCACGGCCGTCGCCGGCGCCACCGTCCCGGAGGGTTACACCGTGATGGGGGCCGTGGTCTCCATCGGCTGCGACGTACCTCCCGACGTCTCGGTGGAGCAGGGCCCCGACGGCTGGGTCTTCAGGCCGCACAAGGTGCCCAGCCCCCTCCAGGAGTGTTTCGCTCCGGTCACCAGCGTCGCGATTGTGGCGGTGCCGGCCTGAGCCGTCGCACGGGCGGTGGTTCCAGGCTCGGGCCCAGCGGCCCTCACACCTCGACCAACGAGCTCAAGGCGTGTAGGTGACCGCCAGCCCGTTGGCGACGTGCCGCTCGAACCCGTCGGACGGGGAGTTGCGCACGCCGACGACACCGTTGAGGTCCCGGGCGACGAGGGTGGAGGAGCCGCCACCGTCGAGGTTCAGGGCGTCCTCGGCGCCGAGGGTGGTCATCAGGTTCGCCAGCTCGACCATCGTCAGACCGCGGCTGAAGCCCTGGCGGCCGTCGACCACGAGCAACAGCACCTGACCGGAGTCCTTGTCGATGCCCACCGCGGTGCGCGGGTGCATCTCGAGGTCGTCGACCACCCGGCGTACGCCGCCGAGCAGCAGCACCTTGTTGCCGGAGATGGCGACCTCGGGCTCGCGTCGCAGCTCCCACGTCACGCGGGCCTTGTCGCCCTTCTTCAGCGCACCGAGGGCGTCGGCGCCGGTGCCGCGGCCGACGAGCACGAGCCCCCGGACGGGCTCGCCGTTCGTGAGGGTGGGCTTGGAGGAGACGACGTGCTTGTCGCGGATGACGACCTGCCGCACGTCCTCGGTCTGACCGTCGACGACCCGAGGGCCGGCCGTGTTGCCCCAGCGGTAGTCGTAGACGCCGATCTGGCCGTCGAAGATCGTGGGGGAGTTGTAGTGCGTGATCTTCATCCAGGGTTCCTGGACGACCTTGGCCTCCATCGGGAGGTTGGCGATCGCGGGGATGCCGTCCTTGATGAGGAACGCGCGGTTCCAGCCGGACTTGCGGGCGTGCAGGAGACCGCGCTCGCGGTCGACGCCCAGCCCGAGTGGGGCTCCGGTGTCGAAGATGTCGTAGAAGTCGCCGTTGACCCCGGCGATCGCGTGGTCCCCCCTGATCATGTGGCGCACCGTCTCGGTGTTGCGCACCGACTTGCTCGACGCGTAGTCGATCGCCACGCCAGGGGTCGCGGGGTCGATGGTCAACAGGTACGCGCGGTTGGGGCCCCGGGTGTCGAGCTGGTCCCACTGCCGGAACGTGATGCCGGGCGCGACCGACCACGTGACGTCGTTCGTGATGACTGGGGGCGTCCGCAGGGCGCGGGGCACGTACGGCGCGAGCGTGCCCCGTACGTCGTCCGAGGTCTGCGGCCCTCGCTGCGCGATCCGCTTGTCGGCCTCGGGCCGTGAGGCACCGGGGTCGGCGTCCGCCGGGCCGGGCCCGACGGCCACGACGAGGGCGCAGACCGCCAGGCCGGCCGCGGACGCGAGGCGACGAGACATGGGGTCGAGGGTAGGTGACCGGCCGACTCCCGCCGTTGTCGGCTCAGGGGGCGTTGAAGCGCAGCCTGTCGAGACGCCAGCCCCCGTCGTCCGGGGAGACGGTGCAGCTGAAAGTGGTCCGTTCCACCGTGCCCCCGGCGCTCAGGGAGTCGACGGCGCCGGTGACGGACCACCGCTCGGCGACACCTTCCTTCGCCTGCAGCGGTCCGAAGACGGCCGAGTCGGGGGCCGCGAGGCGCTCGGTGACGATGGCCCGGCAGGCCGCGATGGCGGGAGGCTCGTCTTCACCCGCTCTCGACCACGCCACCAGCGCCACGAGCAGCAGGACCAAGAGCCCCGGGCCCAAGCCCAGGGCGACCGGCCCGATGGTGCGGATGCTGTGGACCGGCCGACGCCCGTGGACCGCGATCGGCACCGACCGCGAGGAGACCGGAATCGCCGATACGTACTCGGTCCAGAGCTGCCCGTCCCAGAGTCGTAGCCGGTGCGGGTCGCCGGGGTCGGGGTACCAGCCCGGGGGCGGTGGCGTGCGGGGCGGGCCGGCCGCCGTGGCCGGTCCCGAGTGAAGGTGCTGCACGCTCATCGCGAGTCCATCCTGCGACCTCGGGCCGGGTTGTCGCTTCCCCAAGATGACGTATGCGCGTCAGCCGGAGAGGGCGGGGCCGGCGGCCCGGATCGCGGCGTTCAGCCGGCCTGCCGCTGGTCGAGGAGGGACGAAGGAACCACCGGGAGGTGGGCGACGGTGTCCTGGAGCAGCACCACGCCCGGCGTGCGGCTGCCCATCCCGACGAACGTCTCGCTGATGGGCGAGGCGATCACGTACAACGTCTTGCCCGCGGGGACGTCGACCGCGACGGCCGGGAGCTCGATCCGGCGCGGCTCGCCGTTGACCGGCGCGAGCTCGTTGAGCGGCATCACGTTGTTCTGCACAAGTGCGGCGTCGAGCGGAGTGGTCCCGACGCCCAGTCCGTAGAACGCCCGGTTGTTGAGGCCGAGCGCAGTGAGGGTCCCGGTGAGGTACGCCGACCCGGCGACGCGGATCGGTCCCTTCGCGACCGGGAACGCGAGAGCGGCGCCGCCGGTCTCGGTGGTGGCGACCGTGCCGACGGAGACCTCGGTGTCGGCGGTCACCCGCTTGACCGTCGTACAGGTCGAGGCGGGGGTGGCCAGGTGCAGCTTGCCGTAACCCTGGAGACCGGTGTCGCGTTGCTTGAGGTTCTCGTTCATGAAGCGCAGTGCGAGCCTCGCGAAGTCACCCCCGGCGAGCTGCGTGCTGCACGGGTCGGAGGTCACGTCGACGCCGGTGGGGTAGACGGCCGGCAGCACGTGGCCGCCGTTGTAGCCGACGAAGATGCTGTGGCGCCGGGCCTTCCGGGTGATCGCGGTGCGCCAGTTGTCCAGGCCCTGCTGGAGGTTGAAGAGCGAGTCGGTCGTGCCCTGGCCGAACAACACGGGGATGTCGAGGCGGCGACCCCGTGAGACGTGGTACCTCGGGCCGTTCCTCTCGAAGAACGCCTCCATGTTCGGCGTGCCGGGGACGGCCAGCGACCCATCGGGCCAGAAGCCGGTCGCGGCTCCCTGCACGAGCGCCTGGTACACCGCCGGTGACAGCGCCTGGGTCGGGAGGGCGGCAGCCGCGAGGGCGAGGGCCCACTCGGTGCGCACGACGCCCTCCGGCGCGAGGCTGCGGTTGAGGTCGTTCCAGGTGATCTCGGGGGCGAGCGCGTCGAAGATGGGCTTGCCGTGGAGGCGGAGCTCCTCGAAGGCGCCGAGGAACTGGTACCCGCCGCCGTAGCTGCCGCCGATCGCGCCCAGCCGCGGGTCTCCGGGTGCGTCCTTCCTGACCCAACGCGTCGCCGCGACCAGGTCGACGAGGGCGCGCACGTCGTGGCCCTCGACGTCCGGGTTCTCCACCTGGGCCGTGCCACCGCTCTCGCCGAACCCGCGCTGGTCGAACGACAGGACGGCGTACCTCGCGTCGAGCCACTGCTTGAACGCCGCCGGGTCCGTCGTCCGCGAGCCACCCCAGCCGTGGCTGTGCAGGATCATCGGCACCGGCTTCACGGCCCGGGCGCCGGCCGGCTTGAAGAGCGTGTAGCAGATCCGCACCGGCTCGGTCGTACCCGGATCGGGAACGCTCGTCAGGCAGCCGTTGAGGACCCTCGGTGCGCTCGTGCCCGCGGACCCGGCTGCTGGAGTGGTGGCGGTCAGCGAGGCCACGGCCAGGAGCGTGGTGAGGAGCGGGGTGAGGAGCAGGTGTCGGAGGGGCACATGGTTCCAACGCGGCCGGCGCCTCCAGGTCACGCACGGGGGTTTCGGGTCGGTTGCTGCGCAACCTGCTCAACCAGCGACGGGGGTACGCCTACAGTCGTCGCGTGGGCGTGTGGAACACCTTCGTCGAGGGCGACAACCTCGACGTGCTCCGGTCCTTCGCCGGCAGCGAGACGGTCGACCTGATCTACATCGACCCGCCGTACAACACCGGCAACGCGTTCGCCTACCGCGACGACCACGGCGGCGACTGGGTGGAGATGATGCGACCGCGGCTGCTGGCGGCGCGAGAGGTGCTGGCCGAGACCGGGGCCATCTTCGTCAGCATCGACGACAACGAGCAGGCCCGGCTGCGTCTGCTGATGGACCAGGTCTTCGGGCCCGCCAACTTCCTGGCGCAGATCGTGGTCAACCTCAACGCCAAGGGACGTCAGCTGGGCAAGGGATTCGCGACGTCGCACGAGTACCTGCTCGCGTACGCCCGCGACGTACGTCGTTGCGTGCTGGACGCCAGCAGCCCTGAGACCGTGGACCCCGCGGACTTCCCGTTGGAGTCGCCCGACGGGCGGCGGTACCGGCACCTGCCGCTGCGCAACACCAACAAGAAGTTCAACCCCGTCACCGCGCGCACGCTGCACTTCCCCGTGTACGGCGACCCGGTGTCGGGTCGCGTGGCCACCACCCCCTTCGACGGCGCCGTGGAGATCGAGCCGGTGTTCGGCGACGGCCGCCCCGCGGTGTGGCGGTGGTCCGCGCCCCTGATCGAGCAGCGCCCCGACGACCTGGTCTGCCGGGTGATCAAGGGCCGCGACGGCGAGCGCGTCGACGTCTTCCAGAAGGACTGGCTGCACCGCGACGGTCCGGGTGGGCGCCGGAAGAAGCTCCGCACGATCTGGCTGGCGGAGGAGGTCGGCTCGACGGACACCGCCGTCGCGGAGCTGAAGGCGATCGTCGGCCACGTCTTCGAGTCGCCGAAGCCGACCGGCCTGGTGCGACGGCTGCTGCAGACCATGCCGGCCGACGCCGTGGTGCTCGACTTCTTCGCCGGATCCGGCACGACGGGCCACGCGGTCGCTCTGCAGAACGTGGCCGACGGAGGCACCCGCCGCTGCATCAGCGTGAACTCCGGCGAGGCCGTCCGGCCCGGCTCCAACGCCGACCTGGCCGGCTACGCGACGGTGGCCGACATCACGCGTGCCCGGCTGCGGGCGGTGGCGGAGACCGTGGGTGGGGGTTTCGAGGCTCAGGCCTTGGCGGCCTTCGCATCTCAACCGCCGAAGGAGACCCCATGAGCGACACCCGCGTGGCCCTGGTGACCGGGGCGTCCAGCGGCATCGGGGAGGAGACCGCCCGCCTGCTGCACGGGGCCGGCTTCACGACGTACGCGGTGGCGCGGCGCGTCGACCGGATGGCGGCGCTCGAGGGGGTCGGCGTACGCACCTTCGCGATGGACCTCACCGATGACGCGTCGATGGTGGCCGGGATCAACCGGATCGTGGTCGACCAGGGCCGGATCGACGTGCTGGTCAACAACGCCGGATACGGGTCGTACGGCGCCGTCGAGGACGTGCCGATCGACGAGGCCCGGCGCCAGTTCGAGGTCAACGTCTTCGGCCTCGCGCGGCTGACCCAGCTCGTCACGCCGACCATGCGCGACCAGGGCGCTGGGCGGATCATCAACGTGTCGTCGATCGGCGGGAAGTTCTACGAGCCGCTGGGTGCCTGGTACCACGCCACCAAGTTCGCGGTCGAGGGCTTCAGCGACAGCCTGCGTCTCGAGCTCGCGCCGTTCGGCATCCGGGTCGTCATCATCGAGCCCGGGCCGACCATCACCGAGTGGAACACCATCTCCCGCGACAGCCTGGTGGAGACGAGCCGCGGCGGCGCCTACGAGGAGCGTGCGGGCCGGGTCCGCCGGACCATGGAGCGCGGCGACACCGGCTGGGCGGGCACCCAGCCCGTCGTCGTCGCCCGCAAGATCCTCAAGGCGGCCACGACCTCGCACCCCCGCGCCCGCTACCCCGTCGGCCGGGGCGCCGGGTCCATCGTGCTGGCCCGCCGGCTGATGCCCGACCGGGCCTTCGACGCGATGATCAGCACGATGTACAGGTAGGTCTGGTCTCGGCTGAGTGGCGGTGCGTGAGTGTTGGTTTGCCGGCCACAGACCAACCCTCACTCACCGCCGCGTCGCTGCTGCCTTCTTCGTCGACTTCTTGGCTGGTTGACGGGCCGCACGGAGCCGGACCCAGACCTGCGTCATGCCGTTCTCGAGCGGCACGTCCTTGACCTCCAGGAAGGACTGCTTGCGCACCAGGAGGCCGAGCTTGGGGAAGCCGTAGTTGCGGGAGTCGAAGCTCGGGTGCTGGTTGACGACGTGATGGCCGACGGCCCCCAGGTGCGCCCAGCCGTCGTCGCGGGCTGTGGCAGTCACAGCCGGCGTGATGACGGCCTTGACGGTGGGGACGTCGAGGTCGTGCGCCGGTTTGACGGACGCCACGACCGAGGTGCTTCCGGGCTCCAGGGTCACCATCCCTTCCCCCAGCACTTCGGTGTAGGTGAAGCGGTCGCAGGCGTTCTGGAACGCCTTCGGGGTCGTCTTGGCCCCGATCCCGTAGACCGTCTTGCCGGACTCGCGCAGCCGCATCGCCAGACGTGTGAAGTCACTGTCGCTCGAGACTAGGCAGAACACATCGACGTTGCCGGAGTACAACA
>JAICRP010000253.1 GCA_025966445.1 Nocardioides sp.
CGTCCGGCTGCTCGGGCACGGTGTCGACATCGAGGCGACACCGGTGAGCTACCTCTGGCGCTTCGGCGACGGATCAAGCCAGGAAGGCTCGGAGCCGGGAGCGGAGTACCCCGACCTGCGGATCACCCACGTCTACGCCAAGGCCGGGGTGACCGTGAACCCGAGCGTGGACGTGACGTACCAGGGCCGCTACCGCGTCGACGGCGGCAACTGGGTGCAGATCCCCGACACCCTGACGGTCGCCGGGACGCCCGCCGACCTCCAGGTGCTCTCGGCCACCCCCCACCTCGTGGGATAAGTGGGTTGAGTGGTCGATCGTCGGCACCAGGTGCGGGGGATCGACCACCTAAGGCAGGTCGCCGGTCAGGTACCGCTGGATCGTCGGCGCGTACGTCGCGATGACGCGGTCGCGGGGCATGGACGCGAGGGGTTCGACGACCAGCACGTACCTCATCAGGATCAGCCCGATCACCTGCGAGGCGACCAGGGGCATCCGCTCGGCGGGGCGGTCGATGCCGAGGGCGACGCCGATGGGTTCGATGACGACGGGCAGGACTCCCTCGGAGAGCAGCCGGTTGGCGGCCGGGTCCATGATCCCGCGGGCGACGGCCACCAGCGAGGGCCGGATGTCGGGGTCGTCCCAGGCCGTGAGGAACACGCCGAGGAACCGCTCGGCGGCCTGCTCGACCGGGCCGGCGACGGCCGGCGCGATGAGCTTGCGTGGGTCGACGGGCAGCTCGAGGGCGGCGAGGAAGAGCTCGTCCTTGGTGCCGAAGTAGTGGTGCACCAGGGCCGCGTCGACGCCGGCGGACGCGGCGACCGCGCGGATCGTCGTACCGGCGAAACCGTGCTCCGCGAACGACGACCTGGCCGCCGCGAGGATCGCGGACCTGGTGTCGGGCGAGCCGCGCCGCCGACCTCGAGGAGGGCCCGAGGACGCACGCTCAGCCATGCGACGTCGGGACGACGAAGTGCTCGCGGGTGAACTCCAGGGACTCGACGAGGTCGCGCTCGCGCTCCTCGCGGGTGGAGCACTTGCGGGTGTTGATCTCCAGCACGATGTGGCCGTCGAAGCCGGTGAGCGCCAGGTGCCGCAGGAAGGCGCCGGCCTCCATCACGCCGCGGCCCGGCACGAGGTGCTCGTCCTTGGCCGAGCCGGACCCGTCGGTGAGGTGCACGTGGCGCAGCCGCGACCCCATCCGCTCGGCCATCGACACCACGTCGGACCGCGCGATCGCCGCGTGCGAGAGGTCGATCGTCTGGTTGGCGTACGACTCCTCGGACGGGTCCCAACCCGGCACGTACATCTCGACACCGCGGTCGGCCCCGCGCTTGGAGGACGCCCGCCAGGGGTACATGTTCTCGACGGCGAAGGCCATCCCCGTCTCCTTCTCGAGCGCGGCGATACCTTCGACGAAGCCGGCGGCGTACTCGCGCTGCCACCGGAACGGCGGGTGCACGACGACCACCTCGGCGCCGACGGCGTCGGCCATCTCCGCCGACCGCTGGAGCTTGCCCCAGGGCTCGGTGCCCCAGACCCGCTGGGTGAAGAGCAGGCACGGCGAGTGGATGGCCACGATGGGCAGCTCGTGGTGGTCGGACAGCTGCTTGACCGCGGAGACCTGCTGGCTCAGCGCGTCGATACCGACCATCACCTCCATGGCGTCGTAGCCGACCTTGGCGGCGTACGCGAAGGCGTGCGCGGTCGACTCGGGGTAGACCGAGGCGGTCGAGAGGGCGACGGAGGTCGGCACGTCAGACCGTTGACCCGCCGGTGACGGCGCTCTCGACCAGGCCGATCTTGTCGATGCGCTCGAGGATGACTCCCTCGCGCAGCGCCCACGGGCAGATCTCGAGCTCCTCCAGCCCGAAGATGTCCATGCACGCCTCCGCGACCAGGGCCCCGGGCACGACCTGGTGGGCCCGCGACAGGGAGACACCCGGCAGCACGCTGAGCTCGTCGCCGGTCATCGAGACGAGCAACGGGATCCAGTACGCCAGGTCCTTCATGGGCAGCGTGCGCGGGACGAGGGCGCCGTCACCCGCCGGCGCGGCTCCGCAGATCCGCGCCAGCGAGCGGAACGTCTTGGACGTCGCCGCGGCCTTGTCCGGTCGCCCGGCCCGCAGCAGCTGACCGGCGTCGCGGGCGATCTCGGCACGGATCTTGCGGCGCAGCTGCTTGAGGTCGGCCTCGTCGGGACGGCCATTCGCGAAGTACTCCCGCGCCAGCCGGGCCGCCCCCAGCGGGACGGACCACGCGACGTCTGGCGACTCGTCGGACCCGCCCGCGATCTCGAGCGAGCCGCCGCCGATGTCGAAGACCGACAACCGCCCGGCCGACCAGCCGAACCAGCGGCGCACGGCGAGGAACGTCAGGCGCGCCTCGTCCTCACCGGACAGCACGTCGATGCGGACGCCGGTCAGCTCGTGCACGTGGTCGAGCACGGACTGGCTGTTGCCGGCGTCGCGCACGGCCGAGGTGGCGAAGCCGACGACCTCCTCGCAGCCCTTGTCCTCGGCCACGACGACGGACGAGGCGACGAAGTCGGTGAGCGCGTCGCGCCCCTTCTCGGTGACGTCGCCCGCGTCGTCGAGGTGCTCGGCCAGGCGGAGCGGCTCCTTGTGCGAGTACGCCGGCAGCGGCGCGGCGCCGTCGTGGGCGTCGAACACCAACAGGTGGCCCGTGTTGGAGCCGATGTCGAGGACGCCCAGCCGCATGGCCCAACGGTATAGCCCGTCGCGACACCCTCGTACGCTTGCGGCGTGCCCCCCGAGGTCGACCTGGTGTTTCCGCGTGCGTTCGTCGAGTTCGTCGACCCCGGTGACCCCGACCAGGTCTTCAAGTGCGACCTGACGTGGCTGACGTCCAACTACATGTGCATCTTCGGCCAGGGCTGCCAGGGCATCTACGCCGAGTCGCCCGACACCGGCTGCTGCACCCTGGGCGCCCACTTCGCCGACAAGGGCGACGAGGAGCGGGTCGCGTCGTTCGTCGCCCAGCTCACGCCCGAGCTGTGGCAGCTGCGTCCGGACCGCACGAAGGTCCGCCGCAAGGACTGGGTCGAGACCGACGAGCACGGTGACCGCAAGACGCCGGTGGTCGAGGTCGACGGCCAGTCGGCCTGCATCTTCCACAACCGCACCGACTTCGCGCTCGGCGCCGGCTGCGCCCTGCACGCACTGGCGTTGCAGCAGGGCCGGCACCCGCTCGAGACCAAGCCCGACGTGTGCTGGCAGCTGCCGATCCGACGTACGTTCCGCACCATCGAACGGCAGGACGACACGTCGTACACGGAGGTCACCATCGGCGAGTACGACCGCCGGGGCTGGGGTCCGGGCGGCCACGACCTCGACTGGTACTGCTCCGGCAACACCGAGGCGCACGTCGCCCTCGAGCCGGTGTACGTCACCAACGCGCCGGAGCTGACCGAGCTGATGGGCGAGGCCGGGTACGCCGAGCTGGTCCGCCACTGCGAGGCGCACCTGCGCTCGCGGTCGGCGCTCGCGCTGCACCCGGCCGACCCGCGTTGACGTCCGGTTCACCAGTCGTAGAGCGGGTTACGCGATGTCTCGACGTCAAGAGAAGCCGACCCCCGTGCACGGCTCCCCTGAGTGGGAGTTGAGAATGTCCGGCATGCGCTTGGACCACCTCTCCTACGCCGCCGGACCAGACGGCCTCGCCGGAACCGCCCAGCGCATCGGGGGACTGCTCGGGAAGTCGTTCGCCGATGGGGGCATGCATCCACGGTTCGGGACCCGCAACATGATCCTGCCGCTGGCCGACCACACCTACCTCGAGGTCGTCGAGGTGCTCGACCACCCGGCGTCCGACAAGGCGCCGTTCGGCCAGGCGGTACGGGCGCGCTCGGCGCTCGGCGGCGGCTGGCTGGGCTGGGTCGTGGCCGTCGACGACATCGAGACCGTCGAGCGGCGACTGGGC
>JAICRP010000013.1 GCA_025966445.1 Nocardioides sp.
AGAACGTCCTCGAGATCGCCGAGCGAGTACGCCGCCGGGTGGCCCGGCCGCTGATGATGGCGCTCACCGGGACCCCGCTGATCAACGACGTCGACGACTTCCTCACGATCTGGCGGTTCCTGGGCTGGATCGAGGAGAAGAAGCCCGGCCCCCGGCTGATGGCCGCGCTGGAGGAGACCGGCCTGACGCCGGCCGACCGTGGCTTCTACCCGGCCGCGCGCACCTGCGTGGTCGACCAGGGCATCGTCCGCCGCCGCAAGGTCGACGTCGCCAAGGACATCCCCGCCCGCCGCGTCGCCGACATCCCCGTCGAGCTCGATGACGAGATCGGGCGCTCGATCCGCGAGGCCGAGGCCGAGCTGGCCCGGCGTCTCGTGGCGAGGTACGAGTCGGCGCTGGCCACGCGCCGTACGGAGGCCGACCTCGACGACGACGGGATCGACCACGACCTGGTCCGCCGGGTCGCGACGTGGGAGCGCGAGGACTCCTCCGACGAGTCGACCGGCGAGAACGTGTTCGGCATGATGCGCCGGATCGGCCAGGCCAAGGCCGGTCTCGCCGCCGACTACGCCGCCCAGCTGGCGCGCAACGTCGGCAAGGTCGTCTTCTTCGCCAAGCACATCGACGTCATGGACGCCGCTCAGGACACGTTCGCCCGGCGCGGCCTGAAGTACTCCACGATCCGCGGCGACCAGACCCGCGCCGCTCGCGAGCGCAGCATCAAGGCGTTCGTGGAGGACCCGGACGTGGCAGTGATCGTCTGCTCGCTGAGCGCGGCCGGGGTCGGCATCAACCTCCAGGTGGCCTCGAACCTGGTACTGGCGGAGCTGTCGTGGACCGACGCGGAGCAGACCCAGGCCATCGACCGCGTGCACCGGATCGGACAGGACGAGCCGGTGACCGCGTGGCGGATCATCGCGGCGCAGACGATCAACACGAAGGTCGCCGAGCTGATCGACAGCAAGGCCGGGCTGGCCGCGCGAGCGCTCGACGGCCAGGACATCGAGGCCTCGTCGGTCGACGTGCAGGTCGAGGCGCTGGTGGCGCTGCTCACCGACGCGCTGCGGGCACGGACCTCGCCCTTTGCCTGACCGCGAGGGTCAGCCGCAGTTGTCGCAGACGCCGGACCGCGGGATCGCCATGAAGCAGGTGGGGCAGATCTCCGGGGGACGGTCGGCCGGCTTGGTGGGCCGCTTGACCGCCGGGGTGCGGGACGGCGCTCGCTTGGTCGCGGCCTTGGGAGCGCTGACGGTCGCGGCCGGGGCGATGGACCCACCGTCGGCGGGGAGGCCGACGGCCTCGAAGTAGCGATAGCACTCCAGCCGCTCCTTCGCCGCGTGGGCGTTGGGGTGCTCGGGGCGCTCGCCGGTCACGGCGCGGACGGCGACGGGATACCCGTCGGTGACCCGCCCGGCGTCGTCGGCGCAGAGGGAGACGATCAGCGGCTCGTCGAGGCGGGCGCTCTCCAGAGCGACCCGGCCGATGACCTCGTCGATCCAGTGGTGCCAGAGCTGGCGCGTGCGGATGCCGCTGCGGCGCTGCACCTCGATCGCGAGCTCCTGGGGCGGCACGGTCGCGCGGTAGCGACGGGCGGCCTCGAGCAGCCGTTCGCGAGCGGCCGTGGCCCACGCGTCTCGCGTCACGTCGGGGCCGACATCGCTGGTCTCGCGCCACTCGCCGGTCACGGGGACGATCGCTTCGGGGTCGTCACCGGCGAGGACCCGGAACCCGAGCTCGCGCAGGATGCGGGCGGCCTGGTCCTTGCTCGACCAGTCGTAGGCGGTGACGGCCGTGCCGGTTGCCTTCTCGTGAGCGGCGCTGAGCACTGCCTGGGCGCCGTAGGCCTCCCCGCTGTGCATGAGCACGAACTCCTCCCGGCCGGGATTGTCGAGCTCCTCCAAGGCGCTGGTCACGTGGTGTCGGGATACGGCAGCGAATCGGGGCACGGCTGCGACACTACGTCAGACGCCTGCGGGTGAGGTCCGGTAGTCCTCGACGGCCTGCCTGGCGTCCTCCAGGGCGAGGTCCGAGTTGATCTGAGCGCCGGCCAGCGCTCCGGCCGCGGCGGCCCCGCCGACCTGGGCAGAGAGGTCGGTGACGTTGCCCGCGGCCCAGACGCCCGGGACCTCGGTGCGGCCGGTGGCGTCGACGGCCACGTGCTCACCCATGCCGGACGCGTGCGGCACCGTCGTGAGACCCAGGGATGCGAGGAAGCCGGCGCGGGCGACCATGCGAGTCGTCGTCACGACGACCCGGCGGGGGACTGTGCGACCGTCGGCCAGCCGGACAGCGACGATGCGGTCGTCCCGGACCTCGATCTCCTTGACCTCGCCGTCGACGACGCCGACGGCCAGGGCCAGCAGCTGCTCGCGCTGGTCGGCGTCGAAGTCCATGTCGTTGGTGAACAGGACGACGTCGTGGGTGAGCTGGCGGAACAGCAGCACCTGGTGCATCGCCAGCGGGCTGCTCGCCAGCACGCCGATGGGCTGGTCCCGGACCTCCCAGCCGTGGCAGTACGGGCAGTGCACGACGTCCTTGCCCCAGCGCTCGCGGAGGCCGGAGACGTCGGGGAGCTCGTCGACGAGGCCTGTGGTCACCAGCAGCCGGCGTGCCGCCACGGTCCGCCCGTCGGCCAGCGCGACCGTGAAGCCGAGGTCGCCCGCGTCGGCGCCTGTCACCTCGGCCTCGACGACCTCGCCGCCGTAGCGACGCACCTCCTCGCGACCCTTCGCCAACAGCTCCGTAGGAGGGACGCCGTCGTGCCCGAGCAGGCCGTGCACGCCGTCGGCCGGGGCGTTGCGGGGGAGTCCGGCGTCGATCACCAGGACCGACCGCCGCGACCGTGCGAGCATCAGGGCACCGTTGAGGCCGGCGGCTCCGCCGCCGACCACCACCACGTCGTATGTCGTCTCCATGCTCATGAGGATGCCTGCCGTTCGCCGTAGCCGCAAACGACTTTGCCGATGTGGCAAACTTTGCCCATGGACCTCGATGACTCCCTGGACGCAGTCGGACCGCACCTGCGCTCCCTGCGGCGTGACCGCGACACGACGCTGGCCGACCTGTCGGCCGAGACCGGAATCTCGGTCAGCACGCTGTCGCGGCTCGAGTCGGGCGACCGCAAGCCCACCCTCGAGCTGCTGCTGCCGCTCGCCCGGTCGTACGGCGTCACCCTCGACGAGCTGGTGGACGCCCCGCCGACGGGTGACCCACGCATCCACCTCCGCCCGGTCGAGGCGCACGGCATGACGATGATCCCGTTGACGCGGCAGTCTGGCGGGATCCAGGCGTTCAAGATGGTGATCCCCGCCGGCCGGGGACGCCGGACCCCGCACCTGCAGACCCACGACGGCTACGAGTGGGTGTACGTCATGAACGGCAACCTGCGGCTGGTGCTGTCCCCTCCCGGCAAGGGCGAGCACGACCTCGTCCTCGCCACCGGGGAGGCCGCCGAGTTCGACACCCGGACCCCACACTGGTTCGGAGCCGCGGACGACGACGCAGTCGAGTTCCTCAGCCTGTTCGGCAAGCACGGCGAACGGGCGCACCTGCGGGCGCGGCCGAAGGCGGCGACCTGATGGCGACGATCAGCGTGCAGGGGGACCGACTCCGGGTCGACTTCCCGCTCACAGAGAAGCTGCTCGGCCTCGTCGGGGACTTCGAGGCACCGCTGTCGGCGGTCACCGAAGCCCGCGAGGTACGCGGCTGGCGCGACGACCTGCGCGGCCTCCGCGTCGGGCTGGGCCTCCCGGGCACGTGGCTGCTCGGTCGCTGGATGTCCCGCGGGCACCGTCAGCTCGTCGCCCTGCGCCGCCAGCGGCCTGCGGTCTACGTGGCACTCAGCGGCCAGGAGTACGACGAGCTGCTGATCGAGACGCCCGACCCGGGGCTCCTCCTGACGCAGCTCCGGCGCTAGAAGCCGCTCAGCTCGATCGGGCCCGCGGGAACCCCCTCGTGGTGCAGCTGCTCCAGCAGCCTGGGAAGAGACCGCGGGGCGAAGGTCACCCCGTCCGTCGCCAGTTCCTCGGGCGACCACCAGGAGATGTCCTGGACGTGCTCGGCCTCGAGCTGGCTGGGTGACATCGCCGGGGTCGGCACGAAACGCTCGGTGCGGTAGAGATGGATGTGATCCACCTGTCCGTCCCATTCGGCCATCGGGAACAGTGCCGTCTTGGTCCACACCTCGGGTCCGAGGTCGTCGACGACGAGGCCGGTCTCCTCGCGCAGCTCACGCTGCATGGCAGCGAGGCGGGTCTCGCCCGGTTCGACTCCGCCCCCGGGGTTGGCCCAGAACCCGCCTTCCACGTCGAGGCCGTCCCAGTCGAACCGCACCAGCAGCACGCAGTCGTCCGGGTCCAGGATCAAGGCGCGCACGCTCTCTCGCAGCCGCATGCCGTCAGCCTAGGGAGGCGCACCTTCGACCAGCGACCGGTGCCAGCGCCCCTCGACCGACAGGTGGCGGGTGACAACTTCGTGTACCCCAGTCGCGTCTCTACCCTCGTGCGTGTGGCGAGTGGGTTGGTCCGAGTGGTGGTCGTGGTCGCGGTGGCAGTGCTCGCGACGGCGTGCACTTCCGCGTCGAGCGAGCCCGAGGCCCGGCCCGGCACCAGCGCACCGACACAGGCCGACAGCACGACCACGACGCCGACCCCCATGGAGACTGCCATGCCCGATCCCGCCGAGCAGGCCCGCCTCGACGCCCGGCTGATCGCGGCGGCGTGGGCGAACGACGTCGAGCTGGCGAGTCGACTGATCGAGCGGGGCGCCGACGTCAACGCGCAGGACGACACGCAGCAGAGCGCGTTCCTGATCGCGGCCAGCGAGGGGTACGTCGAGCTCCTCGACCTCACGATGAGGCACGGGGCCGACCTCGACAGCAAGGACTCCTTCAACGGCACGGCGTTGATCAGGGCGACCGAGCGCGGGCACGCGGCGATCGCGGGACGTCTGGTGCGGGCGGGCATCGACATCGATCACGTGAACAACCTCGGGTGGACCGCGCTGCACGAGTCGGTGATCCTCGGCGACGGCACGGAGCGGTACGTCGACACGGTGCGCGTGCTGGTCGCGGCCGGGGCCGAGGTCGGCGTCCCAGCCGTCAACGACGGCCTGACCGCCGGCGAGCACGCCGAGCGGATGGGACAGACCGCCGTCGCAACCCTGCTCCGGAAGACCGCCCGAGCCGAGGACGTGCCGCGCCCGGCCGCGCAGGCTGGACTGCTCACCGCCGCGACCGACGGTGACGCGGACGCGGCGGCGTTGATGCTGCGCAGCAAGGCGGACCTCGAGGCCCGCGACGGCCACGACCGGACCGCGCTCCTGCTCGCGTCGACGTACGACCGCGTGCCCGTCGCCCGGCTGCTCGTGGCGCTCGGGGCCGACCCGGACGCGCTCGACGACCGGCACGACACCCCCTGGCTGGTGACGGGTGTGACCGGCAGCGTCGAGATGCTCGAGGCCCTGCTGCCCGCCGACCCCGACCTGACGATCCGCAACCGCTACGGCGGCGTCTCGGTCATCCCGGCGAGCGAGCGGGGTCACGTCGACTACGTGCGTCGGGTCGTGCAGACCGACATCGACCTCGACCACGTCAACGACCTCGGGTGGACGGCTCTGCTGGAGGCGGTGATCCTCGGCGACGGGTCGGCGCCGTACCAGGAGATCGTGCGGATCCTCCTCGACGCCGGGGCCGACCCCGCGATCGCCGACGGCGACGGAGTCACCGCCCTGGAGCACGCACGCAGCTCGGGACAGACCGAGGTTGCGCGGATCCTGCTCAGCCCATCGAGCCCGTGAGCCCCCGCTCGACGGTGACGAGCAGCTTCTCGAGCACCGCCTCGCGGTCGGGGGGAGGCAGCCCCCGCAGGGGGCCGTCGAGCAGCAGCACGGACAGGCCGTGCACGGCGGCCCAGCAGGCGACGTCCGCTCCTTCGCGGCCGGCAGGGGAGACGGCGCCCGCCGCGACGAGCTCGTCGAGCACCTGACCGAGGAGGCGGTAGGGCCCCGCGTCCGACATCGAGGACGGGTCGTCGGTCTCGATCGGGCAGAACGCGACGGTGAACAGGCCAGGCTCGCTCAGGGCGAACTCGACGTACGCACGTCCGGTCTCGCGCAGCCGCGCCCGCGCCCGTTGCGCCGGCTCGGTCTCTCGTACGCCGTCCAGGCGGCGTTGCATGGCCTGCTCGAGCTGGGCGCTCGCCAGCGAGGCGATCTCGGCGAGCAGCTCGTCGCGGTCGGCGAAGTGCCGGTACGCCGCGTTGTGCGACACGCCCGTGCGTCGCGCCACCTCGCGCAGCACCACGCCGTCGGGGCCGCTCGCCCGCGCCAGCTCGGCCCCCGCGTCGACGAGGGCAGCGCGGAGGTTGCCGTGGTGGTACGGCTTGGTCGGGGCGGGCACGGAACCATCATAGCGATTGATGTTGACAGTGGTTACATGGATGTGGACACTGTCCACATGCGCTCGAAGCTTCCCGTCCTGCTCACGGTCTGCGCGGCCGTGCTGGCCATCAACCTCGACACCACGATCGTCAACGTCGCGCTGCCGAGCATCTCCACCGACCTCGAGGCCGGCACCCGGTCCCTCCAGTGGATCGTGGACGGCTACAACCTCGCCTTCGCCGCCCTGGTGCTGGCGGCAGGCAGCCTGTCCGACCGCTTCGGGCGACGCCCGGCGCTGATCCTGGGCCTGCTGGCGTTCGCCGGTGCGAGCACGGTCGGCGCCCTCGTGGACTCGTCCGGTGCCCTCATCGCCGCGCGCGTGGCGATGGGCATGTCGGCGGCCGTCATCTTCCCGACCACGTTGTCGATCATCAGCAACACGTTCCGCGAGCGTCGCGAGCGCGCCGCCGCCCTCGGTGTCTGGGGTGCCGTGGTCGGCATCGGGGTGGCCGCGGGCCCGGTCGTCGGCGGCCTGCTGCTCGAGTACTTCGCCTGGGGGAGCGTCTTCTGGGCCCTGGTGCCGCTGGCCCTGGTCACGGCCGCGGCGGCGTACGTGTTGGTCCCCGAGTCGCGCGACCCCGCCGTACCCCCGCTCGACCTGCCCGGGCTCGTCGTCTCGATCGCGATGCTCAGCGCGCTCGTCTACACGATCATCGAGGCGCCCGCGCGCGGCTGGGCCTCGGCGCACACCGTCGGCGGCTTCGCGCTCAGCGCCCTGCTCCTGCTGGTGTTCGTGGCGGTGGAGCGTCGGACGACCCACCCGATGCTCGACCTCAGCCTGTTCCGCGACCGGCGCTTCAGCGCGGCGAGCGGAGCCGTCACCGTCACGTTCTTCGCACTGTTCGGCTTCATCTTCCTGATCACGCAGTACTTCCAGTTCGTGCGGGGGTACGGCACCCTCTCCACCGGCGCCCGGATCCTGCCGGTGGCCCTGAGCATCGCCGTGGCCTCGGTCGTGGGTGCGCTGCTCGCACCGCGGATCGGGACCAAGCTCGTGGTGACGTCGGGTCTCGTGCTGTTCGGGACGTCGTTCGTGTGGATCTCCACGGTCGCCGTCGACGCGTCGTACGCGACCACGATCGTGCCCCAGATGGTGCTGATGGGCCTCGGCATGGGCTTCATCAGCACGCCCGCGACGGAGTCGATCCTCCAGGTGCTGCCGCCGTCGCGAGCGGGTGTCGGCTCGGCGGTCAACGACGCGACCCGCGAGCTCGGCGGCACCCTGGGCGTCGCCGTCGTCGGGTCGGTGTTCTCGAGCGTGTACGCCGCCCACCTCGCCGACGGTGCCTGGTCCCGGCTCCCCGGCGTCGCGCTCGCCGAGGCCCAGGACTCGGTCGGCGCCGCGACCTCGATCGCGGTGGGTCAGCCGCAGCTCGCCCAGGCACTGCAGGACGCGTTCATGAGCGGCCTGCACACCTCGAGCCTGATGGTCGGCCTGCTCTGCCTGGCCGGTGCGGTCGTGGGAGCGTTCACGCTGCCCGGGCGGGTCGTCGAACCGCCGGCCGAGTCGCCCGTCGTGCTCGAACCGGTCGCCACCTGGCGGTGAGGGCGACGGCAGCGCGCGCGGTGCGATGCTGCAGGGGTGTTGACCGAGACGTTCGCGGTGGGTGACCGCGAGGTCCGCTGGGGTCGGCGGGGCGACGGGCCATCCGTCGTGTTCTGCCACGGCACGCCCTGGTCGTCGGCACTCTGGGCGCCGATCGCCGACGCGCTCGCGGCCGAGCACACGGTCTACCTGTGGGACATGCTCGGGTACGGCGCGTCCTCGATGGCGGACGGCGACGTCTCCCTCGGCGTGCAGGGACGCGTGCTGGCGGACCTCCTGGACCACTGGGCGCTGGCCGCTCCGGACGTGGTCGCCCACGACTACGGCGGCGCGGTGGCGCTGCGGGCGCACCTCTTGCACGGGGCGGCGTACCGGTCGCTCGCACTCGTCGACGTGGTCGCGCTCGCGCCGTGGGGCTCGGACTTCTTCCGGCTGGTGGCCGAGCACGCGTCCGTCTTCGCCGCGTTGCCGGCCTCCCTTCACGAGGCGCTCGTCCGTGCGTACGTCGCCGGGGCGGCCCACCGACCGCTCCGCGCCGACGACCTCGACCTGCTCGTGGAACCTTGGCTCGGCACCGCGGGCCAGGCGGCGTTCTACCGGCAGATCGCCCAGGCCGACCAGCGCTACACCGACGAGATCGAGCCGCTGTACGCGACCCTGGACCTGCCCGTGCAGGTCGTCTGGGGCACCGAGGACACCTGGATCCCGGTCGACCGGGCGTACCGGCTCGGGGAGCTCGTTCCTGGTGCGCGACTCGACCTCGTCGAGGACGCCGGCCACCTGGTCCAGCTCGACGCGCCCGACCGCCTCACCGAGATCCTGAGGCGCTGGCTGGCTCGTTAGGGCGCCGGCGGCGTCCAGAACGGGTCGCGCCCGATCAGCCCGAGCAGCCGCGTCTGGGCGTCGGCGTCGTCGGGGACCGCGACGCGCGGGCCGTACTGACCCGAGGCGGCCAGCACGTCCGCCATCGGCTCCATCTCGGCGAGCATGTCCGCGCACGCGTCGGCGTCCAGGCGGTCGTCGAGGCCGGCGCCGCGGGCGAGGTCCCAGGTGTGCATGAAGACGTCGGAGGTGTAGAAGCGGTCGACCGCCTCGGGCAGCGGCACCTCGCCGAGGTGCCGGTTGCTCAGCACCTTCCCGGCCGTCGCCGGGTCGTCCAGCAGCTCCTGCACGGCGTCGCTGTGCACCTGCCACGCCGCGACCGGGTCCACGTCGGCGTCCGGCCCGTGGGCGAGCGTGACACCCGCGCCGTGCTCCAGGAACGACGGGAACCACTCCACCAGGTGCCCTACGACGTCGCGCGTCCTCCACGCGGCGACCGGGGACGGCGCGTCCCAGTCCGTGACCGCACGGACGCGGTCGGTGAAGCCGGCAGCCACCTGGCGGTGCCGCTCGGCCGGGTCGACAGGCAGGGACATTCGTTCTCCTCAGAACAGTCGGGGCACGAACGTCTGCTCGTGCATCGGCGGCCGCACGTAGGCCATCTCCTTCATCACCGGCAGCTCCACCACGTCCGGCGCGACGTCGACGTAGTCGAACTCGCCGAGGAGGTGGTTGATGCAGTTGAGCCGTGCGGCCCTCTTGTCGTCGGAGGGCACCACGAACCAGGGCGCCTGCTTGATGTCGGTGTACTGGAACGTGGTGTCCTTCGCCATCGAGTACTTCACGTACAGCTCGTGCTCGGCGAGGTCCATGTCGCTGAGCTTCCAACGCTTCAGCGGCTCGGCGTTGCGCTCCTCGAAGCGCTTGCGCTGCTCCTCGAAGCTGACCGAGAACCAGTACTTGATCACCTTGATCCCCGACCGCACCAGCATCCGCTCGAACTCCGGGCACGACCGCAGGAACTCCTGGTGCTCCTCCGGTGAGCAGTAGTCCATCACCCACTCGACGTTCGAGCGGTTGTACCAGGACCGGTCGAACAGGACCATCTCGCCGGCAGCCGGCAGGTGCTCGACGTACCGCTGGAAGTACCACTGGGTGCGCTGCCGCTCGCTCGGCTTCGGCAGCGCGACCACCCTGACCGTCCGGGGTGAGGTGCGTTCGGTGATCCGCTTGATCACGCCACCCTTCCCGGCGGACCCCCGGCCCTCGAAGATCACCAGCACCTTCAGGCCCTGCGTCTGGATCCAGTACTGCAGCAGCACCAGCTGCTCCTGGAGGCGTTCCATCTCCACGTCGTACGCCGCGGCCTTGAGCTTGCCCGCCTTGGTGTACGCCGAGGAGGTGCTGTCTCCCTCGATCAGGCCGATGTCGTCGGCTCCCTCGGGCGGCTGCACAGTCATGCGGCCACCCTGCTCGCCGCCGGCGCCCCTTGTCGAGCGTCAGCGCCTCCGGTACCGCCCGTCGAACGCCACGGTCCAGGTCGCGCCGTCGTCGCTCGACGACTCCCACAGCTGCCGGACCTCCGCGCCGTCCGCGTCGGAGAGCTGGGTCCACGTGATCCGCTGGCGGTCGACCACGGTGGGGTCCTGCCCGTTGGGGGTGCGGCCTTCGAGCACCATCGCACCGCCCACCAGCCCGCCCTCGAGCAACAGCATGTCGCCCGTGGAGTCCATCCAGGTCTGGTGCCAGCGGCCACGCGTCCGGTCGTATGCGTTGATGCTGCGACCCTCGACGCCGCCGTTGCCGTGCCAGTGCTCGTGCAGCATGCCGCTGGCTGATGGGGTGGCGAACATGCTCGTGACGGTGTTGCGGCCCACCTGGCCGCCCTCGGGGCCGAAGACGTCCCAGTCGCCGATCCAGAAGTCGAAGTCGTGCGCGGCATCGGTCATGCCGGGAACGTAGGGGCCGCGACGGTCAGCGATCCACCACCGGCAGCGATCGTGACCCGACCGCAACCGGCCGCAACGCATCCGTGACCCGCTCGGAGCAGTACAGCCGGAAGAGCAGGTACGCCGCGACGGCGCACAGCAGGTGCCAGGCGGCGTGGCCCTGGAGCCAGGAGGTGGGGTCGCACCATGGTCCCTGGGCGAGGTTCCAGATGGTGAAGGCCAGGGCCATCGAGCCGACGGCGCCGGCGCCCCACCGCAGGTCGGTGCGGGAACCGTCGGCGCGCCGCCAGAGCACCACCTCCACGACGATCGCGGTGACCAGCAGGGCGCCGAAGGCGAGGTTGCCGGCGATGTGGACGACCGGGACCTCGGCGTCGATCGTGCCGACCAGCTCGCACGCGGCGACCATCAGCAGGAACACCTGGAAGAAGAACACCGCCCCTTGCCGCACCAGCCGCATCAGGGCGTACGCCGCCGCGAAGGAGGCGATCAGGTACATGCTCAGCAGGTCGAGGTGGCCCCCGAGGACCGAACCGGTCGCGTGCATCGCGGCGCTGGCGGGGCCCAGCAGCACGGTGACGACGGCGTACGCCGTGGGGAGACCGCGCAGGCGCGGCAGCACGTCGCCGAGCAGCTCGGGGCGGCCGGCCCTCCAGGCGACGGCCAGGCCGGCGACCACGAAGCCGAGGTTCGAGAGGCTGTTGGCGGGCTGGAAGACGCGGTCGAGGTCGTGCGGGACCTCGCAGAAGACGTCCCCGCGACCGACGTCGGCGCCCAGCCGGTCGCCGATCACCGCGAGCACCAGCAGGCCGACCGAGACCACCGCCACCGCGCCGGTGATGGCGAGGGGGCGCAGGTCGCGGTCTGCCACCGTCAGCGCTTGATGACCGACGCGCTGAACTTGTAGCGCTGACCCTTGAAGCTGCGGCCGTCGTCGATGGGCAGGCCCTGGCACGAGAAGGCGAACTTCTTGCCGCACTTGAACCGGGTCGAGGCGTTGACGAGCGAGATGTAGACGGCCTTCACCTTCTTGCGGCCGAACGGCACCACCACCTGGCCGTTGCCCTTTGCGTTGAGCTTGACGAAGATCTTGTCGAAGCCCTTGCGCTTGGCGACCAGGACGTACGCCGCGGGCATGCGGTAGGCCGCCGGCCCGTCGATCTTGACCTTGAGGTGCCACTTGCTGCTGCGCAGCGACGACGAGGACTTCACGCGCCAGCTCGCCGACGTCATGTGCAGCGTGCTGGCCCCGTGCTTGCCGGTCCGGCGCTGGGCCTTGGTCAGGGTGTAGACACCCTTCAGCTGGGTCGACGGCCAGTTGGCGCCCTCGGGGTAGAACTTGCCGGGCAGCAGGTTGGCCGAGACGAACCGGCTGTAGTTCTTGGCGAACCCGCCCTTGGGCTTCAGCACGGTGCTGATGGCCTTGGTCGAGTAGAGGTCCGGGGCGCCGCGGAACGCGGCCGACTTGTTCCAGATCGCCTTGACCACGCCGACGCCGTAGTGCTTGCTGAGGAACTCGAAGAACGGCCAGTTGCCGTACTGCTGGCTGCCCGTGGGGTTGAAGAAGTCGAGAGGGTAGGTCGGGTCGAAGACCTGGCCGGCCTGGAGGTACTGACGGTTGTCGTTGACCTCGTCGAAGACGTGCTCCTCCATCCACGTGGCAGTGGCCTCGAGCATCCAGACGTCCTCGCCGAAGTCGTAGCCGAACTGGATGGCGTGGAAGAACTCGTGGGCGGCGGTCACCTTCGCGCTGTCCATCGGGGCGAGGGGGAACTCGGCGAAGTCGTTGTCGAGGACGCAGTAGCCGGACGCCAGCCACTGGTAGCCGGGCTTGCGGCGCTCGGGGGCGCAGTACCCGTAGAGGCCCGCGTCGCCGATCTGGGAGAGGTACACGTCGAACTTGCCGCTGCCACCGCGGTTCCCGTCGGAGACCGGCGGGCGGTAGCCGTACTTCTTGACTTCCTTCTTCCAGACCTTGTTCATCAGCTTGAGCATCTGGTTCACCCAGGTCTGGCTCGGGGGCGCGTCCTCGGTCGTGGTGACCCAGTGCATGCAGAAGTTGCCCTTGCACTTCTTCTCCGACGGTACGAGGTAGCCGTCGTTGTACGGGTCGCTGGCCCCGTCGGTGGGTCGCGCGAGGATGCCGCGGGCGACCTTGCGGTCGGCCGGGGACAGGTCGTCGAGCGAGACGAACAGGTCGCGCATCACCGTGGTGGCGTCGATGTTCTTGCCGGACTTGCCTCCGGGACCGCCGTTGCGACCCTCGCCGGCCTTGGTGCCGGCGAACAGCGTCTTCGCCCGGGCCAGCGCGGCGGTGGCACGCTCGCTGTCGGTGGTCGCGGCAGTGCGAGCGAGCGAGGTGTCCGGTGCGGTCGCCCGGGCCTTCCCCTCGTCGGCCGACACCACGGCCGGAGCCAAGGTGAGGGCCAGGCTCAGGGCCACCAGGGTGGCGGCGAGCGAACGGCGCATGTGTCGTGTCTCCTGATCGAGGGGGCTGGGGGGCCGAGGGCGTGGAGGCGCGCGACCGTGTCGGGCCAGGGGTCAGCCTAGTCGGGACGATGAAAGCGGGGGCGCAAAGGTTCGGGACGGGTATCAGTCGCCGGACGAGATCTTCTCGATGAGCGCGGTCGTGGAGATCGCCGGGGTGCGGGGGAGGTACACGACCTCGCACACGTCCTCGAACTCGTCGAAGCGACCCTTCCAGTCGTCGCCCATGACCAGCACGTCGGCGGCGTACTGCTCGATGTAGTGCCGCTTGAGCTCGAGGCTCTCCTCCACGAAGACCTCGTCGACCGGCTTGAGGGCGGCCACGATCGCCAGTCGTTCGGCCTGCGAGAACACCGGCTCGCGACCCTTCTTGCTCAGGTTGAGGGCGTCGGCCGACACCCCGACGACGAGGCGGTCTCCGAGCGCAGCGGCCCGCTCGATCACGCGCAGGTGACCGACGTGGAAGACGTCGAACGTCCCGAAGGTGATGACGGTGCGGGACCCTGCCTCGGACATGCCGCGATTCTGGCAGCCCTCCGGCCGTCGGGGAGAATCGCATCGTGTCCCTCCAAACCGACGTGATCTCGATGATCACGCCCGACCCCGCCGCCGACGACGTTCGACGGCGGGGCCTTCGCCAGATGCGGATCATCGCGGTGGGCCTGCTGGTGCTGGCGGCGGGCGTGTACGTCGTCACGCTCGGCCAGCACGGCTGGCTCGGGTTCGTGAACGCGGGCGCCGAGGCCTCGATGGTCGGCGCGATGGCCGACTGGTTCGCGGTGACGGCCCTGTTCAAGCACCCGTTGGGCGTGCCGATCCCGCACACGGCGCTGATCCCGAAGCGCAAGGACGACCTGGGCCGCGGGCTCCAGGAGTTCGTGGGGGAGAACTTCCTCCAGGAGGGCATCATCCGCGAGCGGGTCGCCGCCGCGACGGTCTCGCTGCGGGTCGGCCGGTGGCTGAGCAACCCGGTCAACGCCCGTCGGGTGGTCGACGAGGGTGCCGAGCTCGTCTCGATCGCGCTCGGCAAGGTCACCGACGAGCACGTGGCCGGGTTCGTGCAGGACGCCCTGGTGCCGCGGTTCCGCGAGGAGCCGATCTCACCGTTGTTGGGCACCCTGCTCGATGAGGTCGTCCGCGACGACCTCCACCGCCCGCTGGTCGACCTGGTCGTCGACGAGATCGGGTCCTGGCTGGTGGAGAACCCCGACACCTTCGCCGAGGTCCTCGAGGAGCGGGCGCCGTGGTGGGCGCCGCCGCGGCTCAACGACGCGGTGACCCGCCGGGCGCACCGCCATCTCGTCGAGTGGCTGGTCGACATCCGCCACGACCCGCACCACCAGGCCCGCGAGGCCCTCGACTCGATGCTCCGGCAGCTCGCCCACGACCTCCTGCACGACCCCGACACCCAGGCCCGGACCGAGAAGCTCAAGGACCGGCTGCTCGAGCACCCGCAGCTGCTGACCTCGAGCGTCGACCTGTGGAACGCCCTGCGCCGCGCGCTCCAGACCTCGCTGAACGACCCGACCGGCGCCGTCCGCAGCCGGGCCCTGGTGGAGCTCTCGGCCTTCGCCCGGCGCCTCGTCGACGATGCCGCCCTCCGCCGGCGGCTGGACCTGACCGCCGCCGACGCCGTGGTCTTCGTCGTGGACCGCTACGGCGCCGAGCTGACGGCCGTGATCACCCACACCATCGAGCGTTGGGACGGCAAGGAGGCCGCGCGTCGCATCGAGCTCCACGTCGGCCGTGACCTGCAGTTCATCCGCATCAACGGCACGATCGTCGGCGGCCTCGTCGGCGTGCTCATCCACGCCTTCTCCGTGGCCATCTGACCGCCAAACCCGGCGAGTCGGCACGTCTGCAGGCGAGAGGGCGACCGAGTCGGCTTGTTTGCCGGTGAGAAGTGGGTCGAGTCGGCTTCTGTGCCGGCGAGATCGAGCGGCCAGGTCTGCAGACAGGCCGACTCGAGGCCGTGTGGGCCTGCAGATGTGCCGACTCGCGCGTTTCCGGGCCTGCAGATGTGCCGACTCGGCGGTTGGGTCAGCGTGCGGCGACGACCTTGACGGATCGGTGCGCCACCGCGACCACGTCGCCGTCGACGAGCTGACGGCCGCGACGGGTCTCCACCACGTCGTTGACACGTACCATGCCGCCCGCGAGGAGCGGCTTGGCCGCACTGCCGGACTCGACGAGGTCGGCCAGCTTGAGGAACTGGCCGAGCTTGATGGTCTCGTCGCTGATGCGGACGTCGGTCGTCAGCGGGCTCTCGGTCACCCGTAGATCATCCCAGCCGGAGCGCCTGCCCGGAAATCGACTCAGCTCACGTCGAGCAGGTCGACCACGAAGATCAGGGTCTCGCCGGGCTTGATCACGCCGCCCGCACCGCGGTCGCCGTAGCCGAGGTGCGGCGGGATGACGAGCTGACGGCGTCCGCCGACCTTCATGCCCTCGACACCCTGGTCCCAGCCCTCGATGACCTGGCCGACGCCGATGCGGAACTGCAGCGGGGTGCCGCGGTTGTACGACGCGTCGAACTCCTCGCCGGTCGAGTGGGCGACCCCGACGTAGTGGACCGACACGGTGGAACCGGACGTCGCCTCGGCGCCGTCCCCCTCCGTCACCTCGGTGATGACCAGGTCGGCCGGCGGCTCGGCGCCGGGGAACTCGATCTCAGGCTTCTCCATGCGCCCCTGTCTACCAGGCGTCCGTCACGTCTGATGCAGGTAGGTGTCGAGCTGGTCGCGCTCGAACTGGAGCTGGTCCATGGCGGCCTTGACGACGTCACCGATCGAGATGATGCCGGTGAGCCGGCCGTCCTTCACGACGGGCACGTGCCGGATCCGGCGCTCGGTCATCAAGGTCCGCATCTCGTCGAGGCTGGTGTCGGGCGCGGCGGTGGCGACGTCGACGGTCATGATCGCCGACACGGCGCCGTCGAGGATGTCGTCGGAGTCGAGCAGGTGCCGGACGACGTCGCGTTCGCTGACGATGCCGTCGACGGCGGCACCGTCCGCGCTGACGATCAACGCGCCCACGTTGTGCCGACCGAGCAGCCGGATCAGGTCTCGCACGGTGGCGTCCGGCGCGATGGTGATGACGTCCTTGCTGGACTTGGTGCCGATGACGTCGCTGATCCGCATCGAGGGGTCCTCCTCAGGACAGGGGTAGGCACTCCACGGTAGTGGCGCGGCGGTTCGTCGGTCGAGGGTCGCTCACTCGGGGCGGCGGGACCGGAGGTCGCTGACCGAGCCGGGGCCGAGGGGCGGGAACTCCGGGTCGTCGTGACCGTCGGGGAGCGAACCGAGGAAGGCCAGCACCGCCTCGTGGAGATGACCGTTGGTGGCGAGCGCGTTGCCGCCGTGCGGGCCGTCGGTGCCGTCGAGCGAGGAGAACCGACCACCCGCCTCGCGGACGATCACGTCGAGCGCGGCCATGTCGTAGACCTGGAGCTCCGGCTCGGTGGCGATGTCCACGGCGCCCTCGGCGAGGAGCATGTACGACCAGAAGTCGCTGTAGGCGCGGCTGCGCCAGCACCGACGCATCAGTGACAGGAAGTCACCGAGCCGTTCGCGCTCCTCCCAGCCGTGCAGGGAGGAGTACGAGAGCGAGGCGTCCTCGAGACGGCGTACGTCGGACACGGTGCAGCGCGTCGCCTTGAGCAGGGAGCGGCCGGTCCACGCGCCGGCGCCCTTCGACGCCCACCAGCGACGCTGGAGTGCCGGGGCCGACACCACGCCGAGCACCACCTCCTCGTCGACCACCAGGGAGATGAGGGTGGCCCAGACGGGGACGCCGCGAACGAAGTTCTTGGTGCCGTCGATCGGGTCGTTCACCCACTGCCGCTGGCTGGGCCCCGTCGAGCCATGCTCCTCGCCGAGGACCGCGTCGCGCGAACGGACCCGCGAGAGGGTACGGCGGATCGCCTCCTCGACGGCCTGGTCGGCGTCGGTGACCGGCGTCAGGTCGGGCTTGCTCATCACGTGCAGGTCCAGGGCCTTGAACCGGTTCTGGGTGATGGAGTCGGCGTCGTCGGCGAGCACGTGGGCGAGGCGCAGGTCGTCGGTGAAGTCGACAGACCCTGATCCGGGGCCGGAGATCGGCATGGGAGACACACTATGGGGGACCGAACCGAACTCCCTGTCCATCCGTACGATGAGGCGTGACTGTCTCCGCGGGCCTGCCCATGTTCTCGGCAATGGAGTGGTCGATCGCCGGCCTTCCTCTGCATCCCTTGGTCGTGCACGCCACGGTGGTGTTCACGCCGTTGGCTGCGTTGGCAGCCCTCGCGTACGTGTTCCTCGGGCGCTACCGCGACCTGTTGCGGTGGCCGACCCTGGTGCTCGCGGTCGTCTCCGTGCTCTCGGTCTGGGCGGCGTACTTCACGGGCGTCGACTTCTTCGACAGCGACCGCTTCGCCAACTTCTCGGGCGAGGCGCTGGACAACATCGAGACCCACCAGGGGTACGCCAACACCCTGCGGTGGATCGCCTCGGCGTTCGGCGTCGTCACCATCGCGGCGACGTACTTCTACCACGACCGCACCGGCACGATCCGCACCGTTCTCGGGGCCCTGATCGCGATCAGCGCGGTGGCCACCTTGGTGTGGGTCGCCCTCACCGGCGACGCCGGCGCCCGCGCCGTCTGGGGCTAGGGCGCCGTCGGGGAGACCGGCGCGTACCCCGCCGGCTCGCTGACCAGGAACCCGCGACCGCCCGTCAGCTCGGGGAGGGCGTGCTCGACTCCGTACAACGCCGCCGTCGGCATCGTGCCGGTGACCGTGCACCGGCCCGCGCCGAAGTCGGGCAGCCCCGGTGTCGCTCCCGACGCGGTGAGCACGTGCAGCACCGCGGTGAGCGACTCCTCGGGCACCTCGACCTCGAACGCGCTGACCGGCGCGCACGGCGTGGTCCCGGCGACCTGCAGGGCGTCGCGCAGCGCGCGCTCGGTCAGGTCCCGGAAGTAGCCGGCCGGAGGCGTCGGGGCCGAAAACCGCGCGTCGGTCAGCGTCACGACCCAGTCCGCCACTCGCCAACCCAGCAGGCCGGTGGTCAGCACCCGCGGCACCGCCTCCTCGATCGCGCGGTGGAAGGACGGCAGCAGGTACCCGCGCTCGGTGCCCATGACGTACGTGGAGCCTGCTTCCGGCCGACCCGGCTCGATGCGGAGGGCGACGCTGGCGTTGCTCAGCCGTGCTGCTCCCTCACCGAGGCCCGCGACCCGCTCGACGTACACCGTGCGGGTCTCGGACACGTCGGCATCGATGCCGAACTCGTCGGCCAGCCTCGCGATGAGCACCTCGCGCTGCACCTCGCCGAACAGGCTGACCGTCAGCTCGTGGTCGGGCCCGTCGAGGCGGGCGTCGATGAGTGGGTCCTGGGCACTCAGCCGCCGCACGGCGTCGTACAACCGTGCCCGGTCGGCCGGGTCGCGGGCGACGACCACGGACTCGAGCCCGGGCGGCGGGAACTGCCGGACGCCGTACGCCGGGTCCCACCGGCCGAGCTGGTCCCCGATCTCCGCGTCGGGGAGGCCGGTCACCCGCGCGATGTCGCCCGCGACGGCCGGGGTGTCGGTCGTGGTCGCGCCGGCCGCGAAGGTCGCCACTCGCTGTGCGCGGGCGCAGACCGCCACGACGGTGCCGTCAGGCCTGCGGTGGTGGCGGTCGACGTCGTCGCGCGAGGAGAGCCGTCCGGAGCGGACCCGGACGAACGCCGCCGGGTGGCCGGTCGCGTCGGTCTCGATCTTGAACACGGTGGCGTGCAGCGGTCCGTCGGCGGAGCCTCCGGCCGGCGGCAGGTACGCGGCGAGGGCGCCGAGCAGGTCGCCGACGCCGGCCCCCGTCAGCGCCGCTCCGAAGAAGACCGGGTGGGCCCGTCCCGCGGCGGTGGCGCGGGCGAGCGCGGCGAGCAGGTCGCCCTGGGTCGGCGGTCGCGGCCCTTCGGCGTACGCGCGCAGGACGTCGTCGTCGAACACCGACAGCCGGTCGGCGAGCTCCTCGACCAGCTCCGGGCCGTGCCGCGGCGCGACGGTCGCGGAGCGGGACCCGATCCCCACCGGCGTCGTGAGTGCGAGCGCGTCACCGCCGAGTGCATCACGGAGGGCGGCCATGGTCTCGTCGAACGAGGCGCCGCTCCTGTCGATCTTGTTCGCGAACACCAGGAACGGGATGCCCAGCCGCTCCATGATCCTGATCAGCGCGCGGGTCTGGGCCTGGACACCCTCCACGGCCGAGACGACGAGCACCGCACCGTCGAGCACGCCCAGGGCCCGCTCGACCTCGGCCACGAAGTCGGCGTGGCCGGGGGTGTCGATCAGGTTGACCTTGAGGTCACCCACGGTGAAGCTGACGACAGCCGAGCGGATGGTGATGCCGCGGCGACGTTCGATGGCGTCGGAGTCGGTCACGGTGTCGCCGTGGTCGACGCGGCCGAGGTGGGTGCTGACGCCCGACTCGTAGAGCAGGCGCTCGGTCAGCGTGGTCTTGCCGGCGTCGACGTGGGCGACGATCCCGAGGTTGAGGGTGGGCTGCATGGCGTGACCGCCTTCGAAGGCTGGAGGAGGGGCAGGTGGGCACGCTGCTTCCTCATCTCGAGCCTCCTTCCTGCGGTCGTCGCTGATGCCACGCTAGACACGCGCGTGCTCGGGTGCGAGCGAATTTCAGTACGCAGGCAGCGACCGGGCCGCCAGCAGGCGGCGGAAGGACTCGACGCGGACGGGATCGGCGTCGCCGCGCCCGACGGCCTCGTCGAGCCCGCACTCGGGCTCGTCGGCCCCGTGCGTGCAGCCGCGCGGGCAGTCCTCGGTCATCTCGTCGAGGTCGGGGAACGCCTCGATGAGGTGCTCGGGCCGGACGTGGGCCAGGCCGAACGACCGGATGCCCGGCGTGTCGATGATCCAGCCGCCGTCATCGGGCAGGGGCAGCATGATCGCGGACGTCGACGTGTGCCGACCCCGCCCGGTGACGGCGTTCACGTGGCCGATCTCGCGGTCGGCGTCCGGCACCAGCGCGTTGACGAGGGTGGACTTGCCCACGCCGCTGTGGCCGAGGAGCACGCTGGTGCGGCCCTCCAGCCGGTCGCGCAGCTCCGACAGGTCGCCGCCCTTGTGGGTGACCACCCACGGCACCCCCAGGGGCCGGTAGGTCACCAGCAGGTTCTCGGGGTCGGCCAGGTCCGACTTGGTGAGGCAGAGCAGGGGTCTCATGCCGGCGACGTACGCCGCCACGAGCGCGCGGTCGATCAGACCGGTGCGTGGCTCGGGGTCGGCGAGGGCGCTGACGATGACGAGCTGGTCGGCGTTCGCCACGAGGACTCGCTCGACGGCGTCGTCGTCGTCCGCGCTGCGGCGCAGGACCGTGCTGCGGTCGGCGACCTCGACGATGCGGGCCAGGCTCCCGTCGTCGCCGGACACGTCCCCGACGACACGCACCCGGTCGCCGACGACCACGGCCTTGCGGCCGAGCGGTCGCGCCTTCATCGCGGTGACCGCGTGCCCGTCGACGAGCAGGCCGAACCGCCCCCGGTCGACGGCGAGGACCAGGCCGTCCCGGGCGTCGTCGTACGTCGGCCGCTCCTTGGTACGCGGCCGGGTACGGCGCCGCGGTCGGTCGTAGTGCTCCTGGTCCTCCTCGCCGTAGCGGCGCTGGCCCGGACTCATGATCGGCTCACGATCGGGGGGTCACAGCAGGCGCGCCCACGCGTCGGCGAAGCCCGGGTAGGTCTTGGCGGTGGTGGCGACGTCCTCGACGAGGACGTCGTCGACTGCGGAGCCGACCACGACGCCCGCGTGGGCCATCCGGTGGTCGGCGTAGGTGTGGAACAGCCCTCCGTGCAGGGCACCGGGCCGGAAGGTGAGCCCGTCCTCGGTCTCGGCCACGTCGGCGCCGAGCCCGCCGAGCTCGCGGGCCAGCGCGGCGAGCCGGTCGGTCTCGTGGCCGCGGATGTGCGCGATGCCGCGCAGCACCGACGGGGACTCGGCCAGCGAGCACAGCGCGGCCACCACTGGGGTCAGCTCCCCGACGTCGTGGAGGTCGGCGTCGATCCCGGCCAGGTGCGGGGGGCCGGTCACGGTCAGGCCGTCGTCGTCCAGGTCGACCTCGCAGCCCATCCGGGCGAGCAGGTCGCGCAGGGCGTCGCCCGGCTGGGTCGTCTCTCGCGGCCAGCCGAGGACGGTCACCGAGCCCCCGGTGGTCGCGGCCAGGGCCAAGAAGGGCGCGGCGTTGGAGAGGTCGGGCTCGATGAGGGTGTCGAGCGCCGTGATCGGCCCGGGGACGACCTGCCAGCGGTTGGGCTCGGCGTCGTCGACCTCGACGCCGTGGCGGCGCAGGAGCGAGATCGTCATCTCGATGTGCGGCATCGACGGCACGGGCTTGCCGTCGTGGAGGACGTCGACGCCCTTGTCGTACCTGGCGCCCGCCAGGAGGAGCGCCGAGACGAACTGTGAGGACGCCGACGCGTCGATCACGACCTGTCCGCCCGGCACCGCGCCGCCACCGCGCACGGTGAAGGGCAACGCGCCCCGGCCGCCGTCGTCGACGGTCACGCCGAGGCCACGCAGCGCTGTGAGCACCTCGCCGACCGGCCGGGAGCGCATGTGCGGGTCGCCGTCGAACGCGACGGATCCACGGGAGAGGGCCGCGACCGGCGGCACGAACCGCAGCACCGTGCCGGCCAGCCCGCAGTCCACGACCGCGTCGCGGTCGAACACGCCCGGCGTCACCGTCCAGTCGGCACCCGTGGCGTCGACCTCGGCGCCGAGGGACGTCAGCGCGATGGCCATCAGTGAGGTGTCCCGCGACCGCAGGGCCCGGCGTACGACGCTGGGGCCGTCGGCGATCGCGGCCAGCACCAGGGCGCGGTTCGTGAGCGACTTGCTGCCGGGCAGCGACACCGTCGCGTCGACCGGGCCGCGGGCGCGCGGCGCCGGCCACGGGTCTGCGTACGTCGTCACGCGGCGCAGCCTAATGCGACGACGCGCGGGGACGTTTCTTCTCCGTGTCGTAGATCGGGAGCACGTCGACCGTTGCGGAGGCGGTCCCGTCGCCGACCGCGACGTCCAGCGTGTTCCCCACGATCGCCTGGGCGCTCTCGATCACCGCGAGGCCGATCTGGCCGAACCTCGGGCTGTCGGTCGGGCTCGTGAGGACGCCGACCGTCTCGCCTCCCCGGGTGACCGCGGCGCCGTACTCGGGAAGGTCGTCGGCCTCGTAGCGCAGCGTGACGAAGCGGTTCGGCGGGGCCGCAGCCACGGCGCGCAGCGCGTCCTCGCCGAGGAAGCCGAGACCCCGGTCGAGCCGTACGCACTTGTCGAGGTCGAAGTCGAACGGCGTGCGCTCGTGCGGCGTGTAGTCGTACTCGGTGACGATCAGCCCGGCCTCCACCCGGGCGACCTCGATCGCGTCGGTGCCGAACGGCGTCACCCCCGCGCCGACGATCGCGTTCCAGAGCGTCTCGGCGTCGGCGGGGTCGTGCAGGAACAGCTCGTACCCGAGCTCGCCGCCGTACCCGGTCCGCGACAGGTGCACCTCCACGCCGGCGACCTCGACCAGCCGCGGCACGAACCGGAAGTACCTCAGCGACCCGATGTCCTCGTGGGTGAGCTTCTGGACGACCTCGCGCGAGCGCGGACCCACCACACCGAGGTGCGGCATCGACGGGGTGATCCACTCGAACTCCGCGTCGAGGCCCGCCGCCGCCTCCCCGAAGTACTCCTCGTGGTCCCTGGCGTTGGTCATCACCCAGCAGTGGTCCTCCTGTGCGGTGTTGAACACGGTCCCGTCGTCCACCATCAGCCCGGCGGCGTCGAGGAAGGCGCCGTAGCGCACCTGCCCGACCTCGAGCCCCAACGCGTCGTTGCTGAACACCCGCTGGGCGGCCCTCAAGGCGTCGGGTCCGCGGAACTCCCACTTGTTCAGCGGCGAGACGTCCCACACCGCCGCGTCGTCGCGGATCGCTGCGTACTCCTTCGAGACGTCGCCGAACCCCTCGAGCCACATCCACCCGCCGTCCTCGACGTGCGAACCGCCCTGCGCGGCGATCACCTCGTGGAACGCGGTCGTGGTCGCTTCGTTCTCGCTCATGGGGCCTCCGGGTCGACGGAGCCGCATCCTCCCACGAGTTTGAACGGCCGTTCAAGAGCCGTCAGGTCAGCTGCGCCCGGGCGAGCTTGGCCTCGCGACGTGCGCTCCTGGCCAGGCCTCTGGCCTCGCGGCGTACGTCGGCCGCGGCGCGTCGGGCACGCCAGGCGACGCCCGGCTTGCCCTCGGTGTCGACGGCGGCGAGGAGGAGGCCGCCGAGCATGGAGGTGTTCTTGAAGAAGTGGACCCGCTGCTGCGCCTTCTTCTGGGGGTCCTGCTCCTCCCAGAAGCGGTGGCCGGCCGCGGTGACCGGCACCAGGGTGGCGGCGAGCACGGTCGCGGAGAGCCGGGGGAAGTGGCCGCTGGCCAGCAGCAGCCCGGCGCCGACCTGGGCGGCGCCGTTGATGCGCACCAGCTGCTGAGGGTCGTCGGTGAGCTGGGGGAAGGCCTTCTGCAGCAGTGGGGCCAGCCGGTCGGTGACGGGCTCGGCGGCGTCGACCTTCTTGCCGGCGTTGCGGATGGCGTCGAGGCCCCCGACGACGAACATCGAGGCGAGCAGGGGGCGGGCGGCGAGCCGGACGAGCGTCATGCCTTCCTTCCTACACCACCGCGCGGCAGCGGGTCGCCGCCCGCCGGGGTGGGTCGGTGGTCGCGGCTAACCTGGCCGGCATGTGCGGTCGCTACGCCTCCAGCCGCCGGCCCGAGGACCTCATCGAGGAGTTCGAGGTCGTCGACAACCGGGTGCCCACGGCCCTCCAGGCCGACTTCAACGTCGCGCCGACCAAGGAGGTGTACGCCGTCGTCGAGCGGCCGCCCTCCCGGGAGGAGGGTGAGCGGGGTGCGCCCGCCGAGCGCCAGCTGCGTGCGCTGACGTGGGGGCTGATCCCGTCCTGGGCCAAGGACCCCAAGATCGGCAGCCGGATGATCAACGCGCGGATGGAGACGGTCGCCGAGAAGCCTGCCTTCCGGCGGGCGTTCTCGTCGCGGCGCTGTCTGCTGCCCGCCGACGGCTACTACGAGTGGTACCCCACCCAGCAGCTCGGCAAGTCCGGCAAGCCGCTCAAGCAGCCGTTCTTCATCCGGCCCAAGGACCACGGCGTGCTGGCGATGGCGGGGCTCTACGAGATCTGGCGCGACCCCGACAAGGCCGAGGACGACCCCGACCGGTTCCGCTGGACCTGCACCGTGATCACCACCGACGCCGAGGACGACGTGGGCCACATCCACGACCGGATGCCGCTGATGGTCGAGAAGGACCGCTGGTCGAGCTGGCTCGACCCGACGACCAAGGACAAGGACGCCTTGCTCGGCCTGCTGGTGCCCGCGTCCCCGGGCGCCCTCGAGGCCTACCCGGTCTCCACAGCCGTCAGCAACGTGCGCAACAACGGACCGGAGCTGATGGAGCCGCTGCCGTTGGAGGACGTGCCCGAGCTGGCCTGACAGACTCCACGCATGACCACCGAGCAGCGCGTCGCTACGCCGCACGGTGACGGCCGCCTGGTCACCTACCGGGCGCGCCGGCCGGTCGCCACCCTCCTGCTCAGCCACGGCGCCGGCAAGGGCATCGACACCCGCGACCTCGAGGCGCTGGCCGCGGCCCTCCCGCGGCAGGGCATCAGCGTGCTGCTGTTCGAGCAGCC
>JAICRP010000143.1 GCA_025966445.1 Nocardioides sp.
CGCCGCCTTCTTCGCGCTCTCCCCGGCGCTGCTGCTCGCCGGCCTGGTCAACTGGGACATGTTGGCGGTCACCTGCGTCGCCGCGGCCCTGTGGGCGTGGTCGCGCGACCGCACGGTGCTGACCGGGGCCATGATCGGCCTGGGTGTGGCCACCAAGCTGTTCCCGCTGTTCCTGCTGGGTGGCATCCTCGTCATCTGCCTGCGGCAGCGCCGGTTCCGCGAGCTCGGCGAGGTCTACGCCGCGGCGGCCGTGACGTGGTTGCTGCTCAACGCGCCGGCGTACGTCGCCGGGCCGGAGGACTGGAAGACCTTCTGGCGGTTCAACTCCGACCGCACCGCCGACCTGGGCTCGATCTGGCTGGTCCTCGACCAGCGGCTCGACTGGTCGATGACCGCGTCGACGATCAACCTGTGGTCGTGGCTGTTCTTCGGGGCCTGGTGCGTCGGGGTCCTCGTGATCGGCCTGGCCGCCCCGGCCACGCCCCGGCTGGCCCAGCTCGGCTTCCTCGTGGTCGCCGGCTTCCTGCTCGTCAACAAGGTCTACTCGCCCCAGTACGTGCTGTGGCTGCTCCCCCTCGCCGTCCTCGCCCGGCCCCGGCTGCGCGACCAGGTGATCTGGCAGGCGACCGAGGTCGTCTACTTCGCGACGGTGTGGTGGTACCTCGGCAGCTTCCTCGCGCCCGCCGACGGCGGCGACGCGGAGTTCTACTGGTTCGCCATCGTCCTGCGGATGGCCGGCGAGCTGTACCTGGTCGGCATCGTCGTGCGCGACGTGCTGTGGCCGCGCCACGACCCGGTGCGCGAGCTCGGCTGGCGCGCGTACGTCCGCCGACCGCCGGCGGAGAGGTCGCTCTCGCTCAGGTGAGCACGACGCGGTCGAACGTGGTCGCCGTGAACCGCACGCGGACGCCGACCTCGTCGCCGACCGCGGGCACGTGCGCGCCGGACGGCAGGAAGAGCATCGACGCCTGCATGTGCGGCGGCTCGGCGAACAGCCTCTGCTTGCCGTCGATGGTGAACGGCGACCGGACGAAGCCGACGGCGTCGAGCCCACCGCGGGCCAGGGTGGCCGCCCGGGCCCTGATCGACGAGTCGCCGGTGGGCGCCTCGAGGCCGATGCCGTGCGCGGTCCCGCCGCTGACGACGACGATGTGGCCGGACTTCGGCGCGCTGCGCCCCCGGTAGCCGAAGAGGTCTCCCCGCTCGACCGGGTGCACGTCGAGGACGGTCGCGGTCACCTCCAGCGCCGACCGGTCGCCGAGCCAGAGCTGGGTGCCGACGCGCGGGCGGATGTCGAAGTCGGCGTGGGTGGTGCGCAGCCGCGCGAGCTCGTCGTCGGTGAGGTGCGAGACCCAGACGGTGGTGCGCCGGCCTTCCGCGAGGCCGGCCGCCACCACCTCGTCGACCAGGCGGTGCACCTCGGCGAGGTGCGAGCCGCTGGCGAGGGGCAGGTGCAGCGCCACGCCCGCGAGCCCGCGCCGCATGCTGCCCGAGTCCAGCACGGCGGCCGCGCCGCGCAGCTCGCGCGCGCTCAGGCCGTGGCGCAGCATGCTGGTGACCAGCTCGAGCACGAAGCGTGCCCCGCGCTGGTGCTCCTGGAGGTCCCGCACGTCCTGCAGCCGGGAGACGGTGTGCACCACCCGGCGGTGCAGCTGGGAGGGCACCTCGAGGGCGGGGCCGAACGGCCGCCACGGGGTCAGCACCAGCAGGTCGCCGGGGAACCGGCTGGCCACCTCGGGCAGCTCGGAGTACGTGCCGACGGCCAGGGTGTCGCACCCCAGCCACGCCGCCTTGCGGGCCAGCCGGCCGAGACCGAAGCCGTACCCGTTGCCCTTCACGACCGGCACCAGCCGCGGCTGGGCCTCGGCGACGGCCCGCAGGTGCGCGCGCCAGCGGTTGCCGTCCACCCACAGGGTGAGGCTCATCGACGCCTCATGGCCATCTGGAACGCGCGGTAGAGCAGCGGCCGCAGGGGGAGGTCCCACTCCCCGGCGTGCTCGACGGCCTCGCCGCCGGTGCCGACCTTGAACTGGATCAGGCCAGCGTGCGGGTCGTCGGGGTCGAGGGTGTCGGTGATGCCGCGCAGGTCGTAGACGCTCGCCCCCGACGCCAGGGCGTCGCGCATCATCGCCCACTGGACGGCGTTCGAGCCGCGGACGTCCCGCTTCTCGGTGGACGAGGCGCCGTAGGAGTACCACGCATGGGTGCCGACGCGGACCGCGATGGTCGCGGCGACGAGGTCGCTCTCGTGGTGGGCCAGCCACAGCGTGAGCCGGTCGGGCTCCTCGCCGCGCATCGCCTCGGCCATGGTCCGGAAGTAGCCCAGAGGACGAGGCGTGAAGTGGTCCCGCTCGGCCGTGTGCACGTAGAGGTCGTGGAAGGCCTTGAGGTCGGCCGTCACCGTCTCGTCGGTCGAGAGGGTGACCACGACGCCCGCCTTGTCGGCCTTCTTGATGTTGCGCCGCCACTGCTGGTTCATGCCCGCCAGGACGTCGGCCTCGGTGAGCGGCGTGCCGTCCGCACCCGCGAGCGGCACCTGGAAGTTGTAGCGCGGCTGCCCGGCCGCGAAGCCGCCGCCGTCACCACCCTGGAGTCGCCAGCCGAGCTCGTTCAGCTGCGAGACCACGCGCGCCCCCACCGGCTCGCGGTGGGTCGGGGCGAGGTCGTCGAGGCGACGTACGTCGGGGTCGGCGATGCCCTGCTTGACCGCCGCCGCCGACCACCGGCGCGTGACGACGGGCGGTCCCATCCGGACGGCGAACGCGCCGTGGGTCTTGAGGTGCCTGGCCATCGGGCGCAGCCAGGCGCCGAGGTCCTCGGCCGCCCAGTCGATGACGGGACCCTCCGGCAGGTAGGCCAGCGTGCGGTTGATCCGTACCTTCGGCACCGGGACCGACCGGTGCAGCACCAGGCCGGCGCCGACCAGGTCGTCGCCCGCGAACCACCCCAGCGACTCCGCCCGCCACTCCGCCTTCACCCTCGCCCACGCGGGCGTCTGCAGGAAGCTGGTCGATCGCTGGGCGCGTACGAACGCCAGGTGCTGCTCCGGCGAGATGGGCCGGACGCTCGGGTCGCTCGTCACCCGTCGAGGCTATCGGGCGCCCCACACCGATTCGTCTGCGACTCCCAGCCAGGAAAACCGGGTGAAACCGCAGACGAATCGGTGTTCCGCGACGATCACGGCTCGACGGTGACCTTGATGGCCTCGCCGTTCTTGACGACGGTGAACGCGTCGAGCACCCGGTCGAGGGGGATGTGCTCGGTGATGAGGTCCTTCACGGGCACCTGACCGGTCGAGATGTACTCGAGCGCCCGCTTGTTGTGCTCGGGGGCCGAGCCGTTCGCGCCGTGGATGTGCAGCTGGCGGTAGTGCACCAGGTTGCTGTCGCACTTGATGAACGGGTCGGTCTTGGGCAAGCCTCCGAAGAACGAGATGCGGCCGTTGCGGGCAGCCATCGAGATCGCCTGCTCCTGGGTG
Organism: Nocardioides sp.; assembly: GCA_025966445.1. GTDB lineage: Bacteria > Actinomycetota > Actinomycetes > Propionibacteriales > Nocardioidaceae > Nocardioides. The sequence goes on from JAICRP010000143.1 coordinate 3,479, forward strand.
ATGTTGGCCGCGGTCGCGGTGATGATGACGTCGGCCCCGCGGCCTCCGGTCAGCTCCATCACCCGCTCGACGACGTCGACCTCGGCGCCGTTGATGGTCTCGTCGGGCTGGACGGCGTCGGCCGACATCTTCAGCCGTTCGGCGTTGACGTCGACGAGGTACACCGGGCCGCACTCGTGCACGCCGCGGGCGATGCGGATGTGCATGCACCCGATGGGGCCGGCGCCGAACACGACGACCGTGTCGCCGGCCTCGATGCCCAGCAGCTCCTGCGCGTTGATGGCGCAGGCGAACGGCTCGGCCGCGGACGCCTCGTCGTACCCGACGTTGTCGGGGATGCGGTTGAGCCCGTCGACCTTGAGCACCTGCTTCGGCACGATCATGTACTCGGCGAAGCCGCCGTCGTACTGGTAGCCGACCGAGGTCTGGTTCTGGCACACGGCCATCCAGCCCTTGTTGCACTCGTAGCAGTCGCCGCACGGCACGGCCGCGATCACCTGCGCGCGGTCGCCGGGCTTCCAGTCAGAGCCGTACGTCGTGTTGACGTCGGCGCCGACCTCGACCACCTCGCCGGCGATTTCGTGGCCGATGGTGCGCGGCGGGGAGAGGTTCTGGTGACCGTTGTAGAAGATCTTGACGTCGGTGCCGCACGTGGAGCAGTTCTTGACCTTGAGCTTGATCTCGTCGGGGCCGCACTCGGGTTCGGGGACGTCCTCGACGCGGACGTCCTCGGGCGCGTAGAAACGAAGAGCCTTCATGGCCGCACGGGTCCTTTCGCGGTCGCGGGTTGGGATACCCCGACGCTATCGCCCCTGGCGCGCAGAAAGCCACACAAACGGGCAGAAAACTCTGCCCGAATGCTTGGCAATGTGCCCGATTCGGTGCAGACTGACGGCATCGAGACGTGACAGGCGTCACGCCCTGGATAGAGAGGAATCTCGATGGCATCGACTGCCACGACCGCAGCGCCCCGAGGAGGGGCGCGCGTCCACGTGCAGAGGTTCGGCACGTTCCTGTCCAACATGATCATGCCGAACATCCCGGCGCTGATCGCGTGGGGCCTCTTCACCGCACTGTTCATCGACGTCGGGTGGCTCCCGAACGCGGACCTGGCGACCATGGTCGGTCCGGCGATCCACTACCTGCTGCCCATCCTGATCGCCGTCACCGGCGGTTCGATGGTGTACGGCCCCCGCGGCGCGGTCGTCGGCGCGTTCGCCACCTTCGGCGTGATCGCCGGGTCGGACCTGCTGGTCGCGGAGTTCAACCTCAAGCTCGCGGAGGGCGAGCAGCCGCTCGGCCAGATCCACATGTTCATCGGCGCGATGATCATGGGCCCGCTGGCGGCCTACGTCATGAAGCGCCTCGATGCCTTGTGGGAGGGCAAGGTCAAGGTCGGCTTCGAGATGCTCGTCAACATGTTCTCGGCCGGCATCACGGCCTTCGTCATGTCGATCGCCGGCTTCTTCGTCCTGGCCCCGATCGTCAACGCGGTCATGGAGGGTCTGGGCAACATCGTCGAGACCCTGGTGGACAACAACCTGCTGCCGCTCACCTCGGTCATCATCGAGCCGGCCAAGGTCCTGTTCCTGAACAACGCGATCAACCACGGTGTGCTGACGCCCCTCGGAATCCAGGAAGCGGCCGAGAACGGCAAGTCGGTGCTGTTCCTCCTGGAGGCCAACCCCGGCCCCGGTCTCGGGCTGCTGATGGCCTACACCGTCTTCGGCACCGGCATCGCGAAGGCCACCGCCCCGGGTGCGGCCATCATCCAGTTCTTCGGCGGCATCCACGAGGTCTACTTCCCCTACGTGCTGATGAAGCCGAAGCTGATCATCGCCATGATCCTCGGCGGCATGACCGGCGTGTTCGTCAACGTCACGCTGGACGTCGGGCTGCGGGCACCGGCTGCGCCGGGGTCGATCTTCGCGGTCTACGCGCAGACGGCGAAGGGCGACTACCTGGGCGTGACCCTGGGTGTCTTCTCCGCGGCCGCGGTCACCTTCGCCGTCGCGGGGCTGCTCCTGAAGCTGGAGCGCGGCGACGGCGACGACGACCTCGCTGCCGCCACGGCCGGCATGGAGGAGATGAAGGGGCAGCGGTCCGTCGCCTCTGCCCTCTTGGGCGGTGGGCCGGCCAAGAGTGAGATCCGATCCATCGTGTTCGCGTGCGACGCGGGCATGGGCTCCTCCGCCATGGGCGCCTCGGTGCTGCGCAAGAAGATCCAGGACGCCGGTCACGGCGAGGTGACCGTCGTCAACAAGGCGATCTCCAGCCTGACCGACACCTACGACCTGGTGATCACCCACCAGGACCTCACGGATCGGGCCATGCGGTCGACCGGGTCGGCCATCCACGTCTCCGTCGACAACTTCATGGCCAGCCCGCGGTACGACGAGATCGTCGAGCTCATCGAGCAGTCCAACACAGGGTCGGGCGGTTCCGTCGCCCCCTCGGCGGCCGGGCCGGCGGCGAACGACGTGCTGTCGGTGAGCTCGATCGTGCTCGGCGGCTCGGCCAAGGACCGGGATGCCGCGATCGAGGAGGCGGGCCAGCTGCTGGTGACGGCCGGCGCCGTCGACGCGGCGTACGTCGCCTCCATGCACGACCGGGAGCAGTCGGTGTCGACCTTCATGGGCAACGGGCTCGCGATCCCGCATGGCACCAACGAGGCCAAGGGCTTGATCCGGCGGACGGCGATCTCGTTCGTGCGCTACGACCTGCCCCTGGACTGGAACGGGAAGCAGGCGGAGTTCGTGATCGGCATCGCGGGTGCGGGTGACGACCACCTGGCGCTGTTGTCGCGCATCGCCGAGATCTTCGTCGATGCCGAGCGGGTCTCGGAGCTGCGCGGCGCCCGGACACCGGACGAGGTGCTGTCGGTCCTGCAGGGCGTCCACGTCTAGCGGGACGACGGGCTCAGCGCCAGGAGCCGCGCACCGGTGAGAGGCCGGTGCGCGGCTCCTCTCGTCCGGGGGTCACTCGATCAGCGCGGAGACGGTGTCCCAGGCGTCGCTGGTCGGGTCGATCACCGCCGAGTGGTCTCCGGGGACCTCGTGGAGCGTCGCCGGCGCCCCCGCAGCCTCGGCCACGGCGACGTACGCCGTGGACTGCTCCCGGGGGACGACCTCGTCGTCGACGGCGACCACGCAGTCCACGGCACACCCAGCAGGGACGAGCTGGATGGGGTCGCCCTGGGCGTAGTGCTCCGGCACCTGAGCCGGCGTGCCGCCCATCAGCAGGTCGACGCTGCCCGCGCCGAGCCGGAGGCGGGACGCCTCGGCCAGGTCGAGGATGCCCGCCAACGAGACACACCGGGTGACGGTCACGGCGGACGGCCCGCCGGGCGTCGTGTCGCGGCGCGAGGCCGCCCACGCCGCGAGCGTGCTCCCCGCGGAGTGGCCGACCAGTCGCACGTCGGAGGTGTCCACGGTGTCGAAGGTGGTGAGGTGGTCGATGCCGACCGCCACGTCGTCGAAGGTCATCGTCCACCCGCCGCCGCCACCGATGCGGCGGTACTCGAGGTTCCACACGGCGTACCCGTCGGCCTGCAGGGCCCGGCACATCGGCTGCATGGCCTCGGCCACGAAGCCGTCGGCCCAGTACCCGCCGTGGATCACCACCACCGTGGCGAGCGGGATCCGGGCGGGCAGGTACAGCTCGCCGAACTGGGAGGGGTCCGGGCCGTACGCCGCGCGGTCCACGCTCGCGTTGCGCTGCGCGACCGCGCTGCTGCAGCCGGTGAGTCCGAGCGCCGAGCCCGCGGCGGCCGTCAGCAACCCGCGACGGCTCAGTCCGCGGAGGGGGCCCAGCGTCACATGCGCTCCCGGAGGAAGGCGAAGTCGGCGAGGTGCTCGGCCGCTCCTCCGGGGGTCTCGCAGATGACAGGGGCGTCGGCGTCGCGGACGACCGCCGCCAGCAGGTCGGGGTCGATGCGGCCGGCGCCGAAGTTGGCGTGGCGGTCGGCGCCCGAGTCGAACTCGTCGCGGCTGTCGTTGCAGTGCACCAGGTCGATGCGGCCCGTCACCTTCAGGACGTCCTCGACCACGGTCTCGAGCGCGTTGCCGCCCGCGTGGGCGTGGCAGGTGTCGAGGCAGAACCCGACCATGTCGCTACCGCTCTTGGCCTTGGCGACGGCGTCGAACACGCGGTCGATCCGCTCGAGGTACCGCGTCATGGCGTTGTCCCCGCCGGCGGTGTTCTCGATCAGCAGCGGGAGCTTGAGGTCGGTCGCATCGATCGCCTTGCGCCAGTTGTCGAAGCCGATCTCGGGGTCGTCGTCCCGGTTGACGTGGCCGCCGTGCACGATCAGGCCCTTGGCGCCCAACGCCGCCGCCGCGTCCACGTGCTGCTGGAGCAGCTTGCGCGACGGGATCCGGATCCGGTTGTTCGTGGTGGCCACGTTGACGATGTAGGGCGCGTGGACGTAGAGGTCGA
>JAICRP010000019.1 GCA_025966445.1 Nocardioides sp.
ACGAAGGCGGGGACCGACGAGGGGGCGATGCCCGCGAAGGTGTCGGAGAAGACCCGGCCGGCGGTCGCCACGATCTCGCCGACCCAGAGGCCCAGGGCCGAGCGCTCGGTGGTGGCGAGGTCGGCCAGCGAGACGTCGTACATGAGGTTCGCCAGCTCTACGCCGGCGATCGCGCCCGCGGTCTGGGCGAGCGCGTACGGCGCGACGTCCCGGCCCGGCAGCCCCGAGCCGGACCGTCGGCCGACCAGCCAGTCGGCGGCCGAGACGACGGGGTTGAGGGGGGCGCCGGACACCGGCCCGACCAGCAGGATCAGCACGGTCAGGCCGAGCGCCGTCGCCGTCGAGTTCTGCAGCAGCTGGAGCCCCGTGTCGTGCGGGCTGAGCCGGCTGGCGGCGATCCCGGAGCCGACGACGACGGTGACGAGGAGGCCGGTGCCGAGTGCCTCGGCGAGCAGCCGACGTCCGAGGGGTGCCGGCGTCAGCACGGCCGACGCCCGACCGTCTGCGATGACGCGGCCAGGTCGGCGTAGTGCTCGGCGACAGCGGCGACGGCACCCGACCGCAGCTCGTAGTAGGTGAACCTGCCCGCGGGGACCGCGTCGACGACGCCCGCCAGCCGGAGCACGCGCAAGTGGTTGGACACCGCCGTCTGTCCGGCGCCGAGGATCTCCACCAAGTGGCAGGGCAGGGCCGGACCACGACTGCCATCCCGCCATGCTGCACGACGTCATGCGATGTGGTCGCCGGGGCGACCAGAACGTATGACGTCCGAGCTCAGGTGCCCGACCGGCGGTCCCGGCGGACCTAGCCGGCCTCGAGCACGTACTCCCACCCCGGCTGCCAGCGGAACTCCGCCGCCAGCTCGTCGACGAGTGGGACACCCAGCAGGTGGTGGTCGAGACCGAGCCGGGTGGCGACGTGACCGACGACCAGGACCCGCGCGCCGTCCCAGCGGGGGAGCAGGTCGCCGAGGAAGCTGCCGACGCGGTCGACGGCCTGTTGCCAGCTCTCGCCACCGGGGTAGGGCGTCGAGAGGTGCGCCACCCGGTCGACGTGGACCTGGTCGCGCGGGGCGCCGTTGAGCTTGCCGTAGTCGCACTCCCGCAGCCGCCAGTCGAGCAGCACCGGCGGACCGGCCTCGCCGAACGCGAGGTCGACCGTCTCCACTGCGCGGTGCAGGTCGGAGGTGAACACCGCCGCCAGCCCGTCGTCGCGACGACGGTCGCCCAGCTCGCGCGCCTGCCGTCGGCCCTGCGAGGAGAGCCTGCCGGGCAGCCAGCCGGTCGCGATGCCGGCCTCGTTGTCCAGCGTGGTCTGGTGGGTCTCGAAGACGAGCTCCAGGGTCACGGGGAGCTGCCCGCTCGGACGCCCGGCCGGTCGATGATCAGGTCCACGACCAGGGCGGTCCAGCCGGTCTGGTGGGAGGCGCCGAGGCCGATCCCGAGGTCGCCGTGGAAGTACTCGAAGAACTGGATCTGGTCACGCCAGGCGGGGTCCAGGTCGAGGACGTCGCGGCGCCCGTTCACGGGCCGTCGCCCGTCGCCGTCCGGCAGCCAGATCGAGACGAGCCGGTCGGCCAGGTCAGCGGCCACGGCCCCGAGGGACATCTCCCGCCCCGAGCCGGTCGGGTACTCGATCAGGCGCTCGGGGCCGAAGAACCGGTCGTACTGCACCAGTGCCTGGATGACCAGGTAGTTGGTCGGCAGCCACACCGGACCGCGCCAGTTGGAGTTCCCGCCGAACATGCCGGTGCGCGCCTCGGCGGGCGCGTACTCGATGCTCGCGCCGGCTATGCCGGGTACCTGGTACGTCTCCCGGTGCCGCTTCGACAGCGAGCGCAGACCGTACGGCGACAAGAAGGCGTCCTCGTCGAACAAGGTCGTGATGCCCTTGCGCATCTGCTCGAGCGAGACCATCGACACCAGCAGTCGCCGCGAGTCCCCCTCGCCCATCAGCCGCCACTCGCGGCCCTCACCCAGGATGATCGCCTCGAGGCGGCGGGCGAAGTGCTTGTTGAGGGTGAGGCTCCGCTCCGCGTCGGTGATGGTGATCGATGCGGCCGGCAGCCCGGGTAGCACCCCCACGAGCGACTGCACCCGGATGGGCGTCGCGTTGCCGTGGGCGTCGATGAGCCGGTCGTAGAAGAAGGCGTCGTCCGCATCGAGCATCCCCGAGGCGTCCAGGGCCTCGCTGATCTGGACGAAGTGCTCGAGGAACTTCACCACCATGGCGTCGTACACGGGGTTGTGCGCCGCCAGCTCGCGGGCGAGCTCGAGCATGGCGAGGGCGTAGTACGCCATCCACGCCGTGCCGTCCGCCTGCTCGATCCGGTACTCCGACGGAAGGCTCGACCGGTCGACCGGGCAGATGTTGTCCAGGCCCAGGAAGCCGCCCCCGAACAGGTTGTTGCCGTCGGGGTCCTGTCGGTTGACCCACCACGTGAAGTTGAGCAACAGCTTCTGGAAGACCCGCTCCAGGAACGCGGTGTCGGTGCTGCCGTCGATGACGAAGACGCGGATGGCGGCCAGGGCGTGCACGGGTGGGTTGACGTCGTCGAAGCTCCACTCGTACGCGGGCAGCGCGCCGTTGGGGTGCAGGAACCACTCGCGGAGCAGCACGCCGAGCTGGTACTTGGCGAAGGCCGGGTCGAGGTGGGCCCACGGGACCGCGTGGAACGCCAGGTCCCAGGCCGCGAACCACGGGTACTCCCACGGGTCCGGCATCGCGAGGACGTCGAAGGCGTCGACGTGGCGCCAGTCGGCGTTGCGGCCACGATGCCGACCCTCGGGCGGTGGAGGCTGGGTGGCGTCGCCGTCCAGCCACCGGCCGACGTCGTAGGCGTAGGTCTGCTTGCTCCAGACCAGCCCGGCGCTGGCCTGGCGCAGCACCCGCATCCGTTCGTCGTCGATGCCGGCAGGGGCAATGGCCGCGTAGAACTCGTCGGCCTCGTGCCGGCGCTCGGCCACGATCGCGTCGAAGTCCGCGCCCGACCAGGCGGGGGCCCGCTGGTCGTCCGCCGGCAGGTGCAGCCGGAGCCGGATCTCGCTCGTCCCCCCGGCCGGCACCGTCAGGTGGTACCACCAGGCCGCCTTGGTGCCACGGTGCTCGGGGTTGACCGTGTCCGCTCCCGACACGACGTGGTCGTTGATGCCGTCCTTGGGGTACGCCGTGAGCGGCGGGGCGCCGTACAGCCGTGCGGTGTTCGTCTCGTTGTCGCAGAACACCGCGCGCGGCGGCACGCCGTCGGGTCCCGTCGCGGCCTCGAGCCGGTACCCCTCGAGGCGGTGCTGCTCGACCACGACCGCATCGCCCTCGAGCTTGAGGACCGGCACGGGCTGGTTGGCGTACCACCTCCACCGGTTGCGGAACCACAGGGTGGGCAGCACGTCGATGGTGGCCTCGTCGGGCCCACGGTTCTCGACGGTGATGCTCACGAGCACCTCGGTCGGCGAGACCTTCGCGTAGGTGACCTCCACCGCCCAGAACCGCTCGTCCGCGAACACGCCGGTGTCGAGCAGCTCGTACTCGGGCTCCTCGCGGCTGCGGCGGGCGTTCTCGTCGATCAGCTGCTGGTAGGGGTACGCCGCCTGCGGGTAGTGGTAGCGCCACCGGAGCCACGCGTGGCTGGGCAGCCCGTCCACGAACCACCAGTACTCCTTCACGTCCTCGCCGTGGTTGCCCTCGGGACCGGTCAGCCCGAACATCCGCTCCTTGAGGATCGGGTCGACGCCGTTCCACAGCGACAGGCCGAGGCACAGCTCGTGCCGGATGTCGGAGAGCCCCGCCATCCCGTCCTCGTTCCAGCGGTACGAGCGCGAGCGGGCGTGGTCGTGCGGGAACGAGCGCCACGCGTCGCCGTTCTCGCTGTAGTCCTCGCGCACCGTGCCCCAGGCGCGTTCGGAGAGGTATGGCCCCCACTCGTACCAGGGGTTGGCGTTGAACAGGTCGTCCTCGGCCCGTCCCGTCGCCTCCGCGAGCCGGCGGTGCTCGGCTGTGTCGGGCTTGCCGTCGCGCTGCATGCCTCATCTTCGACTGTGCCCCGAATCAGTGCCAGCCCCCGCGAGGAGGGGAGTGAGCCAGGGGTTTGTCGATGTGCCGGCATGGCGGCCGCCGCGTGGATCTGGCAGGCCCGCGGGCTCGGGTCACCAGGACACCCGCCCCGTGTGACGCAGGGTGTGACGGCGAGCCGGTCACTCCACGGATCTCCCGTGCGCAGCGATGGCGTCGTCGACGGTCGCGAACACCAGCCCGGAGGCCTCCGCGTCCGCGAACCACGCGTCGCGGCGGCAGACCTCCAACGTCTCGGGTGGGACGCCCGCGAGTCTCAACGGGACACCCTGCGTCGCGAGCTCCTGCTGGAGTGTTCGCAGGGCGTCGAGCATCGGCACCGTCACGCCGTGCACGGCCGAGGCCTCGAGCACGACCGACTGCACCGGAGGTACCGCGTCCCGGGCCGCCGCCACCACCGCGTCCACGGTCACCTGGGCGTTGCCCGTGTAGATCGGCCCGTCGACGTGCAGCAGCAGCGTGCCCGCCACGCCGCCGCCGTCGTCAGGCCGGATCGTGGTCCACCCGCCGCCCTCGCGTCGGTACAGCGGCCGCACCCGGGGGCGGTTGACGTGGCGGATCACCAGCACCAGGGTCAGCGCCACCCCGGCGGCCACGCCGAGCAGCATGCCGCCGGTCAGGCAGAGCCCGGTCACCGCGATCGCGACCCACATCTCGGCGCGGTCGATGCGTGCGTACCGCGCGAACTCGCGGGGGTCCAGGAGGCCGAGGATGGCCACCACCACCATCGCGGCCAGCACGGCCTGGGGCAGGTCGTCCAGCAGCGGTGCCAGGAACATGGCCACGGCAACGGCGAGGACCGCGGTGACGACACCGGCCAGCTGGGAGCGGGCGCCGGAGCGGAGGTTCACCGCGCTCTGGGAGAAGCCGCCCGCCGGTGGCAGGGACTGGGTCAGGCCCCCCGCCAGCGAGGCGACGCCCACGGCGAGCAGCTCCTGGTCCGTGTCGATCTGGGGCTCCGCGCGCTTCCGGTTGCTCCGCGCGACGAGCACCGTCTCCAGGAACGCCATCACCGCGATCGCGAGGGCAGCGGGCAGCAGGGTGAAGACGTCCCCGAGCACCGGCAGGGACAGCTCGGGCAGCCCGGTCGGCACGGCGGCGATGAGAGCGAGACCGCGCTCCTCGACGTCGGTGAAGGCCACCAGGGCGATGCCGGCTGCGACGGCCAGGAGCGGGGCCGGGACCTTGGGCGCGAACCTGCGCAGCAGCAGGAGACCTGCCACCACGCTGGCCGAGACGACGACCGTCACGGGCTCGGCGTCCGGCAGCTGCGAGATCATGTCGGCGAGCTTGGCGAAGAAGCCGTCCGCATCCGGATCCGCGGTCACGCCGAGCAGGTTCGGCAGCTGTCCGACCGCAACCGTGAGACCGACCCCGATCCGCACTCCCGTGAGGGTGGCCGGGCTGATGTTCTCCACCAGCGAGCCGAGCCGGAACGCCCTCATCGCGAGCAGGCACACCCCCACCAGGGCGGTGAGCGTGAAGGCGTCACGCAGCAGCTCGTCGGGACTTCGCGGCGACAGGTCGGCCAGCGAGGTGGCCACGAGGACCGCGATCGTCGACGTGGTCGAGACGCTCAGCGCCCGTGAGCCACCGAGCAGGGCGTACACGGCCATCGGCGCCATGCACGTGTACAGCCCGATCTCCACCGGGAGTCCGGCGATGGTTGCGTACGCCATCGCCTGGGGGATCACCACCGTGCCCGCCGCCAGACCCGCGAGCACGTCCAGGCGCCACCACGCCGGCTGGTAACCCTGCATCGACGGCAGCAACCAGACCGGGCGACTCGACACGGGCCCTCCTCGGTCCGGGTCGCACCAGCGAACCGCCCCTCGCGGCCCTGCTACCTCACCTGAACAGGGTGACTCAGAGCAGGTCGAGCTTGCGCGCGACCGCGAGCGCCTCGCTGCGTCGGCTCACCGCGAGCTTCGCGTACAGAGCGGACACGTGGGTCTTGATGGTGTTCTCGGAGATGTACAGGTTCGCGGCCATGTCCGCGTACGTCGCGCCTCGAGCCAGCTCGTGGAGGACGTCGCGCTCGCGAGGGCTGAGTCCCGGTGGGGTCATCGGCTCGGCGACCGTGCCCTGCTCGTGGACGCTGGGGCTCCACGGTCCCAGCACCTCGGTGATGTTGGGTCTTCCCTTCGTCGCCTCGGCGAGCTCGTGCAGCCACGGGTCGGCGGCCTGCTCGGCCAGTCGGGCCAGCAGGCGGTGCACCGGCGCCCCGTGACGGCTCCATCCCAGGAACGGCGTGGCGTTGCCGCTGACCTCGGTGATGGTCACCGCCTCGCGGAGAGCTTCCAGGGCACGGTCTCGCTCCCCGAGCTCCTCGAGGAGCTGCGCCTGGCCGACGAGCGCGAGGGCGCGACAGTCCGGCTGGGCGATCGGACGACCGCGCTCCGCCGCGGCGAAGTGGTCGACCGCGGTGCGAAGGTCTCCGCGCAGGTCGGCGTACAAGCCCTGGAGCAGCGCCTGCTCGGCGGGCGCGCCGAGGTCGTCGAGCTCGCTGATCTGTGCCATCAGCCCCCGCGCGTCGCCGGTCAGGGCCAGCACGAACGAACGCTCGATGACGACGAGCAGCTGCAGGTGCCGCGGCAGACGCGGCACGTCGGCCTGGGTCTGCAGGATCCGCAGACAGGTCACCACCGACCCTCCGGCCAGCGCCAGCCGGGCGTCCCGCAGGTGCAGCCAGAACTTGACCGTGAGGTCCGCCGAGTGGACGCGCCGGGCGGTCGCGGGGACCACCACGGGGGCGGCCGGCCAGGGCAGGCTGCTCAGGCCGGCCAGCTGGCCGGCCAGCTCGGCGCGGGCGATCGTCAGCGGAGGACGCCAGCCCGACACGCCCGCCATCGCTTCGAGAGCATCGGTGGCCATGCGGGCACAGGCCCGTCCGCGTCCCTGCGCGAAGTAGGTGAACGCCAGGTGGCTCATCGCCGAGGCGGCGTACGCGGGCAGGACACTCGATCGGCCGACGCGGATCGCCTCGGCGAGGTTGGCCTGCGCGGAGTCGAGCTGACCCAGCCAGGTCTGCACGATGCCGAGCTCGACGCGGAGCTGGAGGAACACGGCGAGCGAGAGCATGCTCTTCTTGTCCCGGAGCAGGAGCTCGGCCGCCGCCACGGACTCCTCGAGCGACTCGAGCCCGAGCCGGGCCCGCATCAGCTGGACGCAGGCGATCTCGCCCGCGAGACGCGCCCGCCGCTCGGGCGGCAGCTGCAGCAGCTTGTCCATCCAGTGCAGCGCCTGCGGGATGTCGTCATCGAACCAGCGCTCCGCGCAGACCGCGAACCACGCATCAGGGTGGTCCTCGACCACGACCGGGTGTTGCCTGACGAACGTCCGCACGGCCGCCCCACCGTCGTGGGCGATCAGCTCGGGCGCGTCCGCGGCGAGCACCTGCGCCGCTGCCTCGGGATGGTTCAGGCCCAGCAGCCGACGGAAGGCCCTGCTGCTCTCACCCCGCGCAGCGTCCAGCCGTACGGCGCGCAGCACCGTGGACCTCGCCCGTTCCACGTCCTCGCCCCCAGCGGCGATCCGTCGGCGCACGACCTCGGTGAGCAGGGGATGGATCCGGTAGCGGGCGAGCCCGTCGGTCGCCCCGTCGCCGACCCGGGTCACCATCAGCCCGGTGGTCTCGAGCTCGGCCAGGGTGGCCGCCGCCTCCGGGTCTCCGGTGAGGTGCCGGGCGGTGTCCACGGAGACGATCTCCTCGTTGGCCACGCACAGCAGCAGGTGGCGGTCCTGCGCCGGAAGCGAGGCGAACACCTCGGCCGCGACGGCGTCGGCGACGGGGAGCTCCTGGTCGCGCAGGCGACGTGCCGCCGCCAGCGGGTCACGCGTCGCGGCGATGCTCCGGGCGGTGAGTACCACCGCCGCACACCATCCCTGCGCATGCTCGGTGACGGCCTGGGCGACCTCGACGGAGTCGGTGCGCGCGTGCTCGGCGACGAGGGTGGCAGAGTCGCGCTCGTCGAGGCGGAGCAGCTCGCCCCGCAGCACCGTGAAGTGGCCCAAGAGCTCGGCTCCGAGACGCGTGATGGGCAGGTCCCACCGGGACATGAGGAGGACGCGCAGGCTCTCGGGGGCCGCGTTCAGCCGCTCGTCGACCAGCCGGACGCTGGCCAGCGGCAACAGGTGGGCGTCGTCGACGACGACCAGCCGGGGTGCGGGTGCCTCGGGCTCCTGGGCGGCCAGCAGCGCCTCCTGCAAGCGGGCCGGCTCCCAGCCGGCGTCGGCCGCGATCCACCGCGCGTCCTCGTCGCCACGGCTCTCGAGCCAGCCGCTGACGCCGAGGGACTTGCCGGACCCCATCGGGCCGACCAGCAACGTCAGCGCGTGCGGGGTCGCGGCGTCGAGGCGGTCCCAGAGCAGGCTGCGGGGCACGTACACCCGCGGCAGACGCGGCCGATGGTCCCCGCGCACGGCGGAGGGGACAGCACGCGTTTCTCCGCCCATGAGGACGCTCCCTCGAGTAGAGCAGCCTCACCGACCGCGGGCCGGCGGCTGCTGCCGTCAACCGGCTGCGACCGCGAGCCTAGTCCGCCTCGGACCGCCGGGGCACTACCGTCCCGTCCCGTCCCGTGACGTCGACGCCGCCGCGATCGCCTCCTCGATCGTGACGTACATCGGGGGCTCGTCGTCCGGCTCCGCAACGGTGAGGACGTCGCGCACCTGCCCGACGTCGTCGGCCATCACCAGCTCCGCTCCTAGTCGACGCAGGTCCTGACGGAGCAGGACGAGCATGCCGGCCGCGGTGACGTCGATCGAGGGTGTGGTGCGGCCGTCCAGCACCACCACGGTCGGCCGGGGGTCGCTGCCGGTCACCAGGTCCCGGATCTGCTCGCGAACAACATCGGCGTTCGTGAACATCAACGGCGCTTCCACCCTCACCACCAGGAGCCCGGGGACCGCCGGGAGGGCGGGGTTGCGCTCGGAGTCGACCCAGATCTGGGTCTGCCTCGCCGGCGTGTCACCGGGCTGGGTGACCGGGACGAGGACCGCGGTGTGCGGTCTCGACGTCCGGGCGATCAGCAGACCCAGGGACACCGCGATGCCGATGATGAGTCCGGGCAGGGTCTCGAAGAGGAGGACACCCAGCAGCGTCGCGGCTGCGGCGAAGAAGTCCACCCGGCTCGTGACCCGGTACACGCTGGCCAGCCGCCCGGTCCGCACCCGCCACAGCCGCTTCAGCGAGGTGATGTCGACCAGCTCGATGACGGCGGCGACCACGACGGCGGCCAGGGTCGCCTCGGGGAGCTTCTCGAAGAGTCCGGTCAGGAAGAGCAGGGTCACCACGGTCAGCACGGCTGCGGTCAGCCCGGAGATCTGCGACTTGGCACCCGCCCCTCCGTTGACGGCCGTCTTCGACAGGCTGCCGTTGACGACCATGCCGCTGGCCAGCCCGGCACCCAGGTTGGCGGCACCCAGGCCGACGAGCTCGCGGTTCGCGTCGACGTCGTAGCCCTCGCGCGCGGCGTACGTCTTGGCCGCTCCGAGGCCCTCGGCGAAGCCCACCAGCATGACGCCGACCGCGGCGGCGAGGAGCGTGAGGAAGTCGTTGCCCGAGACGTCCGGGAGGCCTAGATCGGGAAGGCCGGACTGGATGGTGCCCACGATGTCGAGACCCTGGTCGTCGAGCCGGAGGATGTTCACGGCGGCGATGCCGATCAGGACGATGATCAGGGAGCCGGGCAGGAAGGGCATCCATCGTCGCAGCACGAGCAGCGCCACGAGGCTGCCGATGCCGACCACGGCCGACAGCACGTCCGCGTCCCCGAGGTGGGTGATGAGGTCCCACGTCTGCTCGAAGAAGTTGCCGCTGCCCTTGTCCACGCCGAGCATGGCGGGGATCTGGCCGATCATGATGGTCAGCGCCAGGCCGATGATGAACCCCTTGAGCACCGGCTCCGAGATGAACGAGGCCAGGAACCCCAGCCGGAGCAGCCCCGCCGCCATGGCGACCAGGCCGGTCGCGAGCGCGAGGGCCGCTGTCAGCGCCACGGCCTGGCTGTCGCCTCCCCCGTAGTCCGCCACGATGCCGAACGACAGCGCGGCCGTGGCCGACATCGGTGCGACGATCAGGTGTCGCGACGAGCCCACCAGGGCGTAGAGCGCCAAGGCGGGAACGGCGGCGTAGAGCCCGACCACGGGCGGGACCCCGGCGATCGTCGCGTACGCGAGCGACTCGGGCACGAGCACCGCCCACACCGTCAACCCGGCGATGACGTCGGACCGCACCCACGCAGGTCGGAAACCCACGAACGACGGTGGACGCAGCCGGCTTGCCACGGACACGACGTCACCTCCCGACGGACTCGGTCGACGGCGAGTCTGGAGCCAGGTTCGCGGGGGGCTGTCGAGGTCGCCTCGCCCGAATCCGGTGAGGCCCGGTCGAGTCCCCGGCTCCTACTGTCGGCTCAACGCCGGCGCGGGCGTGCTGTCGTCTCGCCGCCGTTGCCGAGGAGCAGGCATGCGACAAGTCATCGGAGACATCCTCCCCGTGGCCCTCGGTGTCGCTATCTCGCCGGTGCCGATCATCGCCGTGATCCTGATGCTCCTGGCTCCGAAGGCGAAGGCCGCCAGCATCGCGTTCATGCTGGGCTGGGTGCTCGGGATCGCGGTCGTCGTGGTCGCGGTGACCCTGCTGGTGGACCCCGTCGGTCAGGCTGACGACGGTGGCCCCTCCACGTTCTCGTCCGTGGCCATGATGCTCCTGGGCGTCGCGGCAGTGCTGCTGGCCGCGCGGCAGTGGCGGTCGCGTCCCCATGAGGGCGAGGAGCCCACGCTGCCGAAGTGGATGGCCGCCATCGACAGCATCACGGCCGGGAAGGCCTTCGGGCTCGGGATCCTGCTCTCGTCGGTCAACCCCAAGAACCTCACGTTGTGCCTGGCCGGGGGCGTCACGATCGGTGGAGCCGGCCTCTCGGGCGAGGAGATCGTGGTGGCGATCGCCGTGTTCGTCCTCATCGGCGCCTCCACGGTGATGGTCCCGGTGCTCGCGTACCTGGCTGCCCGGGCCCGGATGCAGGCGCCTCTGGACCGGTTGAGGGTGTGGCTGACCGCCAACAACGCCACCGTCATGTCCGTCCTGCTGCTGGTGATCGGGGTCGCGATCTTCGGCAAGGGCCTGGCCGGGTTATAGGAGTGTCGATGACCAGAGTGCTCATCCGTGTCGACGCCGACCTCTCCGACGAGATGGCCGGCGCGTTCCCCCAGCTGTCCAAGCACACCCAGCGAGCGACGACGACCCTCACGGGCGATCTCGTGGACCAGCAGGAGCTCCAGGGAGTCTTGAACCTCCTGAGCTCGCTCGGGGTCGACGTGATCGAGGTCGTCACGATTCCCGACTGAGGTATCCGGCGACTACGGCGTGAGGGGGCGCTCCTCGTCCCGATCCAGGACGGCGGGGAGCAGGAGTCCGAAGGTCGCCGCCGCGGCGATCCCGAGCCCGGTCTCGAGGAACCGCTCCCAGAACCGGGGGGCACCCAACAGCGCCCCCCGCGACAGCCCGCCCCAGCTCCAGACGACTCCGGATGGGGGAGTCGCCGGAGCGTGGCGGTCGGCTACGAGTCTTCCTCGGCTTCGGCCTCCTTGGCCGCAGCCTTGATGTCGCGGGCCGCGACGTCGTCGATGGCGGCCGCGACGATGGCGTCGGCCGCGGCGAGTGCCTTGCGGATCTCCACCGCGCCCGGGTCGGACACCAGCGCGAGGATCCCCGAGTGGCCAGGGGCGATCGAGCCCTCGAGCTGGTCGGCGAGCTCGCTGCGGTGGTGCAGCTGGCGTACCTTGCCGGTCGCCGCCCCGGCGGCACCCAGCGCCGCGGCGCTGCCGAGGATCGAGGGCGGGAAGATGACGCCGAGGGCGATGCCGCCGACCAGGCCCCACTTGAGCCCGGACTTGGTGCTGTGGTCGGTGGCCTTCTGGACCTCCAGCTTCCCGTCGGCCTCGCGCTTGACCACGACGACGCCCTCGATCTCGACCGTACGTCCGTCCTCGGCCGCCTCGAGTGCCTCGTAGGCGCTCCACGCCGTCGCCGTGTCGGCGAAGTCGGCGACGACCAGGGTGTAGGCCCCGTCGGACGCGGCTGCGATGAACTCGGTCCCGTCGTCAGGAGGAGGGGTGTTCTCTGACATGTCGGCTCCTTGTCGCGCTGTTGTGGCCACCCGCACGGGTGGCCACGACCACGCTCCGCCCTCGGGGCGTGGCCCGCTTCACCCGCTTCGGGCGACCCCGGAATCGCGGGCCGCGTGGCTCCTCACGGGTGGACAGCCCCAGCACAGGCGGACACCCTGGGCGGGGGAGGACTCGATGAGAAGCCTGCGTCGGACGCGAATGGCCGCGACCGCGCTTGTCGCCGCCCTGCTGCTCGGGTCCTGCGCCGACGGCGGCGAGGGCGGGCCGTCCGTGGATCCCACGCGGACAGCCAGCCTGCTTCCGAGCCGGACGGCGAGCCTCCCGAGCCCGACGTCCTTGCCGACGAGGTCGGACTCCCCGGCAGAGCCGGAGCCTGAGCCCGAACCGTCCGATCCTGCGGAGACTTCGGAGGCCCCCTCGGAGACCCCGTCGGAGGCCGTGCCGGAGACGCCGTCCGAGGCGCCGTCGGAGACGCCGACGGCCAGTCCGGCGGACTCGGCAACGCCCGGCGCGACGGCCGACGCGTCTCCCACGACGGCCCCCGAGGACGCCGACGACGGGACGGCCGAGGAAGCAGACGGCGTGCCCGCCGAGGTCTGGTGGCTCGTGGCGGTCCTCGTGGCCGGGCTGGCGATCGGCGTCCCGTTGCTCCTGCGGTCACGCCGACGGAAGACGTGGCAGTCCGACTTCGCGTCGGCCAGGGACGAGGCGGCGTGGTTGACCCGTGAGCTCCTGCCCGAGCTGCGCAGATCCGTGTCGCGGGAGCAGGTCGCGGGAGGGTGGGCCGTCTCCTCCGCACGGGTTCGCGTCCTCGAGGACAGGCTGACGGCGCTCGAGGCCACGTCCTCGGACGATCCCGGCGGAGCGCAGGCACGCGCCTTGCGCGAGGCCGTCCGAGCGGCTCGGGTCCGGGTGGAGGCCCTGGTCGCGCCCGGTTCCTCGCTGAGCGTGTCGTCGGAGCTGGCGGGTGTGAGCAACGACCTGGAGCTCGCGCTCCAGCAGGCAGGACCCGAGCCCCACCGGTCCTGAAGCGAGAGTCACCCCGCGCGGGTGACGCGACGACGGTTCGAGCCGAGGAGGGTCGTGCTCGACGAAGGAGGACTCCCATGGGACTGCGTCACCGGGGCCTGGACGGCCCCACGTTCAGGATGCGCGAGAAGATGATGGCGATCGGGGACGACTACTGGATCGAGGACGACGACGGCAACAAGGTCTTCAAGGTCAACGGCAAGGCCGCTCGGCTCCGCGAGACGTTCATCCTCGAGGACGCACAGGGCAACGAGCTGTCGAAGATCCAGGAGAAGAAGCTCACCGTCCGCGACAAGATGACCATCGAGTGCGGCGACGCCCACGCCACCGTGCGCAAGCGTCTGCTCGGCATCCGTGACCACTACATCATCGAGGTCGAGGGCGGCGAGGACCTCAAGGCCCACGGCAACATCGTCGACCACGAGTACGAGATCGAACGTGACGGCGACACCGTGGCGACGGTCTCGAAGAAGTGGTTCAGGGTGCGCGACACCTATGGCGTCCAGCTGGCCGAGGACCAGGACGTACCGCTCATCCTGGCGATCACGGTGTGCGTGGACGCCATGTCGCGCGGGTGACCTACGATGCCGGGCGTGGGGATGGCGGACGCTCTCAACGTCGCGATGAGCGGCCGTACGGATCGCCCCGCCCTGCTGTTCGTGCACGGGTTCGGATGTGGCCAGGCGATGTGGCGCCATGTCGCGCCGGCGTTCGAGGCGGACCACCGCGTCGTGCTGCTCGACCTGCCGGGATCGGCCGACGCGGACCCATCCACGTACGACCCGGTCCGCCACGCCTCGCTGCAGGGGTACGCCGATGACGTGCTGCGCGTCCTCGACGAGCTGGCCCTCGACGACGTGACGGTCGTCGGCCACTCCGTCTCCTCGATGATCGGCGTCCTGGCGCACATCGCCGCCCCCGCGGTGGTCACCCGGCTGGTGCTCGTCTCGCCGTCGGCCCGCTACCTCGACGACGGCGACTACCGGGGCGGCTTCGGACCCGCCGACATCGACGACCTCCTCGAGATGATGAACCGCAACCACCTCGGCTGGCAGACCCCCTTGTCCGGGATGGTCGCGGGCGCCGGCCACGACGAGGCCCGGCTCGAGCTGGACGACACGTTCTGCCGGACGCACCCCGAGATCGCGGCCCAGTTCGCCGCCGTGACCTTCCGCAGTGACAATCGCGCCGACCTGGAGCAGGTGGACGCCCCGACCCTGGTCCTCCAGGTCCGCGACGACGCGATCGCGCCGATGTCGGCCGGCCAGTTCGTCAGCGAGCACGTCGCGGGAGCGCGTCTCGTCGTGCTGGAGACGCGGGGGCACGCACCGCACCTCTCGGACCCGCTGGACGTCGTGGCCGCGATCGGCGAGTTCCTGAGTGTCCCAGCACCCACCTGAGCCCGTTCCGCCCGAGGCGGACCTCTTCCAGGCGGCGCCGTGCGGCTACGTCGTCGTGGACAACACCGGCACGATCATCCGCGCCAACGCCGAGTTCCTGAGGCTGGTCGGTGAGCCGGCGGGCGACATCGTCGGGGTCCGCACCCTCCCCAGCCTGGTGTCGGCCGGGGGCAGGATCCTGATGGAGACCCATCTGCGGCCACTGCTCGAGCGCGACGGCGTCGTCCGGGAGATCGCCCTCGACCTGGTCCGCCTCGACGGAGTGCGCATCCCGATCCTGCTGAACGCCCGCGTGCACGACCCCGCCACCGGGGTCTACCTGGTGGTGGTGCTGGAGACGCGCGACCGGCACCGGTACGAGGACCACCTGCTCGCCGCCAAGCAAGCTGCCGAGATGGCGGGCGAGCAGGCCGCCTCGCTGGCAGCGACCTTGCAAGGGACCTTGATCCCGCCGCATCCGCCGGCGATCCCGTACCTCGACATCCATGCGTTGTACCGGCCGGCCGGGAGTGGGCGCGAGGTGGGCGGCGACTTCTACGACGTGCTCCAGGTCGGGCCGGACGCCTGGCTCGTCGTCCTCGGCGACGTCAGCGGCAAGGGGATCCCGGCCGCTGTCGTCACGTCCTTCATCCGCCACACCGTCCGGTCACTCGCCATCGCCCATCCCGACCCGTCCGACCTGCTCGGCGCACTCGACGAGGCGGTCCGCGCCCACGGCACCGACCACTTCTGCACCCTGGTGGCCGTCCGTCTCGAGCGGCTCCGCGGGCGCTGGGACCTCGCCCTGGCCCTCGCCGGACATCCGCCGGCGCTGGTCCGCCGCCCGGACGGCACGACGTACGAGCTGGGTGTGCCCGGCACGCCCGTCGGCCTGATGACCCAGCCGGAGTTCTGCACGGTCCGCCAGGCGCTCGACGACCTGGCCGTCACGCTCTACACCGATGGGGTCACCGAGGCGCGCTCACCGGACGGCATGTTCGGGGACGAGAGGCTGGTCGAGCTGGTGGGCCGGCTTCCGCATCGACCGACCGCGATCACCGAGGGCATCGCCGAGGCAGCGCTGGCCTGGCAGTCGCACCACGCGAGCGACGACATCGCGATCATCACGTTCGCGGCGAGCTGAGCAGAGGCTGCTCGGCCTCGCCCGCGGACACCTGGCCGTCGAAGGTTGCCAGCCCGTGCTCGACGCCCCAGAGCACCGCCTGCGTGCGGCGCGTGGCCCCGATCTTGCGGTACCCCGTCCGGATGTAGGACTTCACGGAGTTGATGCTCAGGAACAGGCGTTTGGCGATCTCGTCGTTGCTGCAACCCACCGTGACGAGCTCGAGCACCTCCAGCTCCCGCTGGGTGAGCCCGTTCGGCCGACCCGAGGTCGATGACTGGGGTACGGGCGCGTAGGGCTGCACGAGGAAGCGGACATGATGACCGGCGCGAAGAGCCCGCATGGCGGTCACCACCTCGTCGGCACCGAGCTCCTTGGACAAGAAGCCGGCGGCACCCTGGCGATAGGCGTCGTCGACCAGGTCCGGGCGCGTCGACCAGGAGAACGCCACCTTCAACGCATCGGGGGACGAGCGGGTCAGGTGGGCGAGCTCCTCCATGTCGTGCCGCTGAGGGTCGTACACGATGAAGTCCACACGCCCCGGGTCCTGCGACGTGTCGGCCAGGCAGATCACCTCGATCTCCGGCGCGACCCGGGACAGCATGTCGGCCGTCCCGGCCATCACCAGAGGAGCGTCCGGCAACAGAGCGAGCCTCAGCCTCGGCGCGCGGCCCACCGACTCAGGCGGCATGGTGGGGGATGCAGGCCGAGTCCAGGGTGCGTTGGACGGTCGAGTCGGCCTTCGTCAGGATCTCGATGTCAGCCGCATACATGCCCACGGCCCGGTTGACCGACGTCAGGTCGGTCAACAGCTGGACGGCGCTCGTGCTGATGCTCGTCGCCTCTCTGAGGTCGAGGGACAACCGGACCGTACCCCCGCGAGTGGCGACGAGAAGCTCGGCAGCGACCCGCTCGACATCGTCGTGGCCGAAGGCGCCCCTCAGCGCCACGGCGTGGGGCGCGATGTGCACCACCTCGACGGGGGCAGGGTCGGGGTCGACCCTCGCGGTGGCTCGGACGACCTCGATCGGCGCAGCGTGCAACAGGCGATGCTGGAGGAACGCTCGCGTGCCGTCGGGCCGGAGGGCGACACCGAGGTGGTCGACCAGCCCCGCCGCCATTGCCAGCCCACGCCCTCTCGTCACGTCCTCGACGGGCACCCGCCACTTGCCGTGGTCGAGCACCTCGACCAGGGCGACGCCGTTCGAGCCGAGGCGGGCTCGCAGCTCGACCCACGGGTCGTGGCCGTTTGCCCCGTGCTGGAACGCGTTGGTCACCAGCTCGGCCGCGGCATGGGCCACGCCCATCTGGTCCATGGGCGACGCGTCCAGCTCGACGAGCCAGGAACCCAGCTGCTCGCGAGCACGACGGACGGGATCGTCCTCGCCATCCAGTCGCACCTCCAGGCCGCGATGCGGTTCCATCCGCAACGACGCGCCCACCGCGGACAACGCCTGGTCGCTGGACAGTCCGGCGGCGAGGCTCTCCAAGATGCGGTCCGGTTCGTCGGACTTCGATGCCGCTCGATGGACCGCCGAGCCGGCCAGGAGGACGCCGTCGCCCTTGGCCAGCGAACAGGTGGCGCGGGCGTAGCCGGTGCCTGACCCGGTTCCCAACGGTCCGCCGCCAGTGTCACTGAGCAGCACGGCAGTACCTTCGGCGGGGACGAGCCACGGCGGCGGATGCCCCGCGCTGGCGTAGGCCGCGATCCCGCGATCCGCGTCGAGCAGCACGATCAGCGCGGTGGACCCGCGTGCGTCGGGAATGTCCTCGGCATGGATGTCGGCCAGATGCAAGGCGTCGACAGCGTCCCCGTCGCGGCGGAGCCCGGCTCGGATGACGCCGCGCATCTGCGCCGCCATGACGGCGGCGGTCAGGCCGATCCCCGGCACCTCCCCGACGACGAGGGCCAGGCGGTCATCGGGCAGCACGACGACGTCGAACCAGGAGCCGCCTGGCTCGACGGCGTCGTCCGGGACGCAGAAGCGACCGTAGATGTCGAACAACGGGAGCACGGGAAGTCCCGCTGGCTGGACCACGTCGTGGAGCGCGGTCACGAGCTGCAGCCCGTCACGCTCCGTCTCACCGATCACCTGGCCTCCTCCGCATGTGTTTCGTGCTGCCGACGTCGGCCGCTCCGGTATCTTCGCACTGTGACCGAGGTTCCGTTCTCCCTCTCCTTCGACGCCGCCGCTGGCACGTTGACGATCGCTGGCGACGTGGACGAGCACAACGCGGCGGGGCTCCGGGAGGGCATCGAGAAGTACAGCCAGATGTACTCCCTCGACGTGGTCCTCGACCTCACCGCGGTGACGTTCCTGCCGAGCACGGCTGTCGGGGTGCTGGTCCGCGCCGGCCAGGAGTTCGCCGCGGCGGGCACCACGTTCGAGCTGGCCGCTGCTGCCGGGACCATCGCGGAGCGCGTGCTCACCGTGTGCGCCATGCCGCACCGCGCGTACTGAGTGGCTCGCCCGGAGCGCTCACCGGCCGTCGACATGGTTGACGCCCCTTCTCGACGCGATGGGAACCCATGGCCAAGCCTGGGGCCGCCGGACCGGCGTGGTCCGGGACTCGCATTGTGTGGGCGAGGGCGGCCGGCGGAGTCCACCCGTTGGGGTAGTTGTCGGCGCGAAACGCGCGCGCGCCGGTGACGAGGCTGACAGGCGTGGGCCGCCCGCCGAACGATGCCGACAAGTCGACGGGCAGGAGCGGATCCTCCAAGCGGCACTCGACCCGCTGCGGGAGCACGGCATCGCCGGCGTCAGCATGCGGGGCGGTGGACAAGCGGGCCGCTGTCGTTGGGGCTGTTGAGAGGGCCGGCCAGACCCCTGGAACTTCTCGGTGATCGCGCTCCCCACTCCGGCGGAGTCCTCGTCGCCCAGCTAGTCCCACCAGACGACGACGGAGATCGCGCACGGCGCCTTGTCCGGACTTCCTGCCGTCGCCGTTGCACGCTTTCGTATATCGCCCACTTGCCTTTACTTCTATCTTGTGATACATCAAATGTGTGTCAGCCGCTATAGATCCAGGGGCTGCACCTCAGAACCAACATCACTGTGGAGGTGAGCAAGATGCTGATGCGCAGCACTGACCCGTTCCGTGACTTCGACCGAGTCGCCCAGCAGCTCCTCGGTGCCGGTACCACCTCACGGCCGGCGGTGATGCCGATGGACGCCTGGCGCCAGGGCGACAGCTTCGTGGTCGAGTTCGACCTGCCGGGCGTGCGTCCCGAGACTCTCGACATCGACGTCGAACGCAACGTGCTGACGGTCAAGGCCGAGCGGACGCGGACCAATGGGGACTGGGAGATGCTCGCCGCCGAACGGCCCACCGGCCTGTTCAGCCGCCAGCTGGTGCTTGGCGACGACGTGGACCTCGACCACGTCAAGGCCGACTATGAGGCCGGTGTGCTGCGGCTGACGATCCCGGTCGCGGAGAAGGCCAAGCCCCGCAAGATCGAGATCACCACCGGCGCCAACGACGGAGCCGGGGACCGGGCAGCCCTCACATCCTGAAACCCTCCGGGAAGCGTTTGGTCGGAGCGTCCCCGATGACCGCAGCTCCAAGCGCCCATCCGGCGCCCCGCCGCGACGTGTGCCGTAACACGCCACGCGGACGCAGCAGACAGTGCTGGAGAGCTGGGTCGACCTGCTGCTCGCCGACGAGGAGCGGGTCCGACGCGAGTTGAGGGCATCGGGGCCGCCGGGTGGGGCGGCGCCGTACCCCGAAGCCCTGTACCACTCCAGGGAGCGCATCGGCCGCGTAGGCCTCGGTACGACGACTGCCCCACGCCGGTTCCGTCACCCAAGCACAACCCCCTCGAGGACCGCCGAGCCGGGCCAGCGAGCGTCTCCTCGCCTGTACAACCGAACCGACTCCTCATGCGGAGACGACAGCCACGTGCAAGAGCAGCGCGGGAGCCACAGGCGTGGGCGACGGCGACACAGCGAGGCTCGCCAATCGCGGGGCGGGTCACGAGCAATACGAAGGAGGAAATGATGCGCACGACGGGGGTGGCCGGCCACCACGTCAGGTGGCGGCCACGGCTCGGCGCAATCCTCGAAGCCGGTGCGGCTGTCCGCACGCTCGTGGCCCGCCTCGTCACCGGCGGCGACCAGCCGGCCCATCGATGGCGGCCCAGCGGCCCGAGCGCAAAGGGAACGAGACCGACCCCAGACAGAACGGAGCCCACCCATGTACCCCTCGGACAAGGCGCGGGAACTGGCGATCCTGCTGCGGATCAGTCGTGAACTCGACGTGTGCGGTGACCTCACCGCCACCGTCGACAACCCTTCGGAGCTGATCGCTTGGGGAAGCGTGCTGGCCGACCCCAAGGTCCTTGCATGGCGGGCGCAAGATTCGGGCTGCCGCTTCGTGCAAGTAGGCGCCGACCATCACCGGGCACCGGTGCGTGGTCACGTGACCGCGGTGTTGTCCTGCGAGCAGCACCCGGACTTCTGGGACGCCCTGCCCTTGGAGAACCTGGAGGGCGGCGTCACTCGGTCGCTGAGCATCAGGGAACTCGCCCAAGCATGGGAAGCCATGCCGATCAGCCCACCCGACAGTTGGACCACTCCTGAGCCCCCGCCCGAATCACCAGACAGCGTGAGCTAGCCCGCCAGCCCGTACGGCCGGTCACCCGCGTCGCCGTGCCGGATCGTGAGGTCCTCGACAGCGTGCTCAACGACCGCGAGGAGGTCGTGATCACCCCGCGCCCGCCACGAGCCGGTCGTCTTGATGTCGCTGGCCGACCTCGAGTCTCTTCGCGAGAGGCCTGCCTGACGCGGTCGCCCGCCAACGCCCGTCGCCTGCTCGAGGCGATGGAGCGTCTGGGGGCCGGCCGTGGGGAGCCACACGAGCTGGTCGACGCGGACCAACCCATGCCGCTGGTCTGGGACAGCAATGCGTGGGAGGACTGCTTGTGGTGGCAGCCCAGGATCGCAAGGGGCTCAAGCGCGTCAACCTGCTGATCCAGGACGTCCAGCGCAACGGCAACGACGGGATCGGCAAGCCCGAGCCGTTGAAGCACGACTTCGCTGGCTGTCGGTCCCGGCGGTCATCGGAGCACACCAGGCTCGTGTACACGGTCACCGACACAGAGCTCCGGACTGCGGCCTGCCGGGACCACTACGGCCGCCGAGGATCGCGTCAACTGAGGGTGCTCTCAACAGGTCATCGCGTCACAGGATCGGCCCGATCGCGGACCGCGCTGAGCGCATCCCGCAACGTCGACTCCTAGGGTTCTGAGTCGTCGGCATGCTCGGTGTCGAGGAACCGGTCCAGTTGTTCGGTGTCGGCTTCGGTCCACCCGTCAGGTGGCAGCACTTCGGCCCATCCGTTCACATAGTCGGTTGAGAAGACGTGCCCGAAGCCGGGCGGAGGGCTGAGTTGATCGATGAGGTCGGCGACGGATTGGACGGCCGAGACGATCGGGAACCAGCGGGCAGCCTCGGGCACGTCGTACCCGCGGGGGGTGTCCATCCACTCCGGAGGTGACCAGAGCGCGTCGACACCCCAGAACGTCACCGGGTCCGAAGGATGTTGGAGGTAGACGATCCGGGGGCCCGTCCGGCTCGTGTCGAGGTCGGGCTGGTTGGGGTCGCGGGTCACGAAGCGCACCGTTCGGCCGCGGTCGAAGACGGGTTGCCAGACCGGCGATCCGGAATCCCGTGCACCAGTGACCTGGCGATGGATCGGGTTCGTGTACTTCGCGCCAACGATGAGCGCACCGTCGACTCGGGAGGCCATGTTGGCGATCGACGATGCCGCGTCGACGGCGGCGAACGGCGCTTCGAGGCCCGAGGTGCCCAGGCTCTTGGCGAACAACAGCAGCTTCGGGCGCCGATCCGACGGCAGCTGGGACCACCGTGCCGTGACGGCGTTGATCAGCGCGGCACCCGACTCGACCGCAAGCCCGGGGTCCATGAACACACCCAGCAGGCTGGGCAGGACGGAGTACTGGACAGCGACGATTGCCGTGTCGCCGCGATGCATCTGCTCCAGTGCCGTCGCGGCCTCAGCGATCACCCAGCCCGCCCCGGTCGGCACCCACACCACGAGAACCTTCCGTTCGAACCCGCCGGCGCGTTCGAGCTCGCGCACAGCCAGCTCGGTCCGCGCCTCGAACGAGTCGGCGGACTGCACACCGACATAGACCCGCACCGGTTCGACCACGCTGGCGCCCGCCCCGTGGAAGGCTCGGATCTCCTCAGAGGTGGTGACACCGGCGACGAAGTCCCGACCGTTACGGCCCAGGGTGTCCCAGGACACGAGGGACCCTGCGCTGCCGGACACCGTGGACGACGTCGGCACCACCAGGCCGGGGCTCGTGTCGTCGTTCTCCTCACGGTAGATGGAGTTCGCCATCGCGGTGAGGCCGCGGAAGGCGATCACACCGGTCAGCGCAAGTGCTAGTCCGAGCGCGACCACAAAGACGGGACCGGTAGCCCATGCCGACGGGACCCGGCGATCGAACTGGGTGCGAAGCGCGGCGGTGGCCACGCCGACGGCACGGGCCAGGATGACCAGCAGGGCCACCATGACGATCGACAGCGTCACCACCACCACCGCGTCCGGCCACGCGACCGTCGGCGAGCCCATCAACCGGTGCTGGCCGTTCTGCCACTGGAGCCACAACCTGCCACCGAACAGGCTTGCCATCAGCCAGGCCGAGCCCACCACGATCCACGCGAGCTTCGTGTGCCTCAACGCGCGACGCCCCGTAGGCGCGAACCGGGCCACCGCACGCTCCACGAGCGTGCCCAGCCCGTAACCGATCGCAGCGCAGACACCGCTGACGGCGACCTGGAACACCACCGACCGCGGGATCAGCGTGGGCGTGAGCGAGTACCACCAGAACAACAGAGCCAACCCAGACCCGGTCAACGTCGGAAGCCGGAGGAGGCGCATCCGCAGCCCCCGAACATCGGTCGGACTCTCCGTGACGTTCATTGACTCGTCCTTGCTCGATGCACCAAGCACGGGCTTCCGATCCAGCCAGATCCGCGCAGGGCTGCCGGGAACCACCTCGCACAAGATCCGCCAGCTCGAGCCCGAGCGTCAAACCCTGGATGAGGCCGCTTCGATGGAGTGCGCGATCCGCCAACGCCCGTCAAGTCAAACGCAACGGCGTCGAGGACCTCTGGCCTCATCTCCCCGAGACTGACTGGTCACGCCAGCGAAGCAACGAACCCAAGACTCTCCCGGCAACCCGTGTCACGACCTGGGCGGCCAGACCCTGGTCGGGCAGGGGTCGCTTGCCCCCGTGGAGGCTGCGGGGCCTCGGTCGCTGCGCAACCGTAGGTGGAGGCCCGATGTTGGTGTCTACCGTTGGCAGGGGACCTCTTCGCGCATTGCTCAGACCGGTCACCGGCGCAGCTGATAGCGGAGGTGAAGCACCCGGTTACCCTGGATCACCACGTCGGGATCCTCCAACAGGTGCTGTGCGTTGACCGACCCGAAGTAGCGCTTGCCGGACCCGAACACGACGGGTGCGACGTCCATGCGCACCTCGTCGACCAGGCCCGCGGCCAGCACCTGGCCACCGACGTCGCC
>JAICRP010000198.1 GCA_025966445.1 Nocardioides sp.
GGGTGGCCCGTTCTGGTGATCAGCTCGTCGTTGATCAGCCCTGGTTGATCAGCTCTGGTTGAAGAACCCGTTCTCGGCGATCCGCTCCTTGTCCTCGGCTGCCACCGAGACGTTGGCGGGCGAGAGGAGGAACACCTTGTTGGTGACGCGCTCGATGGTGCCACGCGTCGCAAACACCAGGCCGGCCGCGAAGTCGACGAGACGCTTGGCGTCGTTGTCGTCCATCTCGGACAGGTTCATGATGACCGGGGTGCCCTCACGGTAGTTCTCCCCCACCGTGCGCGCCTCGTTGTAGGTGCGCGGGTGCAGCGTGGTGATCCGGGAGAGCTCGGCGACCGTGCCCACGGCGCCGACCGGGGCGACCGCCGTCGGACGCCGGCGCTCGGCCAGGTCGGACACGGGGGCGGGCCGGCTCTCACGCGCCAGGGGCGCGGACTGGCCGACGGCCGTGGCAACGTATTGGTCCTCGTCGAGCTCGTCCTCGTAGCGGCCGGTGTCCTCGAGCAGGCCGAGGTACTCGCCGATCTTGCGCATCGCGCCGCTCATGGTCTTTCCTCCGGTTCGACGTGTGTCCCGGGCCCGCGGGAGCGGGCGCCAGTGATGTTGACATTACAAGTTGCGGGGCCTCGGACCGAGGACCGCGGTGCCCAACCGCACGTGTGTCGCGCCGGCTGCGACGGCGGCCTCGAGGTCGCCGCTCATCCCGGCCGAGAGCCAGGTGGCGTCGGGGTGGGTGCCGACGAACTCGCGCCTGATCCCGGCCAGCCGGGCGTACGCCGCAGCGGGGTCCTCGCCCAGCGGCGCCACCGCCATCAGCCCGCGCAGCCGCAGCATCCCGGCCTCGTCGACCGCGGCCGCGAGGACGTCCAGGTCGGCGGGGTCGGCCCCCTGGCGTCCTTCCCGCCCGGGCGGGTCGAGGCTCACCTGGACCAGCACGTCCACGGGCCCGGCCTGCTCGTGCGCACCCCGGTTGAGCGGGGCGACCAGCTTGGCGCGGTCGACGGACTCGACCACGCGGGCGTACGACGTCACGGCGGCGGCCTTGTTGCTCTGGAGGCCCCCGATGAAGTGCCACCGCAGGTCGAGGTCGGCGCAGTCGGCCGCCTTGGCCTGCGCCTCCTGATGGCGGTTCTCGCCGACGTCGGTCACCCCGAGCTCGGCGAGCAGGCGCACGTCGGAGGCCGGGAAGAACTTCGTCACAGCAACCAGCGTGACGTCCGCCGGGTCGCGGCCGGCGCCCGACGCGGCGGCGTCGATGCGGCGGCGTACGGCGTCCTGGTTCGCGGCGAGCTCGTCGCGACGCGCGCTCATGCGGACGCCATCCGGATCACGCCGGCCTGGCGGCCGGAGGTGAGGCGGTCGCGGCGGTAGGAGTAGAGGTCCGGCGACTCGCGCGTGCAGACCGAGAGGTCGACGCACGCGACGCCCTCGTCGGCGAGCTGGGACCTGATGCCCGCGCCGATGTCCACCGCGGGGGTCCCCCAGGACGTGGTCGCGCGGGCGGCCGGCACGACGGCGGCGACCTCGTCCTGCATCTCCCGCGGCACCTCGTAGCACCGGCCGCAGACGTGGGGGCCGAGCCAGGCGGTGATGTCGCGGGCGCCGAGCTCGCGCATCCGGGCGACGGTCGCGGGCACCACCCCGACCACCACACCGGGACGACCGGCGTGGCAGCCGCCGATCACGCCGGCCTCGGCGTCGGCGAACAGGACCATGGCGCAGTCGGCGCCGCGCACCATCAGCGTCACCCCGGGTTGGTCGGTGACAACCCCGTCGGCGACGGCGTGGAGGCGTCCGTGGATGTCGCTACGCGGACCTTCGGGGCCGACGTACGCGACGTCGTTGCCGTGCACCTGGCTGAGCACGGCGACGGGGTCACCGGGCGCGAAGTCCTCGGAGAGGAGTCGGTGGTTCTCCGCGAGCGCGTCGGCGTCGTCGCCGGCCCAGGCGAGGTTCAGCGAGTCGAACGGCGCGCGACTGACCCCGCCGTGCCGGTCCGTGAAGGCCAGCGCGACGGGGCCGTGGCTCAGTCGGGCGGAGTACAAACAGCTCCTACTTCAGGAAGTCCGGGATGTCGAGGTCGTCGTCGTCGAACTGCATCGGCTTCGCCTCGCGCGGCGCGGGGCTCGACGGGGCCGGCGTACCGGTCTCGGTCCGGGAGACGGTGGCGCCCACCGGCTGCGGGCGACGCGCCTCCGGCTGGCCGGTGGCGGACTTCTTCTCGGCCAGCGCCTGGGCGGCCTTGCGGGTCTCCTCCTGGGTCTGCTGAGCCTGCGTGCGCTTGAAGCCCGACTCGGCGTCGCGCCGCTTGGGAGCGCCGCCGTCGAAGCCCGCCGCGATGACGGTGACCCGCACCTCGTCGCCCAGGGCGTCGTCGATCGTCGCTCCGAAGATGATGTTGGCCTCGGGGTGCGCTGACTGGGACACCAGGGCGGCCGCCTCGTTGATCTCGAACAGGCCGAGGTCCGAGCCGCCGGCGATCGAGAGCAGCACGCCGTGGGCGCCGTCGATGCTGGCCTCGAGCAACGGGCTGGACACGGCCATCTCGGCCGCAGCAACGGAGCGGTCCTCGCCGCGGGCCGAGCCGATGCCCATGAGGGCCGAGCCGGCGTTGGCCATCACGGACTTCACGTCGGCGAAGTCGAGGTTGATCAGGCCGGGCGTGGTGATCAGGTCGGTGATGCCCGAGACGCCCTGGAGCAGCACCTGGTCGGCCTGCTTGAAGGCGTCGAGCACCGAGACGCTGCGGTCGGAGATCGAGAGCAGCCGGTCGTTGGGGATCACGATGAGGGTGTCGACCTCCTCGCGGAGCTGGGCGATGCCCTCCTCGGCGGAGTTCGCGCGACGCCTGCCCTCGAAGGAGAACGGGCGGGTGACGACGCCGATCGTCAGGGCGCCCAGGCTGCGCGCGATACGGGCGACCACTGGTGCGCCACCGGTACCGGTGCCGCCACCTTCGCCGGCCGTCACGAACACCATGTCGGCGCCCTTGATGACCTCTTCGATCTCGTCGGCGTGGTCGTCGGCCGCCTGCTTGCCCACGTCGGGGTTCGCGCCGGCGCCGAGGCCGCGGGTCAGCTCGCGGCCGATGTCGAGCTTGACGTCGGCGTCGCTCATGAGCAGGGCCTGGGCGTCGGTGTTGATCGCGATGAACTCGACGCCCTTGAGCCCGACCTCGATCATCCGGTTGACGGCGTTCACGCCACCGCCACCGATGCCCACGACCTTGATGATGGCCAGGTAGTTCTGCGCTGCTGCCACGGCGGATGCGCCTCTCGCTTGTGTGGTGGTCTGTGCGGTCGGTCTGCTGGGGAAGTCGTCCCGCGAGTCCTGAACTGTCACCCTCAGCCTGAGGGTTATAGTTATGTCAACCTCGCGTTGGCTACGACAGTAGGCAGCGACGTTCTGACGATGGCGCAGACACGCCGGGCTTCTCCGGGTTGTGTGCCCGGGTCACGGCTGGCTGAGGCAGGCGTCCGCGGAGGCTTCCGGGCAGGTGGTGGGTTGGCCGGGGACGGAGACGTCGTAGACCTTGGCGGGCTGCCGGAGCAGCTGGAGGAGCACCTCGGCCTTGGTCGCGGAGTCGTCGCTGCTCCCCCACAGCACGATCCGCTCGTCGCGGAGCACGAGGGTGATCTGGTCGACGGTGAGCACCTCGACGTGGTCGACCATCGCCGAGAGCTCCTTGGGCAGCGCGGCGACCACGGTCGCGGCCTCCTTGAGCGCGGTCGGGGTGGTGCTCGAGGTCGAGCTGATGCGCGGGAGGCCGGGCGGCGCCTTGGCGTACTCGTTGAACACGACCCCCTGCGAGTCCAGGCCGCGCAGCCGCCCGGCGATCTCGATGACCGCGACGGGGACGCGTTCCTGGACGATGATCTGCACGCCGTCGGGCCACTTGCGGGAGACGTCGACGGCGCGGACGGCGGCCAGCGCGCGCAGCCTGGCCGAGATCGCGTCGATGTCGACGCGGGCCAGCTGCTCGCCCGTGGGGACGCGCGCCGTCTTGAGCACCTGGTTGCGCGTGAGGAGGTCGTTGCCCTCGACGTCGACCCTCTTCACGGTCAGCACGGACGAGAAGTAGACGAGCCAGACGCCGCCGGCGACCACCGCGACGACCAGGATCGCGGCGACGACGTACCGCCACGCCAGCCAGCGGCGCCGCCACTGCCGGCGCGTGAAGCGCCGGCGCGAGCGCAGCGCCGCGCGCTCGGCCGGGTCGGTGGGCGAGCGTCGCTTCAGGTCCCTCACCCGTCCGCTCCGAGCAGCTCCAGCACCTGCGGACCCACCGTGGTGACGCTGCCGGCGCCGAGGGTGAGCACCAGGTCACCGTCGCGCGCCCGGGCGGCGAGCTCGGCGGCTGCCTCGTCGAGGCCGGCGACCAAGGTGACCCGGTCGGCAGGCAGCGGGACGGCGTCGGCGACGAGGCGGCCGGTGACGGCCGGGTCGGGCGTCTCGCGGGCGGCGTACACGTCGAGGACGACGACCTCGTCGGCCGCGCCCAGCGCGGCCCCCATGGCGGCGCCGAACTCGCGGGTGCGTGAGACGAGGTGCGGCTGGAAGGCGACGACGAGCCGACCCTCGCCCGCCACCGCACGCGCCGCCTCGAGGTCGGCAGCGATCTCGGCCGGGTGGTGGGCGTAGCTGTCGTAGACACGGACGCCGCCGACGTGGCCCTTCGACTCCATCCGCCGCCCGGAGCCCGCGAACGCCTGGAGGCCCTCGCGCAGTCCCTGGAAGGAGTGGCCGAGCTCGAGACCCGCGACCAGGGCGGCCAGCGCGTCGACGACGTAGTGGCGACCGGGGATCCGCAGCTCGACGGTGCCGAGCACCTCGTCGTCACGGACGACCGTGAACCGTGAGGTGGCGCCGACGAACGCCAGGTCGGTCGCTCGTACGTCGGCGTCGCCCGCCTCGCCCACGGTGACGATCCGAGGCCCGACGGACCGGACGCGCTCGGCCAGGTCACGGGCTCCGGGGTCGTCGATGCAGCACACCAGGAAGCCGTCCGGGTCGACCGTTGCCGCGAACTCCTCGAAGGCCTGGCGGTAGGCAGCCTCGCTCCCCCACACGTCGAGGTGGTCGGCGGCCACGTTGGTGACGACCGCGGCGTGCGGTCGGTAGACCAGGAACGCCCCGTCGCTCTCGTCGGCCTCGGCCACGAAGAGGTCGCCGGAGCCGAGCTCGGCGTTGTGGCCGGTCGAGGCGAGCACCCCGCCGACGGCGTACGTCGGGTCGGCGCCGGCCGCCACGAG
Organism: Nocardioides sp.; assembly: GCA_025966445.1. GTDB lineage: Bacteria > Actinomycetota > Actinomycetes > Propionibacteriales > Nocardioidaceae > Nocardioides. Next base: position 5,253 of record JAICRP010000198.1, read on the forward strand.
CGCGGACGTGAGCAGGGACGTCGTCGTGGTCTTGCCGTGGGTGCCGGCCACCGCGACGACGCGACGTCCGTCCATCACCGACCACAGCCCGGCCGACCGCGGCAGGATCCGCAACCCACGGCGACGGCCCTCGAGAACCTCCGGGTTGTCGTCGCGCGCAGCCGTGGTGACGACGAGCGTGTCGGCGTCGCCGACGTGCTCGGCCGCGTAGCCGAGGTGGCAGGGCACTCCGAGCTCGCGCAGGCCGGCCAGGAAGGGCGTGTCGTTGTCGTCGCTGCCGGTGACGACGAGACCGCGGGACGCCATGATCCGGGCGATGGCCGAGAGCGCCGCTCCTCCGATGCCGACGAAGTGCACCCGGCCGAGCTCCTCGGCGGGCAGCAGCACGTCGGGGACGGGCACCTTCATCGGCCGACCTCGAGGACGATCCGCGCCAATCGGTCGTCGGCGTCGCGGGGCACGAGCCCGGACGCCGCGGCCCCCATCGCCGCCAGCCGGACCGGGTCGTTGGCCAGCGTCGGTACGTGGCTCGCCACCCACGCCGACGTCAGCTCCGCGTCCTTCACCAGCACCCCTCCTCCGGCGTCGACCACCGGACGGGCGTTGCGCACCTGCTCGCCGTTGCCGATCGGCAGCGGCACGAAGATGCCGGGCAGCCCGACCGCGGCGGCCTCGATGACGCTGTTGGCGCCGCCGCGGGAGAGCACCAGGTCGGCGGCGGCGTACGCCAGGTCCATCCGGTCGACGAACGACACGACGGCGTACGGCACGTCGCCGGGCGCGGGGGTCGCCTCCCCCTGCGGGCCCACCACGTGCAGCACCTGCACCCCCGCGCCGGCCAGCGCGGTGGACGCACCGGAGACCGCCTGGTTGAGCCGCCGCGCCCCCTGCGAGCCGCCGGTCACGAGCAGGGTCGGCCGGTCGGCGTCGAGGTCGAAGAACCGGCGGGCCTCGGCCCGCATGGCCTCGCGGTCGAGCCGCGCGATCATCGTGCGCAGCGGCAGCCCGACGTACTCGGCCTTCGGCAGCGGGGTGTCCGGGAAGCTGACCGCGACCCGTCGGGCGATCCGCGCGCCGGCCTTGTTGGCCAGGCCGGGCACGGCGTTCTGCTCGTGGATGACGA
>JAICRP010000165.1 GCA_025966445.1 Nocardioides sp.
CGCCGCGTCCAAGGGCGGCCTCGTCGGCCTCACCCTGCCGGTGGCACGCGACCTCGCGGCCTCCGCCATCCGCCTCAACACCGTGGCCCCCGGCCTGGTCGACACCCCGATCTACGACTTCGCGCCGGAGCCGGCGACGTTCAAGGAGCAGCTCGGCCAGTCGGTGCTGTTCCCCAGGCGCCTCGGCACCCCCGACGAGCTCGCCGGCATGGTCCTGGCCTGCCTCACCAACACCTACATGAACGGCGAGACGATCCGCGTCGACGGCGGCATCCGGATGCCCCCCAAGTAGCCGAGTCGGCGCATCTGCCGGCGCGAGACGGGTCGAGTCGGCGCATCTGCCGTCGCGCGCGTGGCCCCTTCCGGCAGTTGCGCCCACTCGACGTCGTGTGCGCCGGCAGATACGCCGACTCGGCGTCAGGCCTTGATCCGCGCGTTCGTCGGGTCGTACATGGGCCGCAGCGACACCTCGGCCTCGTGCTCGGTGCCGGCGACGTCGACGGTCCACGTACCGGCCTTGATCCAGTCAGCGGTGAGCGGTTCGCCGGCGTCGAGCAGGGCCAGACCGACGGCGCCGCCGAGGGTCCAGCCGTACGACGCGGCGCGGACGTAGCCGACCACTTCGCCGTCGCGCAGCACCAGCTCGGCGTGGTGGAGGACCGGCCCGGGGTCGGTGAGTCGGACCTGGACCAGCCGGCGGTGCGGGACTCCCGCGGCCTTGATGCGGACCACCGCATCGCGACCGATGAAGTTCGGCTTGTCGAGGTCGACCGCGAAGCCGAGCCCGACCTCGATCACGTTGTCGGTGTTGTCGATGTCGTGCCCGAAGTCGCGGTAGCCCTTCTCCATCCGGCAGCTCGCCAGCGTCTTGAGGCCGACGGGAGTGGCACCGGCGGCGGCCACCGCGTCGTACACGGCCGGCGCACCGGCGGCCGGGAGGTACAGCTCGTAGCCGAGCTCGCCGACGTACGTGATCCGCACGAGCAGCACGCGGACCCCGGCGAGGGTGACGAAGCGCGCCGTGCGGAAGGGGTAGGCCTCGTTGGACAGGTCGGCGTCGGTGAGGGTGGCGAGCAGGTCGCGGGACTGCGGGCCCTGCACGTTGAGCTGGGCCCACGCCTCGGTGACGTCCTCGATCGTGACGTCGGCGCCGCCGATGTGACGAGCCAGCCAGGCGAGCACGTGACCGTGCGCGGTGTCGGAGGCGACGACCCAGAAGTCGCCGTCGGCGAGCTTGGTGACGGTGAGGTCGGCCTGGAGCCTGCCGTCGGGGTCGAGCCACTGCGTGTACGTGATCCGCTCGGCCTCACCGTCGACGGCGCCGGCCGAGACGTGGTCGAGCACCCGCCCGGCGTCGGCACCGGTGACGCGGAGCTTGGTCATGAACGACATGTCCATCAGCCCGGCGCGTTCGCGCACGGCGTTGTGCTCGGCCTCCCACCGCGGGAACCAGTCGGCGTGACCCCAGGTGGGCGTCGCCTCCGGGGTGACACCCGGGCCGGCGAACCAGTCGGCGCCCTCCCAGCCGGACACCTCGCGCAGGTACCCGCCATTGGCAACCAGCCGGTCGTGCACCGGCGAGAGCTTGGCGCCGCGGGCGGAGTGCAGCTGCTTGCCCGGCGTGTGGGCGGCGTACACGGTGCCGAGGATCTCGGTGGTCCGGGTGGCCCGGTACGACTCCTCGGCCTGGTACGCGCGGAACCGGTCCACGTCGAACCCCGTGACGTCGACGTCGGGCTTCCCGTCGACGATCCACTGCGCGACGACGCGTCCGAGGCCGCCGGCCGACAGCACGCCGACGGAGTTCATGCCGGCGGCGACGAAGTACCCGCGGGTGCCCGGCGCCTCGCCGACGATCGGCGACAGGTCGGGCGTGAACGACTCCGGCCCGCAGAAGAACGTGCGGACCCCGGCCTCCAGCGTCACCGGGACACGGGACATCGCGGTCTCCAGGAACGGGCCCATCCGGTCCCAGTCGGGCTTGAGCGTGGTGAACGACGACCCGGCCGGCACGCCCTCCGGGTGCCACGCGGCGGCGCGCGGCTCGAAGAGGCCGACCATCATGCCGCCGCCCTCTTCGCGGTAGTAGCCGTGCGCGGCGGGGTCCTCGAAGACCGGGGTGTCCGGGCCGAGGCCCTCGATGGTGTCGGTGATCAGGTAGTAGTGCTCGGCCGCGGTGTTGGGCACGTTGAGGCCGGACTTCAACGCGAGCTCGCGCGCCCACATGCCGGTGGCGTTGACGACGTACTCGCAACCGATCGTGTCGTCGCCGACCCGCACGCCGGTCACACTCTCGACGCGACCGCGGGCCTCGGTCACGACGTCGGTGACGGTGACGCCCTCGATGACCCGGACGCCGAGCTGACGCGCGCCCTTGGCCAGTGCGGTCGTCAGGTCGACGGGGTTGACCCGGCCGTCGCCGGGTACGTGGAAGCCCGCCAGCAGGTCGTCGGTCTTCGCCCAGGGGAACAGGGCCTTCATCTCCGCGGGGGAGATCTCGTCGACCTCCAGGCCGAGGTGGCGCTGGAACGCGGCGACCCGGCGGTACTCCTCCAGCCGGTCCGCGTCCGCCGCCGCCTCGATCAGGCCCACCGGCTTGAAACCGGTGGCCTGGCCGGTCTCGGCCTCCAACCGGGCGTACAGCTCGCGGGAGTAGAGCCGCATCGACGTCGAGGTCTCCGAGAACGACCCGAAGCACGTCATCAGCCCCGCCGCGTGCCACGTCGTCCCGCTGGTCAGCCGGTCGCGCTCGAGGAGGACGACGTCGCTGCCCCACCCGAGGTGGGCGAGGTGGTAGGCGATCGAGGTGCCGATGACACCGCCTCCGATGACGACGACGCGGGCACGGTCGGGCAGATGATCGCGGAGTTCGGCAGCCACGGGAGCACTGTCCCAGACGGCCACCCCCGATTCGTCTGCGGATCCCTGCCCTTTTTCCCGCTGGCGGTCGCAGACGAATCGGTGTCCAAAGGCCGACGGCCCGTACGTCAGTCCCAGGGCTCAGAGGCCGACGAGGTCGGTCTCCGTCGGCCCGCCGGCCCACGGCGGGTTGACGCGGACCAGGTGCTCGCGACCGAGCCACCGGAGCTGCACGTCGTCGGGGAGGCCCTCGAACGGCGAGCGTTGCGACCGATGCAGGGCGATCGCCGCGCGTCGCCGTGGCAGCAGCCCGGCCGTGTCGATCAGGGTGGTCATGTCCTCGTCGGGCGTGCCGATCTCGGGGAGCGTCGTGTACGCCGCCTTGCCCTCGTCGGCGGCGTGGTGCCGGATCCACGCGTGCATGAGCGAGCGCGGCAGGCACTGGAGGTACAACGGTGTCGCGGTCCCCAGGACCAACGCCCTCACCGCCTCGCGGACGCGCACGTGATCGCGGTGCCCGTCGCTCCCGTCGAGGGTCACCACGACGTCGGGGCGGTGACGGTCGAGGCAGCCACGGAACGTGTCGACCACCTCGTCGAAAGGAGCGCCCGCGAGCGAGCCGGGGTCGGCAGCGCCGGTGAGGCCGGAGTCCGCGAACTGCAGCAGCTCGACGTCGGCGACGCCGAGTGCGGCGGCTGCCGCCCGCAGCTCCGACTCACGGAGCTCACCGACGCCACCGGCCGGCACCTGGACGCCGGTCTCGACCTCGCCCGCCTCGCCGCGGGTCGCGCAGACGACCACCGTTCGGACGCCGCGCGCCGCCGCGTGCATCAGCAGCGAGCCGCAGCCGAACGTCTCGTCGTCCGGGTGCGCGACCACCACGGCCAGGCAGGGCGGCGGCGTCACGAGACCGAGCGTACGAAGGACTCGATCTCGGTGACCATCTCCTCGGGCACCTCGAACATCGGGAAGTGGCTGCGCGCGTCGAGCCGCCGGACCGAGAACCAGGGGTGGGACGCGGCGTACTCCTGCTGCGCAGCCAGCACCTCGTCGGCGGCCGGCTGGGCGTAGAGGTGCAGCGTCGGACACGGCTGCAACGCCTCGAGGGCCGCCAGCGGCACGGGCTGGGCCGCGAACTGGTCCGCGATCTCGCGGCCGGCGCGGCTCCAGTGGCGCCATCCGTAGCTCTTCATCGATGCCACGTACGCCGTGAGCTCGGGGATGTCCAGGCCGTCGAGCCACATCGACGTGAGCCCTTCGCGCACGTCGGCCCACGCCGGTGACTGCAGGCCGCCCAGGGCGTGGGAGAACCCGGGCGGCGTCCCGAGGACCATCCAGTCCATCAGCACCACGCCCGGCACCCGGTCGGGACCGAGTCTCCGCCGGAGCTCCACGGCGGCCCAGCCGGCGTGGGAGAGACCGACGGGGACGACCGTGTCGATGCCGAGCGCGTCGATGGTCGCGACGAGCGCGTCCACCACGTCGCTGGTCGTGACCTCCTCACGAGCGGGCGAGTCGCCGTGGTCGGGCAGGTCCACGGACGTCGCCCGGCGGTGTGCGGCTGCTCCGGCGAGCAGCGGGTCGAAGACGTCACGGTCCCCGCACCAGCCGGGGACGAAGAACACGGCCGGCCCTCCGGTGCCGCGGTCGGTCACGGCAAGCGGGGTGGTGCGGGTGGGGGTCTCGGTCATCGGAGCCTCCTCGGGTAGATACTGCCCTGTGCAGTATGAGTGAGGAGAGTAGATACTGCCCAAGGCACTATGTCAAGATGCGCGAGTGACGAGCTCCCGGACCACCACGTCGTACGCCCTGCTCGGCCTGCTCGGGCTGCGCGACTGGACGACGTACGAGCTGGCCAGGCAGGTGCAGCGCAGCCTCCACTGGTTCTGGCCGCGGGCGGAGCGGAAGCTGTACGACGAGCCCAAGCGGCTGGTTGCCGACGGCCTGGCGACCGCGACGTCCGGCTCGACGGGCAAGCGCCCCCGCACGGTGTACGGCATCACCGACGCCGGTCGCAGCGAGCTGGCCCGCTGGCTCGACGAACCGTCGGCAGGGAGGGCCAACGAGTTCGAGGCTCTGGTCAAGGTCTTCTTCGCCGACGCCGGCACGCTCGACCAGCTGCGGACCACGCTGGACCGGATCGTGGCCGAGTCCACCCAGCGCGTCACCGACCTGGCGGACAACCTCGACGTGGGACTGGCGTCCCCGGCGTTCCCGGCCCGGATGCACCTGAACGTCCTGGTCGTCCGTCTGCAGGTCGAGCAGGAGCTGACGGTCCTGAGCTGGGCGAGGTGGGCGCGCGCCCAGGTCGAGACCTGGCCGTCGATCCACGAGCCCGACGAGTGGGACGCCGCCGGCCTGCTCGCGACCCTGGTGGGGGAGTGCCGGGCGGCGGCAGACGGCTAATGGTTCGCCCTGCTCATGCCCGGCCACCTACTCTGGAGGCCGGATGACGAACGCAAAGAACGAAAACTTCTCCCTCGAGGCCGAGCTCGACGAGACGGCCGGCTGGGACCTCGACGACCCCGAGTCCGAGATCGCCCTGGACGACAGCGACGACTGGGCCTCGGGCTACGCCGACGAGCCCGACCCCGAAGAGGCTCTGCTTGACGACGGGGAGCTCACCGTCGGCATGCAGGACCTCGCCGAGCGGCACGCTCTGCGCCGGGTCGCCGGTCTGTCGACCGAGCTCGAGGACATCTCCGAAGTCGAGTACCGCCAGCTGCGGCTCGAGCGCGTGGTGCTCGTCGGGGTGTGGACCACCCGCTCCGTCGAGGACGCCGAGAACTCCATGACCGAGCTCGCGCTGCTGGCCGAGACGGCCGGTTCGACGGTGCTCGACGCGATCTACCAGCGGCGCAACAAGCCCGACCCCGCGACGTACATCGGGCGCGGCAAGGTCGAGGGCCTCAAGGAGATGGTGCAGGCGACCGGCGCCGACACGGTGATCTGCGACGGCGAGCTCGCGCCCAGCCAGCTGAGGAACCTCGAGGACCGGCTCAAGGTCAAGGTCGTCGACCGGACCGCCCTGATCCTCGACATCTTCGCCCAGCACGCGAAGTCCAAGGAGGGCCAGGCGCAGGTCGAGCTGGCCCAGCTCAACTACATGAAGCAGCGGCTCCGCGGCTGGGGTGGCAACCTCTCCCGCCAGGCCGGCGGCCGGGTCGGCGCGGACGGCGGCGGCATCGGCGGCCGCGGTCCCGGTGAGACCAAGATCGAGACCGACCGGCGCCGGATCAACACCAAGATCGCCAAGCTGCGCCGCGAGCTCGCGCACATGAAGGGCACTCGCGACACCAAGCGCCAGGAGCGCAAGCGTCACGAGATCCCGTCGGTCGCGATCGCCGGCTACACCAACGCCGGCAAGTCCTCGCTGCTCAACCGGCTGACCGGCGCGGGCGTGCTGGTGGAGGACTCGCTGTTCGCGACCCTCGACCCGACCACCCGACGTACGGCGACCAGTGACGGTCGCGTGTACACGATGAGCGACACCGTGGGCTTCGTCCGCGACCTGCCACACGGCCTCGTCGAGGCGTTCCGGTCGACGCTGGAGGAGGTCGCCGACTCCGACCTGATCCTGCACGTCGTCGACGGCTCGCACCCCGACCCCGAGGGCCAGATCTCCGCCGTCCGCACGGTGCTGGCCGAGATCGGCGCCGACAAGGTGCCCGAGGTCATCGTCATCAACAAGGCTGACGCGGCCGACCCGATGGTGATCGCCCGGCTGCGTCAGCGCGAGCCGCACTCGGTCGTCGTCTCGGCCAAGACCGGAGAGGGCGTCGACGACGTGCTGCGCGTGGTCGAGGACGAGCTGCCGCGGCTCGGGGTCGAGTTCGAGGCGCTGGTGCCCTACGCGCGGGGTGACCTGATCGACCGGATCCACCAGCACGGCGAGATCGACTCGATGGAGCACACCGGCGACGGCACGCTGGTCCGTGGCCGCGCCAACGAGGCACTGGCCGGCGAGCTCGCTTCCTTCTCCGTCTAGGAGCCCACCCCAACGGGCGGTCGACGTCCAGCGTGGCTCGGGTGAGAGTGGAGGGACTGTCTCTGCTCGGGAGGACGTCCATGCACGCACGCCTGATCGCCCCGCTCGCCCCTCTGGTCACCGCCGCGCTGGTGGCGGTGCCCGCCCTTGTCGTACCCGCCCAGGGTGCGGACCCCGCTCCACCCGCCCCCGCGGCGACCACCACCGCGACCAGCACCGGCCTCGGCGGCGCCGTGAGCACGGTCGACAAGGCCGCGACCAAGGTCGGGCTCCGGGTGCTCAAGAAGGGCGGCAACGCCGTCGACGCCGCGATCGCGACGGC
>JAICRP010000142.1 GCA_025966445.1 Nocardioides sp.
AGACGTCGGCCGACGAGCGCGAGCGGACCTTCGCCGACATGGTCGACATCGCGCTCGAGGCGGCGTTCAGCCCGGCGTGACCAGGCCCTCCAGCTCCTCGCGGCCCGGCAGCTGCTCGGGCTCGACGATCCGCCCGCTGCGCACGAAGTAGAACGCCGCCCGCACCTGGTCGAGCGGGACGCCGGCGAGCTCGGCCCACGCAAGGCGGTAGAGGGCCAGCTGCAGCACGTCGGCGTCGTCCTTGCGGCTGGTCTTCCAGTCCACGACGAGGAAGCCGCCGCCCGGTTCGGCGTACACGGCGTCGATCCGGCCGCGCACCACCTGGCCGTCGAGGACGAGCGCGAACGGCGCCTCGACGGCGTGCGGAGCCCGGTCGGCGAACGGCCCCCTTTCGAATGTCGCGATCAGCTCGGCGAGGTCGTCGTCGGAGTCGATGCCCGCGTCGGCCTGGCCGGGCAGCTCGTCGGGGTCGAAGAGGTCCTGCTGGCCGAACCGCGCCTCGACCCACGCGTGGAAGCGGGTGCCGAACCGTGCGGCCGGCGAGGGCTGACGCGGCATCGGCCGGGCCAGGTCGCGCGCGAAGGCCGCCGGCTCGGTGCGCAGCCGCGAGAGCGCGGTCGCCGACAGCGAGGTCGGCAACGGCACGTCGACCACCTGGTCGCGGTCGGCCCGGGCCTCGGCGACGAGGCGGTCGAGCTCGAGGTCCCAGTCGGCGACGCGAGCCGCCTCGACCACGTCGAGGTCCTGGTCGTGGGCCGACGGGTCTGCCTCGACCACCACACGCGCGGCCTCGAGGCGCAGGGCAGCCTCCCGGCCCGGGCCGGGCTCGGGCCACGGGCGGGACGGGTCGACGGCGTCGTACGGGTTGGGGTCGCCCTTGGCCGGCTTCTCCAGCCAGTGCCCCTCGGGCAGCGGCTCTCCCCAGGCGTCGAGCTGGTCGCGGACCACGCCCTGGTAGGGCGACGGGCCGTAGGGCGTCGGCCGCGGGCTCCAGAGGTACGACGACACGCTGAGGCGGTGCGCGGCGCGGGTGAAGGCGACGTAGCCCAGCCGCAGCTCCTCCTCCTGGTCGTGCGCGCGGGTGTCCTGGCGGTAGGCGTCGAGCGCGGCCTTGTCGTACCCCGCCAGCTGCGGCAGGTCGCGGGCGTCGCCGCGCAGGGGCGCGGGGAGCACGGCCGGGGAGGAGGTCCACAGGGTGCGCGACCGGTTGGACGGGAAACGCGTCTCGCACACGCCGACGAGGAACACGTGCGCCCACTCCAGGCCCTTGGCGCGGTGGACGGTCAGCAGCTTGACCGAGTCGGCCGCCGTCGGGGTGGCGAGGTCGAGGCCGTTGCCCTGGTCGTCCTCGGCGGTCAGGTAGGCCAACAGGGCGGACAGCGAGACGTCGCCGTCCACGGCCTGGAACTCCGCCACGGCCTTGACGAACAGGTCGAGGTTGTCGCGCCGGGCCGAGGCCGCCGACGAGACGGCCGAGGCCAGCTCGATGTCGACGCCCGAGGTGTCGATGATCCGCCGGACCACGTCGAGCAGCGGCTCGCCGACGGCTCGACGCAGCATCCGCAGCTCGGCGGACAGCAGCGCGAACCGGTCGAGCGCCTCGGGTGAGTACGCCGCCTCGCCCGGGGAGTCGAGCGCGTCGCCGAGGGCGGCGATCTCGGCGGGGTCGATGCCGTCGGCGATCCCGATCAGCTGGTCCCCGAGGGTCTCGGCCTCCCGCGGTCCACCGCCCGCCAAGAGGGCCGCCCGGCGGCCGAGCAGGCGGAGGTCTCGTGGGCCGATCGCCCACCGCGGGCCGGTGAGCAGGGTCAGCAGGGCGGCGTTGGCGGTGACGTCGTTGAGGAGGTGCAGGGTGGCCACCACCTCGGCGACCTCGGGCAGCCGGATCAGCCCGGACAGGCCGACGATCTCGACCGGCACGTCGCGGGTCGTGAGGGCGTCGAACACGTCGGCGGCGTGCGCGTTGTCGCGGGTGAGCACGCCGATGTCGGACCACTTGGCCCCGGCCTCGTGCGCCGCTTCGACCTCGTCGGCCAACCAGGCCAGCTCGTCGGCCTGGGTCGCCAGCACGCGCGTCGAGACCTCGCCCAGCCCGGCGTCGGGCTTGGCGGCCAGCCGGACGACCTGGTCGGCGTACGTGTCGTAGAGCGGCTGGGCCAGCCGGTTGGCCACCTCGAGGATGCGGCGGTCGGAGCGGCGGCTGACGGTCAGCGGGAACGTCCGGGTCTCGCCGGACCGGGACGGGAAGGTGTCGGCGAAGTGGAGGATGTTCGACACCGACGCGCCGCGCCAACCGTAGATCGCCTGGTTGGGGTCGCCGACGGCCGTCACGGCGTGACCGCCGGAGAACAGCCGGGACAGCATGGTGGCCTGGGCGACCGACGTGTCCTGGTACTCGTCGAGGAGCACGACCCTGAAGCGCTCCCGCTCGAGCACGCCGACGTCGGGCTGCTCCACGGCGAGCCGCGCGCCGAGCTCGATCTGGTCGGAGAAGTCCATCAGGCCCAGGTCACGCTTGAGGCGGCGGTAGGCGACCACCAGCGCCATCAGCTCGCGGCGACGCTCGATCGCGTTGACGGCCTTGGCCGGGGGCTCGAGGTAGGTCTTGCGGCCCTTGCCGGCCTCTTCCTCCTCGTAGACCCGCAGGAACGCCCGCTCGGCCTCGCGGTCGAGGGCGAGCACGTCCTCCGGCGAGACCAGGTGCTCGCTCATCGCCGCGTCGAGGGCGAGCAGGTTCTGGATCGCGGTCGGCGGGTGGTCGGTCAGGAACCGCACCTCGGCCGTGTGCCGCTCCACCACCCGTGCGCCGAGCTGGTAGCGCGACGCGTCCGAGAGCACCCGCGTGTCGGGCTCGTGGCCGATCCGCAGGCCGTGGTCGGTGAGCAGGCCGGCGGCGTAGGCGTTGTACGTCGCCACGGTCGGCTCGAGGGTGTCGTCGCTGTCCGCACCCGGCTCGGGCAGCAGGGCCGCCGCGAGCAAGGCCTCGCGTACCTTGGCGCGCAGCTGACTGGCGGCCTTGGTGGTGAAGGTCAGCCCCAGCACCTCGTCGGGCCGGACCTGCGCGGTGGCGACGAGGTAGACGACCCGGGCCGCCATCAGCGTCGTCTTGCCGGACCCGGCGCCGGCGATCACCACCGCCGGCTCGAGCGGCGCCCGGATGGCCTCCCACTGCTCGGGGCTGGGCGCGAAGTCCCAGCGCATCAGGGCGGCGAGCTGCTCGCGGGTCGAGATCGTCATCGGGACGTCACCGACCCCGCGCCCTGGATCGGGCAGATCGGCTTGAAGTCGCAGTCTCGGCAGTGGTCGCCGGCGACGGCGGGGAAGGTCTCGGCCCGCACGAGGGAGGACGCCCGCTCCATCTGCGCCCGCAGGGTGGCCCGCTCGTCGCCGTCGTCGTCGTAGGCCGGCTGCTGCTGGACCACGGCCGCGTCACCGTCGGGCAAGCCGAGGTGGACGAGCTCCGCGCCACCGCACACACCGCCCTCGTCGGGGGCCACAAGCGCTAGATCATCGAGCGCGCCGTGGTCGACGGCGTACTGGTAGACCCCGAGCTGGACGTGCCGCAGGAGCTGTGGCCCGGTGGGCTTGTCCTTGGTGGTCTTGAGGTCGACCACCACGACCCGGCCGTCGGCGTCGAGCTCGAGCCGGTCGGCGTAGCCGTTGAGCTTCACCCGCTCACCGCTCTCGAGCTCGACCACCGTCTCGAACTTCTCCTCGGTGCCGATCAGCTTGCGGGGGTTGGCCGCGTGCCACTCGAGGAAGCGCGTCAGGGCCACCTCGATGCGCTCGTGCTCGCGGGCTGCCGACCACGGGGTGCGGAAGTGCAGACGGCCCCAGACCTCGTCGACGTGGTGGAGGAGCAGGTCGAGGTCGGGAGGTACCTCGCCGACGGCGACCCGCTGGGCCAGCGCGTGCACGAGCTGGCCGATGTTGGCCGACTGGTGGGCGCTGCCGGCCCCGCCGGCCTCGGTGGTCAGGAACCACCGGGTCGGGCAGACCATCAGCGCCTCGAGCATCGAGGCCGACACCGGCACCGGCTGCTCGGGGTCTCGGACCGGCACGACCGAGCGGGTCGCGGCCCGCGTGCCCCACCACGACGACGGGTCGGCCTGCGGGACCAGCGCCCGGTCGTTGACCGTCTCGCCGGCGAGTCGGGCGAGCCTGCGGGCCGCCGCGGCGCGCAGCGGCGGGGTCGTGCCCGGGTCGGCGACGGTGCGCCGCAGCTCGCTGACCAGGCCAGCGAGGGACAGCGGCCGCTCGGGCCGGCCCTCGACCTTCTCGACGGTGACGCCGAGCTCGGCGAGGAAGCGGGACGGCTGCTCGCCGTCGTCCTCGGCGGACGCGACGGCGGTGACGACCAGCCGGGAACGGGCGCGCGTGCAGGCGACGTAGAACAGGCGGCGTTCCTCCTGCAACAGCTCGCGAGCGGTGGTCGGCGGGACGAGCTCGCCCTTCCCGTGGCCGTCGGTGCCGATGCGGTCGGCCTGCAGGAGCGTGGAGCGGCGGCGCAGGTCGGGCCAGCCCTCCTGCTGGACGTGGGCGACCACGACGAGGTCCCACTCGAGGCCCTTGGACCGGTGGGCGGTGAGCAGCCGGACGGCGGAGCCGCGGACGCCTTGCTCGGCCAGCGTGTCGGCCGGGATCTGCTGGGCGCCCAGCCGCGACAGGAAGTCGCGGACGCCCGCCGCTCCCGAGACGGCGGCCACGTCGCGCTTCTCGGCCTCCCGGGCGGCCACGTCGAAGAGGGCGACGACCGAGTCGAGGTCGCGGTGCGCGCGGCGGGCCGCTCCCCCGCCCAGCTCGACCGACCGTCGCAGCCGGCCGGGCCAGTCGGTGCCGGACCACAGCGCCCACAGCGCGTCCTCGGCCGTCCCGCCCTCGGCCAGGCCGTCGGACGTCGCCCGGACCAGCGTGTGCAGGGCGCGGGCGGCCGTGGCCTCGGGACCCGGGATCTCGTCGAGGTAGCCGTCACGCAGCACCGCCAGCCGGACCAGCTCCTTGGACGTGAGCGGCAGGCGTGCGGCGGCGTGCGCGGCGTCCTTCTCGCGGACGCGCAGCAGCCGCGCGAGGCGGCGTACGTCGCCCGCGTCGAGGCCACCGAGCGGCCCGAGCAGGAGCGACTCGGCGCGGCTGTGGTCGACGTAGTCGGCGGACTCGTCGTCGTCGTTGTCGATGTTGACCGCGGCCCTCAGCGCCTCGAGCAGCGGCAGCACGGACGGGTCCTGGACCAGGGGGAGGTCGTCACGGGCCACCTCGACCGGGACGCCGGCCGCGCCGAGGGCGCGACGCAGCGGCGGGATGCTGGCCCGGCCGGAGCGCACCAGGACGGCCATCCGGTCCCACGGGACGCCGTCCTCCAGGTGGGCCCGGCGGAGCAGGTCGGCGAGGTGCTCGGCCTCCGCGCGCTCGGTGTCGAACGTCAGCACCCGTGCGAGCCCCGTATCGGTGGTCTCGGCCGCAACTGGGTGGAGGAACGACTCGCGCGCCTCGACGTCGATGGCGCCGGGCAGCCCGATGCGCCCCGCCACCCGCTGGGTCGCGACCAGCAGCCGCGGTCCGAACCGTCGCGTGGTCCGCAACGGCACCACTGGCGCGGGGGTGCCGTCGGGGCGCGGGAAGTCGGCGGGGAACTCGAGGATGCCGCGCACCTCGGCGCCCCGGAACCCGTAGATCGACTGGTGCGGGTCGCCCACCACGACGAGGTCGCCACCGTCGCCGGCCAGGGCGCGGAGCAGGGCGACCTGGCCGGGGTCGGTGTCCTGGTACTCGTCGACGAACACGTGCTGGAACTGCCGTCGCAGCTCGGCCCGGTGGGCGGTCGCCTCGATGACCGCACGACGGATCAGGTCGGCGTAGTCGGTGGCCGACTGGTCGTCGAGGTTGTCGAGGTAGCTGCGGAGGAACAGGCCGGCGGCGACGTACGCCGGCACCTGCTCCTGCTCGCCGAGGACGACGAGCTCGTCGGCCTCCAGGCCCTTCTCGCGGGCCCTCGAGAGCACCATCTGGACCTCGCGCGCGAAGCCGCGGGTCTCCAGCGCCCGGTCGAGCTCCGGCGGCCAGTCGACGGACTCGGGCGTGCGCCGCAGCAGCTCGCGGACGACGACGTCCTGCTCGGGCGCGGAGAGCAGCCGGAGCGGGGCGCGGTAGAGCTCGCGGGGGGCGTACCTCCGGATCAGCCCGTAGGCGAAGGAGTGGATGGTGGAGCAGATCGCCGAGCCGGTCGTGCGGCCCAGCCGCGCCGTGACCCGGTCGCGGAGCTGCTCGGCCGCCTTGCGCGAGAAGGTCAGCGCCAGCACCTGCGACGGGTCGGCGCCGCGCGTCTCGATGCGATCGACGATCGCCTCCACCAGCGTCGTGGTCTTGCCGGTGCCGGGGCCGGCGAGGACGAGGAGCGGGCCGCCCGCGTGGTCGACGACACGCTGCTGGTCGTCGTCGAGCACGGGGGCCTGCGCGGACGCGGCGGGACGCACCAGGCGGTAGGTGGTCCCCGAGCTCATGGTGCTCACCCTGCCACCGGGGGCCGACAGTAGGTTGCCGACATGGATGCGCCCGTTGTCACCGACGCCCCGCTGGCCGATCTCGTGGTCCTCGACCTGACCCGCGCCCTGGCCGGACCGCAGGCCGCTCTGATGCTCGGCGACATGGGCGCCCGGGTGATCAAGGTCGAGTCCCCCGGCGGCGACGACACCCGTTCGTGGGGACCGCCGTGGGCGGGCGACCCCGGGCCCGGCGACCCGCACGACTCGACGTACTTCATGAGCGCCAACCGCAACAAGGAGTCGATCGTCCTCGACCTCAAGGCCGACGACGACCGGGTGGTGCTGGAGAAGCTGGTCGCGCGCTGCGACGTGCTGCTGGAGAACTTCCGCACCGGCGTGCTCGACCGCCTCGGCTTCCCTGTCGCCCGGCTGCACGAGCTCAACCCGGGCCTGGTGATCGGCTCGATCAGCGGGTTCGGGCACGACGGCCCGGAGGCCGGGCGCGCGGGGTACGACCAGATCGCCCAGGGAGAGGGCGGACTGATGAGCCTGACCGGCGTGGGCGAGCCGACCAAGGTGGGCGTGCCGATCGCCGACCTGCTGGCCGGGATGAACCTCGCGTACGGCGTCCTGGCGGCCCTGCACGAACGCATGCGGACCGGACGGGGTCGCGTCGTGCGCACCTCCCTGCTGGCGGGGGTCGTCGGGGTGCACGCCTTCCAGGGCACCCGGTGGACCATCGCCGGCGAGGTGCCGGGGCTCAGCGGTTCGCACCACCCGGCCATCGCGCCGTACGGCATGTTCGCCTCGGCCACGTCGCCGGTGCAGGTGGCCGTGGGCAGTGAGGGACTGTGGCAGAAGTTTGCGCCCGCGATCGGGCTGGACGCGGCGGACCCGCGCTTCACCACGAACCGCGAACGGGTCGCCCACCGGGACGCGCTCGTCGCCGAGATCGAGGCAGTCTTCGCGACCGAGCCGGCCGAGCACTGGCTTGCGCTGCTGCTCGGCCTGGGGATCCCCGCGGGCAAGGTGCGCTCGCTCGACGACGTCTACTCCTGGGACCAGACCCGCTCGCAGGGGCTGCTCGTCGACGTCGACCACCCGGCGTACGGACCGCTCACGCTCGCCGGCTCACCGATCCGGTTCGAGGACAACCCGTTCTCCGGAGGCCGTCGCGACCACCGGCCGCCGCCGCTGCTCGACGAGCACGGCGACGCGATACGGGAGTGGCTGGACTCCTAGGCCCGCCGGCTGATCCGCCAGGTGACGGCTGCCCCGCCGAAGGTGATGCCGGCGGCGACGGCGGTGGCGACGTTCCAGCCCGAGGGGAGGTCGTCGCCGGCGTGCGTCATCAGCACCGAGAACAGGGTGATCCCGCAGGCCGCACCGAGGTAGCGAGCGGTGTTGTTGGCGCCGCTGCCCATGGCCGCACGGTCGGGAGGTACGGA
>JAICRP010000036.1 GCA_025966445.1 Nocardioides sp.
CTACGACATCATCTTCGACTGAACCGACAACCTCGCGAAGCCCTACATGGTCAACTACGCGGCGTACTGCCTCGGGATCCCCTACGTGTGGGGCTCGATCTACCTCTTCGACGGGCAGGCCTCGGTGTTCGCGCCGACCCTGGCCGAGGACGCGCCCTGCTACCGCTGCCTCTACCCCGAGCCGCCGCCGCCGGGCATGGTCCCGAGCTGCGCCGAGGGTGGCGTGCTGGGCGTGCTGTGCGCCAGCATCGGCTCGATCCAGGTCAACGAGGCGATCAAGCTGCTCACCGGCATCGGGGACCCGGCCATCGGCAAGCTCGTCATCTACGACGCCCTCGAGCTCGAGTGGCGCAAGCTCCGGGTGCGCAAGGACCCGAACTGCGCCCTCTGCGGCGAGAACCCCACGGTCACCGGTCTGATCGACTACGACAGCTTCTGTGGCGCGATCTCCGAGGAGGCGCTCGACGCCGCGGCCGGCTCGACCATCTCGGTCACCACGCTCGAGCACATGCTCAAGGAGCGCGACGAGGGCATCCGCGACTTCGTCCTCGTGGACGTGCGTGAGCCCAACGAGGCCGAGATCAACCACATCCCCGGGTCCGTGCTGATCCCCAAGGGCGAGTTCCTCAACGGCCACGCGCTCGAACAGCTCCCGTCCGACAAGCAGATCGTCATGCACTGCAAGACGGGGATCCGTTCGGCCGAGACGCTCGCGATCGTGAAGGGCGCCGGCTACTCCGACGCCGTGCACGTGGGCGGTGGCGTGGCGGCCTGGGTGAACCAGATCGATCCCAGCCAGCCGAGCTACTAGAGACGAGCGGAGCTCGGATCCAGCAGCTCGGTTCTCGGCGGGCGAACGAAGCTCGCGCCGTCCGGAGCCTGTGACGGTGCCCGCCCGTAACCCAGCGGCGGGTGCGTAGTTGAGCCCGGCATGCACACGAAACGACTCCTGACCGGCCTCGGCGGCGCCGTGCTCCTGGCAGCAGCGGTGATCAGCGCACCGCAGGCGAACGCCGCCCAGACGACTGGCCAGACGATTGGCCAGACGATCGGCCAGACGTGGGCTCCCGCCGCCACGGCGAAGATCCACCCGGGCACGATGATGTACACCGACGGTGCCCAGTGCACCGCGAACTTCGTCTTCACCGACAGTGCGGGCGCGACGTACGTCGGGTACGCCGCGCACTGCGCCGGCCTCGGCGAGGCGACCGACACCGACGGCTGCCTGGCCGACTCGCTGCCGCTGGGCACCCGGGTGACCTTCAACGAGGGCGGCTCGCTGGTCAGCGAGGGCACCCAGGTCGGTGCCGGCACGCTGGTGTACTCGTCGTGGCTGACGATGCACCGGCTCGGCACCACCGACGCCAACGCGTGCGCCTACAACGACTTCGCCCTGGTGAAGGTCGACGCGGCCGACGTGGCCAAGGTCAACCCGAGCATCCCGTTCTGGGGAGGTCCGACGGGCATCGACACCGACGGCACCGCGACCGGCGACCGGGTCTGGACCTACGGCAACTCCAGCCTGCGGTTCGGCATCAGCCAGCTCTCGCCCCACACCGGCATCAGCCTCGGCGACGACGCCGCCGACAGCGGTTGGTCACACCCGCTGTACACGGTGACGCCCGGCGTCCCCGGCGACTCCGGGTCGGCGTTCGTCAGCGACGGCGGCCTGGCGATCGGCACGCTCTCCACCCTGGGGCTGGCCCCGCTGCCCGCGTCCAACAACATCGGCGACCTGGGCAAGGAGCTCGCGTTCGCGCAGGCCCACTCGGGGATCGGCGGCCTGCAGCTGGTCAACGGCACCGAGCCGTTCGACCCGATCCTGTAGCCCCGTCCACGTCCCCGCTGCCCCGCCCGGTGTCTGCCTGGGCGGGGCAGTGGCGTGCGGGCTAGGTTCGGGTCATGGCCGCCGACCCCTCTCCCGAACCGTCGGGGGCGATGTCGGCCAGGGGCGCCTCGGTCACGGCCCTCGCCGGTGTGCTCGGTGCGGTGGCCCTGATGCTGCTGCTGGTGACCTGGGCGGCGACGATCGGCCCGGACGAGGTGGTCCGCGGAGAGGGCAACCCGCCGAGCTACGAGACCCTGCCGACCTCGGAGACGGCCGAGCCCGTCGAGCCGCCCAGCACCCGGGGGACGCAGGCCGCCGGTGACCAGGACCTCTTGCTCACGGTCGTGTCGATCGTGGGGACGGTGCTGGGGGCGGTGGTGTTGTTGGCGGTCGTCCTCACGATCCTGCGCTGGCTGCTCACCCGCGACTGGCGGCGGCACCGCCGCGAGCCGGAGCCGGAGGAGGTCGAGTTCGACCCGTTGGACGCGCCGGCCACGGTCGCGCGAACCATGATGGCCCGGGCCCGGGAGCAGCACGCCGTTCTTGCCCAGGGCAGCCCGCGCAACGCGATCGTCGCCTGCTGGCACCAGTTCGAGGAGCAGGCGGCGACGGCGGGAGTCCGGCGACAGGCATGGGAGACGTCGTCGGAGTTCACCCTGCGGGTGCTCGACCGGCTCTCCGCCGACAGTGCCGCGGTGACCGCCCTGGCCGAGCTGTACCGGGCCGCTCGCCACTCCACGCACGAGATCACCGAGTCCGACCGGGCCGAGGCCCAGGTCGCACTGGACCTCGTGCACCGGTCGCTGGGCCGATCCGTCGGCGGGGTCTCGGCGTGAGGGCGTCCTTCTGGTGGGGCTGGCTGACGGCGACCGCGGTCGTGTTCGGCGTGTTCTGGGCGCTGCTCTACGCCCTCGGCGTCGACCCGCGCCCCGGTCCGCTGCTGCTGCTGGTCGCGCTGGTGATGGCGGTGCTCGCCCTGGTCAACATCAACCTCACCACCGACGGTCCGAGCTGGGACGTGCACTCCTCCCAGCCGGTGACCGAGCCGGGCCAGGACGCTCGCCTCGGCATGTACACACGGGCGCTGAGCGGGCACCTCGACGCCAAGACGGTCGACCCCGTGCTGCGCGACCGGCTGGCCGACCTGGCGTCTGCCCGGCTGCGGCAGCGCCACGGGGTGGGCCTGCGCGACCCGGCCGCCGCCGACCTGCTCGGACGCGAGGTCGCCGACCTCCTCACCGGGCCGCCGCGGCGACTGGGCCGCGGCGAGATCGAGACCGCCGTACGACGCATCGAAGGGTTGTGACCGTGACGACCGATCCGCGAGTGGCCGAGGCCTCCCGGCTGGCCGGGCAGGTCCTCGACGAGGCCGAGAAGGCCGTCGTGGGCAAGCGCGACGCGCTGATGCTGGTGATGGCCGCCGTGCTGGCGAAGGGGCACGTCCTCCTCGAGGACTTCCCCGGGCTGGGCAAGACCCTGGCGGCCCGCTCGCTGGCGACCGCGCTCGGCCTGGACTTCGCCCGGGCGCAGTTCACCCCCGACCTGTTGCCCGCCGACCTGACCGGGTCGTTCCTCTACGACCAGCGGCAGGGCACGTTCGAGTTCCGGCGCGGGCCGCTGTTCACCGGGCTGCTGCTGGCCGACGAGATCAACCGGACCCCTCCCAAGACGCAGTCGGCACTGCTCGAGGCGATGCAGGAGCGCCAGGTCACGGTGGAGGGCGAGACCTTCCCGCTGCCGAGCCCGTTCCACGTGCTCGCCACCGCCAACCCGATCGAGTACGAGGGCACCTATCCGCTCCCCGAGGCCCAGCTCGACCGGTTCCTGCTGCGGGTCAGCTTCGGCTACCCGCTGCGCGACGAGGAGTACGACGTGCTGACCCGGCGACTGGCCCGCCAGCAGGAGGAGGTCGCCCTCGAGCAGGTGACCGACAGTGCCGGCGTGCTGGCGATGCAGGCCGCGGTCGAGACGGTCACCGTCGAGGAGACCGTCGGCCGCTACTGCGTCGACCTGGCCGTCGCCACCCGCGACCATCCCGACGTCCTCACCGGCTCCTCGCCGCGTGGGTCCCTCGGCCTGGTCCTCGCGGCCCGGGCCTGGGCGGTGCTCCGCGGTCGCGACTACGTGATCCCCGAGGACGTGAAGGCCGTGGCGCGGTCGGTGCTGTCGCACCGGATCACGGTCAAGCCCGAGCTCTGGATGACCCAGGCCAGCGGCCGCCGGGTCGTCGACGCGGTGATGCAGTCGGTGCCGGCGCCGTCGACGCTGGAGGCGTACGCACGGCCCCGTTCGCAGTCATGAGGGCGTGGGAGGCCACGCCGGCCCTCAGCCGGGCCCTGCTCGTCGGCGCGCTGCTCGTCGGCGGCGCCCTGTTGTTCGGCGAGCCCGTGCTGGTGGTGCTGGCCGGGCCACTGGTCGTCGTGGCGGCGTTCGGGCTGGTGCACCGGCCCACGAGCGTCCCGGTCGTCCGGGGCCGTCTCGACCACGTCTCGCTCTACGAGGGCCAGGGCACCCGTTCACGACTGGACGTCACCGAGGCCGACGGCGTCGAGCACGTGACCCGCGTCAGCGCGCAGGCGCCGTACGTCGCCCTGCACCCGGCGTCGGGCCGCGTCGGCGGCTTGGTGCGCGACGGCGTCCCGGTGCTGGAGATCAGCCCGCGACGATGGGGGCGGCGGACGCTCGGCGAGGAGCGGGTCGCGCTGACCAGCCCCTGGGCGGGGTACCGCTGGGGGCCGGTGCTCGAGCACGGCGCGGAGATGAGCGTGCTGCCGGCGTCGGCGCCGTTCGACAACGCGGCCGACGCGCCGCAGCCGCTCGGCCTGGTGGGTTCCAACCGGTCGCGGCGCACCGGTGGCGGAGCGGAGTTCGCGGGGATCCGCCCGTTCCACCCCGGCGACCGGCTGCGCCGGATCAACTGGCGGGTCTCCCTGCGGACCGGTGAGCTGCACGTGATCACCTCGCCGGCCGAGGAGGACAGCGGGGTGCTGCTCGTCGTCGACGCGCTGGCCGACTTCGGCCGTTCGGGTGGGGTCGGCGGCGCGGCCAGCAGCCTCGACGTGACGATGCGCGCCGCGTCGGCGCTGGCCGAGCACTTCGTGCGCAACGGCGACCGGGTCGCCCTCCGGGTCGTCAGCGGGCAGGGCGGCCAGGTCGGGTCCGGGGCGGGAAGACGGCACCTGCGGCGGATCCTCGGCCAGCTGGCCGTCGTCCGCCCCGCGCGGTTGCGCGACGACGAAGGCGGGCGCCTACGCCTGCGCACGACGGGCGGCACCGTCGTCATCGTGCTGTCCCCGCTGTTGTCCGAGGTGATGGGCACGGCCACGGCGACCCTGCAGCGGCGGGGACTTCCCGTGCTGGTGGTCGACACGCTGCCCGAGCACGTCGGGGACCTCGGGTCGGAGGGCACCGACCCGCTGGTGGCAGACCTGGCGTGGCGGCTGCGCCGGACCGAGCGCGAGCAGTTCCTGACCGCCTTGGCGCGCGAGGGCTGTCCGGTCGTCGCGTGGCGGGGTCCGGGGACCCTCGACGACGTGCTCCACCGGCTGGCCCGGCGAGCGCAGCTGCCCCAGGCGCGGGTCCGATGACCTTCGCCTGGCGGGAGTGGACCCGGGGTCAGTGGCTGCTGCGGGCGGTGGTGCTGCTCGGGCCGCTCGTCGCCCTCGCGGCGCGCTGGCCGGGCGACCCGCCGCGGGTGTGGCTGGTGCTGCTGAC
The DNA here is from genome assembly GCA_025966445.1 of Nocardioides sp. GTDB lineage: Bacteria > Actinomycetota > Actinomycetes > Propionibacteriales > Nocardioidaceae > Nocardioides. The sequence continues at coordinate 5,543 of JAICRP010000036.1, forward strand.
GCTGGTGCTCTCGGCCGGCTGGGCGGTGGCGCCGGAGTCCGTGGTGGGCGCGGTCACCCTGCTGCTGGTGGCGTTCTCGTGGGTGGCGGGCACGCCGGGGGACCTGCCGGCCACCGCGATGGTCGCCGGCATCGCGATGCTCGCGGCCCACCTCGCGGCCCTCGTGGCGTCCTACGGTCCGGACGCGCTGCCGGTGTCGCCGTCCGTCGTCCGCCTGTGGCTGTGGCGCGGCCTCGGTGTCGCGCTGGTCGCCCCGATCGTGTGGCTGGCGGCGCTGGCCGTGCGCGAGGTCCCGGGGTCCGGCACGGTGTGGCTGCTGGGTCTGGCCGTGGCGCTGTCGGTGACGGTCGTGGCCGCGGCGGTCACCCAGGCTGCGACTCCGACGGAGGAGTCGTGAGCGGGATCGACTGGGAGGAGTACACCGAGCGGGTCCTCCAGTGCGTCGAGCAGGTACCGTCCGGCCGCGCGACGACGTACGGCGTGATCGCCGAGGTCGTCGGCGCCGCGCTCGGCGGGGGAGGCCCGCGGCTGGTCGGGTCGGTGATGGCCGCCCACGGCGGCCCGGTGCCGTGGTGGCGCGTGGTACGTGCGGACGGTTCGCTCCCGTCGAGCCACCAGGGCGAGGCACGGCTGCGCTACCTCGAGGAGGGCACCCCGCTGCGCGCCTCCGGCAACGTCGACATCAAGCGGGCGCTGTTCCGGCCCCAGCTCTGACGGTGTGGGTCAGCCGAGGGCGGCGATGGCGGCGTCGTAGTCGGGCTCGACGCCGATGGCCGGGGTGAGCTGGGCGTGCAGCACCGTGCCGTCACCGTCGAGGACGACCACGGCCCGGGCGAGCAGGCCCCGCCAGCTGCCGTCGGCCATCGTGATGCCGTAGTCGGTCCCGAACCCGGAGCGGAACGCCGAGCCGACCAGGACGGCGTCGATGCCCTCGGTGGCGCAGAAGTTCGCCACGGCGAAGGGCAGGTCCTGGGAGACGCAGATGACCTCGGCGTTGTCGAGGCCGGCGGCCAGCTCGTTGAACTTGCGGACGCCGGCCTGGCAGACGCCGGTCGCGATGCTGGGGAAGATGTCGAGGACCGTGCGCTTGCCCGCGGTCTTGGTGACGTCGGTGAAGTCGCTGGAGGTCAGGGTGAAGTCCGGTGCCTTGGTACCGAGCGCGGGCAGGTCGCCGACGGTGTGGACGGTGTTCTCGCCGAGAAGGGTGGTCGCCATGCCCAATGTCTAGCAGGGCCGTGGATCATGCCGGCGCCCCGGTCCGGGTTCTGGCCAGGTCGGCGAGACGCGCCAGCGCCGCGGGGAAGATCTCGGCGGGCGGCGTGACGAGGCCGGCGCCGACCTGACCGACGCCGGCGAGCTTGCCGGCCATCCCGGTGTTGATCTGGGGCAGGATCCCGGTGCGGCAGACGCGGGCGACGTCGATGCCGGTGGGCGTGCCCTGGAACTCCAGCACCGGCACCGACCAGCGCGGGTTCTCGCCGAGGGTGATCTCGTGCATCCGGCGGGTGGTGGCCAGCGCGTCCGGCACCGATCCGCCGACGAACCGCACGATCGCCGGGGCCGTCGCCATCGCGAACCCGCCCAGGCCGGCGGTCTCGGTGATCGCCGAGTCCCCGATGTCCGGGTTGGCGTCGTCGGGCCCGTACTCGCCGAGGTACAGCCCGTCGGCGAGCTGGGCGGGTCCGGTGAACCACTCGTCGCCGGTGCCGGCGACCTGGATCCCGAAGTCGGTGCCGTTGCGCGCCATGGCCACGACCATCGTCGAGGCATCGATGCCGCGGGCGGCGTCGAGCGCCAGCTTGCAGGCAGGCATCGCGAGGTTGAGGAAGAAGTGGTCGTTGCCGCCGACGAACCGCAGCGCCTCGGCCACGTCATCGGGCTCGCCGGCGCCCACCATCGCCGGAGCGAGGTCGCGCAGCAGCATCAGCGTGCCTGCCCGGTTGCGGTTGTGGGCCTCGTCGCCCATCTGCAGCATCTGCGTCAGGATCCCGGTGACGTCGACCTGCTCGGCCGAGCGCACCGCGGCCTGCAGCAGGGGACCGAGGACGTCGCCCATCCACCGCAGCCGGGTCAGCACGTCGGGGGAGTACGCGCCGTAGCGCAGCACCTTGCCGAGTCCCTCGTTGAGGGTGCAGGCCGTCCGCCGCCCGGTCGCGGCGTCCTCCAGCACCCACATCCACATCGACGGGGTCACCACGCCGGCCATCGGGCCGACCGCGTCGCGGTGGTGGCACGGCTCGAGGGACACCGACGTGCCGGACTCGAACAGGGCGACGGCGTCCTGCGGGTCGTCGACCAGACCTTCGAGGGCCGCCCCGCCCATCAGCGCCCCGCGCAACGGACCGGCGGCGCGGTCCCACTCGATCGGGGGGCCGGCGTGCAGGAACTGGCCGCGCTCGAGGCCGAGCACCTCCGAGGCCGGGGCCACGTCGACCAGCGTCGCCTGCACGGCGAGCATCGCGGCCAGGGCGCGGGCGTTGGCGTCGGCGCGGCGCGGGTCGGTGGCCACGGCGACCAGGTCGTCCTCGGTGCCGGGCATCGGGGGTCGCCAGTCGACGCGGGTGACGGGCACGGCCTGGGCCTCGACGGCGCCGGCGAGCAGGTCGGTCCCGACGGTCACGACGCTGGTCGGGGTGTCCATCACGCACCCCCTCGCAGCAGCTCGACGGCCCGTCGGGCGGCCCCGGCGTTGGACAGGTGGACCTCGGCGCCGGCCCCGGCAAGCTGCTGGGCCTGGCGGTCGCGGTCCTGCGGGTCGTGGGCGGTGCCGACCAGGGCGACGACCACCGGCTGCGGCACCTGCGCGATGGCAGGCGCCAGCAGGGACGAGGGGTCGGCCTCGGCGCCGTGGCCCAGCACGACGTCGAGCAGCAGCACCCCGGTGCCGCGGTCGTCCGCGACGCGCGCGAGGTGCTCGAGGCGGATGGTGGGGTCGATCATCGGGTGCGCGCGGCCGGCCGTGTAGGCGTCGTCGCCGAAGTCGGTGAAGGTGTGCCCGGCCGATGACACCGCTTCGGGCCCGACCAGCGACTCCACGACGAGGCGCGCCTCGGTGGCGTTGGTGCCGCCGACGAAGAGCCCGTGCAGCAGGCTGCCCGGGCCGCCGAGGTGGGAGACCCCCGGCACGCGGACCGGCCAGGTCGGTACCTCGCGGCCGAGGCGTCGCAGCACCGTCTCGGTGGCCGCCGTGAGGTCGGGGCGGCCGGGCCCGAGCAGCGCGAGCTCGACCGGGGTGCCGAGCGACGCGACGTACGCCTCGATCTCCGCCGCCACCTCGGGCGCGGGAGGCTTGGACACCAGGACGATGAGCTCGACCGACTCGTCGAGGTCGAGCCTGCGCAGCGCCTCGCGGGTGGCGAGGCCGCCCACCTCCGCGGAGAGGTCGCGGCCGCCGACCCCGAGGGCCGAAGTGACACCGACGCCGGCGAAGTCGAGGAGCGAGAGCAGCTGCTGACAGCCGGTGCCCGAGGCGGCGACGATCCCGACCGGGCCGGGCTGGACGACGTTGGCGAAGCCGAGCCCGAGCCCGCCGACGACGGCGGTCCCGCAGTCGGGGCCCATGACCAGCAAGCCGCGCTCGGCCGCGACCCGCTTGAGGGCGACCTCCTGCGCGACCGGCACGTTGTCGCTGAACAGCATGACGTCGGCGCCGGCGTCGAGGGCGTCCATCGCCTCGACGGCCGCGCTCGTGCCCGGCGTCGAGACCAGGACGAGGGCATCGGGCTCCGAGCGCAGGGCGGTGGCCGTCGTGCGGTGGGGGGCGAGCGCGCCGTCGCCCGTGGTTCCGGACGGGCGGCGTACGGCGGCCGCCAGGGAACGCTGGACGGCCGCCAGGCCGCGGTCGAGGGCGTCGTCGTCGTGCACCCGCAGGGCCACGACCATGTCGTTGGGGCTGGCGGCGGGGACGTCGAAGCCCATGCCCGCGAGCACGTCCACGTTGAGCGGGGTGGCCATCGCGACCTGGGCGGCGAGCACGCCGTCGATGGCGGCGACGTCGCGGCTCACCTGGAGGAGCGCGACCGAGTCGGCGTACGCGCCGGAGCGCAGCTCGACGTGCGACTTCGTCGGCTGGCTCATCTCGGGGTCCCAGCGGTTCCGGGGGGTGAGCTCATGCGGCATTCTCCATCGCGAGGGTCGAGAGGGCGTGCCGCGCGCCCCACCACAGCCCGGAACCGGAGGTGTGCCCGATCGTCATCAGGGCCGAGGCGGCGGCGTCCTGGGCCGGCGTGCCGAGGGCGGCGACGTACGCCGCGAACTCCGGCAGCACCTCGCCGTGCAGCGCGCAGTCGAGCAGGGTGGCCGAGAGCAGCGTGGTCCGGTCGAGAGCGCCTCGGACGGCGTCCGTCACGTCGTCGGTGAGGCGGCCGGTCGCGACCAGCACGGCCAGCCAGCCGCAGAGGACGTCGTCGCCGAGCGGCGTGAGGCCGCCGCCGTTGCCGACGAGGGCATGCGCAACCGCTGCGTCCAGACGTGGGGACAGCGGAGGGAGGGCGGCGAGCCCGCCTGCGGCCGGTCGGGGGGGCCGCGCCTCCGCAATCGTCGGGCTCGCCGCCCGAAGGACTCTGCCGAGATCGATTCGGGGCACGCGAACATCCACGAATCGTCCGACGCGGAGGGGGTTGCCGGCCAGATACAGGGTCCCGCGCTCAACATAGGGGCTGGGGGCGCCGGCCGAGAGAACCTCCTGGGCCGACACGCCCGAGATCTGGGCGGGCAGGCGCAGGGCGCACGGAACCCGGGCGGCCTCGGGAGCGACGACGCCGACGCAGCGGCCGGCCACCTCGACGTACAGGGCCGCCGGCGACCGGTGCAGCACCCGGGCCGGTCCGTCCGGCGCGGAGCGCAGGTGCGCGACGACGCGTGGTGGTGCTCCTGCCGACAACGCATCAGGGGCCACGGTTCCCGACGCTATCGGCCGCGGTTACATTTGGCCGCTGTGAGGTTGTGCCAACGATCCCCGACGAGGCGCCCCAAGTGTTGACAGCCAGGAGCCGTGCGTGACCATCCACTACGACGCGACCCATGCCCTCGCCCGGGTGGACGCGCTCCACACGGCACTGACCCACCTGGTGCTCGAGGGCGGTGACCTCCAGCAGATCGCCGCCGAGGCGGCCGACGTGCTGGGGGTCGGCGTGCTGCTGACCTCCACCGACGGCCGCGAGCGCGCGTCCGCGCTCAGCGACGAGGCTCGGACCAGCCTGACCGACGCCCGACTCGTCGACGTCACGGGCCGGATCCGCGTCGAGCGGGTCACCGACGACGGGATGCCCCTCGGCGTCGGGGAGGTCCGAGCCCTGCGGGTCGCCGCCGGCGGCACCGACCTGGCCCGGCTGGTGTGCGTGCGGCCGGACGGGCCGATCAGCGAGGAGGACGTGCACGCCCTCGAGCGGGTCGCGATCGTGGCCGCCCTGCTCATCACCCGCCAGAGCGCGGTGTCCGCGGTCGAGAACAAGTACCAGGGTGACTTCCTGCGGGACCTGCTCGTGCGGGGCGCCGGCGAGGAGTCGTACGTCGAGGAGCACGTGTCGGCGTTCGGCTGGACGATGGGGCGTCCGGTGGTGGTGGTGGTCGCGGAGATCGACCCGCAGCCCCGCGACGAGCCACCGGCCTCCCGCGAGCAGCGTCGTACCTGGCAGGGACGCTTCTCCGCTGCCTGGCGACAGGTCTCGCATGCCCTCGAGCCTGGGATCCCCAGCGTGGACTTCAGCTCGGAGGTGGTCACCTTGCTGCCCGCGGCGCCCTCCGACGGTGCCGACGAGACGTGGCCCGGCTCGGGTGTCGTCCGCCGGGTGGTCACCGGGGTCGCCGGCGACAAGGGCGGCGGCCGGCGCAGCTTCACCGTCGGGGTCAGCCGGGTCGCTGCCGACGTCTCGGCGCTGCCGGAGGCGTACGCCCAGGCGCGACGGGCGGTCGAGATCGGCCGCCGGGTGCACGGCTCCGGCTCCACGACGTACTTCGACGAGCTCGGCCTGCACCGCCTGATCGCGCTGATCCCCGACACCGGTGAGCTGCGCGCGTTCGCGCGCGACGTGCTGGGCCCGCTCGCCGACGGCACCACCGAGTCCGCCAACCTGCGCGAGACGCTGCAGGTGCTGCTGGACACGAACTTCAACGTGGCGGAGGCCGCCCGCCTCCAGTTCTTCCACTACAACACCATGCGCTACCGGGTCTCCAAGCTGGAGCGGCTGCTCGGCCCGCTCTCCTCCGACCCCCACCTCCGCCTCGACGTGGCCGTGGCGCTACGGGTCCTCGAGGTCGCGGGCTGACCTCGCACGAACTGCCATCGCCACCGGCGTTCCTTCGGCACAAATCGCCGTCGAGGGTGTCTCATGGCGTCACTACGTTGTGGTTTCTCGGGGGACGGGTCTGAGGGATCTCCACCCATGGGAAGGGGCCGACCGTGTCGTCGATGTTCAAGTGGGAAGTAGTCGATCCGGCTCCCGGTGAGGCGGTCGCGCCGCACCAGCGGCTGGCGTGGGGCAAGACCATCGGGCTCGGCGCCCAGCACGTCGTGGCCATGTTCGGGGCCACGTTCGTGTTCCCGCTCGTGATGGGGCTGGACCCCAACCTGGCGATCATGTTCTCGGGCATCTGCACGATCATGTTCCTGCTGATCTGCTCCAACAAGGTGCCGAGCTACCTCGGCACCAGTGCGTCGTTCGTCGCCAGCGTCGCCGCCATCCGCGCCCAGGGCGGCGACTCCGCCGACGTCACCGGCGCGATCATGATCGGTGGCATCGCGCTCGCGATCGTGGGCCTCATCGTCCACTTCGCCGGCGCGCACTGGATCCACCGCATCCTCCCGCCCGCGGTCACCGGCGCGGTCGTCATGCTGATCGGCTTCAACCTGGCACCCGTGGTGGCTGCCATCTACTGGCCACAGGACCAGTGGATCGCGCTGCTGACGGCGGCCTTCATGGTCGTGGCCGCGGTGATGTTCCCGGGCTTCTGGTCGCGTATCGCCGTGCTGTTGGCGCTGATCTTCGGCTACCTGCTCTCCTGGTTCGCCGACATCCTGTTCGGCCCCATCACCTCCGTGCTGCCGACGGGTCCCGACCCGGTCGAGCACGACCGGGTCAGCTGGGCGGGCGTGGAGGCCGCCAACTGGATCGGCCTGCCGAGCGGCGACCTGGCCGACGGCGTCTCCGTCGTGCACGGCCCGAGCGTCTCGCTGACCTTCGTCCTGCTCGTGCTGCCCGGCGTGATCGCGCTGATCGCCGAGAACACCGGCCACGTCAAGGCGGTCGCCGAGATGGCGAAGGTCGACCTCGACCCCTACATGGGCCGCGCCATCGGTGCCGACGGTCTCGGCACCGCGCTGGCCAGCGCGTTCGGCGGGTCGCCGACCACGACGTACGCCGAGAACATCGGCGTCATGGGCGCCACCAGGGTCTACTCCACGGCGGCCTACTACGTCGCCGCTGCCGTCGCCATCCTGCTCGGCCTCTGCCCCAAGTTCGGGGCGATCGTCAACGCGACCCCGGGTGGTGTGCTCGGCGGGATCACGGTGGTGCTCTACGGCATGATCGGCCTGATCGGCGCCAAGATCTGGGTCGAGAACGGCGTCGACTTCGGCGACCCGGTCAACCTGGTCGGCCTGTCGGCGGGCATCATCGCCGGCATCGGCGGGGTGACCCTGACGATCACCGACGACTTCTCCCTGTCCGGCATCGCGCTGGGCACGATCCTGGTCATCGTGTTCTTCCACATGGTCAACGGCCGGGCCGGCGCGGGAAGCGGGCAGGTGACACGCGCGCTGTCGCACCCCGACCGCGAGGACGACGTCCGCTGAGATGTCGGCCGTTGAGATGATGGCCTGGTGAAGCCGGCCCCCTTCGACTACGTCCGGCCCGGGTCGCTCGACGACGCCATCGTGGCGCTCGCGGGCGATCCGGGCGCGAAGGTCCTGGCCGGCGGGCAGAGCCTCGTCCCGTTGCTGTCGATGCGGCTGGCGGCTCCGTCGCGGCTCGTCGACATCAACGGCCTGCCCGGTCTCGACTCCGTGGAGGCCGGGCCGGACGGGGTACGGATCGGGGCGCTGGCGCGGCACGCCGACGTGCTGGCCTCCGACGACGTACGCCGCGTGCAGCCGCTGGTCTCGTTGGCCCTGGCCGACGTCGCCCACGCCACCATCCGCAACCGGGGCACCACGGTGGGCTCGATCGTGCACGCCGACGCCGCGGCCGAGATGCCGATGGTGCTGCGCCTGCTCGGTGGCTCCGTCGACGTGGCCGGCCCGTCGGGTCGGCGCACGATCAAGGCCGACGACCTGTTCGTCGGGCCCCTGGAGTCGTCGCTGCACCACGACGAGATCGCGGTGTCGGCGTTCTTCCCGGCGCTGCCGGCCGGTGCCGGAGTGGCGTTCGAGGAGATCGCCCGTCGCCACGGCGACTACGCGCTGTGCGGGGTCGCGGCGCTGGTGACCGACGACGCCGTCCACGCCGGGTACCTCTCGGTGTGCGACGTGCCGACCGTCGTCGACCTGACCGGGGTCGCCGACGGCGACCTCGGTGACGCGGCGCTCGAGCACCTCGACCCCGGCGACGACATCCACGCGTCCGCGGCCTACCGCTCGCAGCTGGTCCGGGTGCTGACCGCGCGGGTCGTCGCCGCCGCCAGGAGGATGGCCGCATGAGCGAGGAGCTCCACGAGGTCCGGCTGCAGGTGAACGGCGTCGCGCACGACGTCGCCGTGCCTGCCCGTCGCCTGCTCTCCGACGCACTGCGGCACGACGTGGGGCTGACCGGCACCCACGTCGGGTGCGAGCACGGTGTCTGCGGCGCGTGCACGGTGCTGGTCGACGGCCGGCCGATGCGGTCGTGCCTGATGTTCGCGGTCTCTGCCGTCGACTGCGAGATCACGACCGTCGAGGGGCTGACCAACGCCGACGGCTCGCTCGGGGCCGTGCAGCAGGCGTTCGCGGAGTGCCACGGTCTGCAATGCGGGTTCTGCACGCCGGGCTTCCTCACCACGATCACAGCCGGCCTCGAGGAGAACCCCGACCCGACCGAGGACGAGGCGCGCGACATGATCGCCGGCAACCTCTGTCGCTGCACGGGGTACCAGAACATCGTGAAGTCGGTGCTGCGGGCGGCGGAGCTGAAGTCGTGACGACCAAGCTGTTCGGGACGCGGGTCCAGCGGGTCGAGGACCAGCGGTTCCTGCGCGGCCACGGGAGGTACGTCGACGACGTCGCCGTCGGCCCGACGACCCTGCACGCCGCCGTGCTCCGCTCGCCGCACGCCCACGCTCGCGTCCTCGACGTGCACGTCGACGACGTGCTCGACCTCGAGGGCGTGCACGCCGTCTGGACCTACGAGGACCTGGCCGACCTCTCCACCGCGATGGCCGACCCGCTGCCGCTGCTGATCCCGCACCCGACGCTGACCCATGGCCGCACGCAGTACGCGCTGGCCAACGCCGAGGTGAACTACGTCGGCGAGGCGATCGCCTTCGTCGTAGCCGACGACAGGTACGTCGCCGAGGACGCGGTCGGCCGGATCCGGGTCGACTACGAGGTGCTGCCGCCCGTCGTGGGCATCGACGCCGCGCGCGCGGCGAGGAACCTGGTGCACGAGGACGTGCCCGGCAACGTGGGCGCCCGGATGGAGCAGAGCAACGGCGACGCGCCCGCTGCCATCGCCGCCGCGCCGCACACGCTCACCCTCGACCTGACCGTCGAGCGCAGTGCCTGCCAGCCGATGGAGGGCCGCGGCACGGTCGCCCGCTGGGACCCCGACGTCAATCGGCTGACCGTGTGGACCTCGACGCAGACCTCGACCGGCGTGCGCGCCGCGATCGCGGTGAAGCTCGGCCTCGACCTCGGCCAGGTCGACGTGGTGACGCCCGACGTGGGTGGCGGCTTCGGCGTGAAGATCAACCACCCGTGGCCCGAGGAGCTGCTCGTCCCGCTCGCGGCCCGGGCGCTGGGCCGGCCGGTGAAGTTCATCGAGGACCGCCGCGAGCACTTCATCTCCTCGGCGCACGAGCGCGGCCAGGTGCACCACGTCGAGGTCGGCTTCGACGACGACGGGCGCGTGCTGGGGCTGGACGTCACGTTCTGGCACGACCACGGCGCCTACACGCCGTACGGCCTGATCGTCCCGATCATCACCTCCACCCAGCTGCTCGGGCCGTACAAGCCCGGTGCCTACCGGGTGTCGTTCGAGTCGCTCTACACGAACACCGTGATCGTCACGCCCTACCGCGGCGCCGGTCGGCCGCAGGGCTGCTTCGTGATGGAGCGGACCATGGACGCGATCGCCGAGGCCCTCGGCAAGGACCGCGCCGAGGTGCGCGCCACCAACTTCATCCAGCCCGACGAGTTCCCGTTCGACCAGGGGCTGATCTTCCAGGACGGCCGGCAGCTGGAGTACGACTCGGGCGACTACCCGGCCTCGCTGGAGAAGATCAAGGAGCTGGTCGGCTGGGACGAGTTCCCGGCCTTCAAGGCCGAGATGGCGGCCCAGGGCCGGCAGGTCGGCATCGGCCTGGCCTGCTACGTCGAGGGCACCGGCGTCGGGCCGTACGAAGGTGCCCACGTGCACATCGAGACGTCGGGCAAGGTCAAGGTGGCCACCGGGCTCACCACGCAGGGGCAGGGGCACGCCACGGTCTTCGCACAGATCGCGGCCGACGTGCTCGGCGTACCAATCGAGGACGTCGAGGTGGTCACCGGCGACACCCGCCGGATGGCGTACGCCGTCGGCACGTTCGCATCGCGAGCCGCCGTGATGAGCGGGTCCGCGATCCACCTGGCGGCGACCCGGGCGCGCGAGAAGGTGCTGCGGATCGCGGCCGATGCTCTGGAGGCGTCCGAGGACGACCTCGAGATCGTCGACGGCGTGGTGTCGGTGAAGGGCGCGCCGACCTCGTCGATCGCGCTCGGCACGATCGCGGTGCTGTCGAACCCGCTGCGCTACGCCTTCGACGAGCAGTCGAAGCTGGCCACCCAGTTCTCGGTCGGTGACCCGGGCAAGCCGCCAGTGGCCGAGGACGACGAGCCGGGCCTGGAGGGCAAGGACTTCTACTCGCCCGAGCGGTCGACCTTCGCCTCCGGCATGCACGCCGTGGTCGTGGAGACCGATCCCTTGACGGCCGAGATCAAGATCCTTCGCTACGCGGTCGTGCACGACTGCGGGTACCTGATCAACCCGATGATCGTCGAGGGCCAGATCCACGGCGGGGTGGCCCAGGGCGTCGGCGGGGCGCTGTACGAGCGGATGGCGTACGACGAGTCCGGCCAGCTGCTGAACGCCTCGTTCATGGACTTCCTGATGCCCTACGTCACCGAGGTGCCGACCTCGATCGAGATCGACCACCTCGAGACCCCGTCGCCGCTGAACCCGCTCGGCATCAAGGGCGCCGGCGAGGCCGGCGTGATCCCGTCGGCGGCGGTCTTCGCGGCCGCGATCTCCGACGCCGAGGGTTTCGCCATCACCGCCATGCCGATCTCGCCGTCGGAGCTGTACGCGCTCCGGCTCGCCCGCTCGTCGAAGGAGACGTCATGAGGATCGCCGGAGAGAACGTCCTGCACGCCCCCGTCGAGCGGGCCTGGGACGCCTTGCTGGACCCCGCGGTGCTCGTCGCGACCATCCCCGGCTGCGAGCGTCTCGTCGCGACGGGTGAGAACTCCTACGACATGACCGTCACCGCCGGCGTGGCCGCGATCAAGGGCACGTACGCCGGCACGTGCGTGCTCTCGGACCTGTCCGAGCCGGCGTCGCTGGTGATGAAGCTCGACGGGGCCGGTGCGCCGGGGACGATCGGAGCGACGGTCAACGTCGGTTTCGCCGACGGGGGCGACGGGACCACCCGCGTCACCTGGGACGCCGACGCCGTCGTCGGCGGGATGATCGGCGGCGTCGGCCAGCGGATGCTGACCTCGGTCTCGAAGCGGATGGCCGGCGAGTTCTTCGGCAACGTCGACCAGGCACTCGCCGGCACCCTCGCCGCCGCCTCGGTGGGGCCGTCCCCGGACGTCGCCCCCGTCGCCGGCCAGGTCTTCACCGCACCCCCGTCCTCGGGCGTCTCCTCGCAGGCGGACTTCGTCAAGGGCATCGCCGTCGGTGCCGGCCTCGTCCTCCTCGGCGTCGTCGCCGGCGCCCAGGTAGGGCCGCGGCGGTGACGTGGATTAGTACCCGGATATCCGGGTACACCATCAGAAGTCAATAGTTGCAACCCCAGACAACA
>JAICRP010000216.1 GCA_025966445.1 Nocardioides sp.
ACCTCCCGCGCGGACGAGCGACCGGGCTCGGTGTGCGAGCCGTGGGCCAGGAACGCGCCGCGCCAGGCCGCGACCGAGTCGCAGCCACCGCCGGAGACGACCGCGGGCGGCAGGCCGCGGACCGGCCGGCCGCGCTGGTCGAGCAGGCCGGTCTGTCGGGCGAGCGCCTCGCCGTCCTTGACGACGCGGACGAGGTAGCGAGAGCCCTTGCGGATGCCGTTGCCCTGGACCATCGCGAACTCGGCGTGGTGCCCGTAGACCTCGGCGATGTCCTTGCGCAGCCGACGGGCGGCGGCGCCGGTGTCCAGCTCGGCCTCGACGACGATCTTGCCCGACACGATGTGCAGGCCGCCGGCGAACCGCAGCATGGTGGCGACCTCGGCCTTCCGGCAGCAGGTCTTGGTGATCTGGGTGTTGGCGAGCTCCGCCTTCACCTGTGCCGTCATCGCCATGTCGCGAATCCTGCCACGCACGTCAATCACCCTCGCGGGGAGTCGCCCGCCTCGATCAACGCGTCGTACGCCGCGGCGAGCTTGGCCGGGTCGTGCCGGGCCGATCCGTCGTCGGCCGCGATGTCGGCGACCACCAGTCGCGCACCGGCCGCCTTGACCACGTCCTCCAGGACCGCCCGGTCGGGGACGCTGCGGATGTCGGCGAGCACGGTGTGCACCTGGAGGGCCGGGGCGTGCTCGAGGAGTGCCGACAGGTGGTCGGCCTGGTCGAAGCCCGGCGTCTCGCCGTCCTGGGGGGCGAGGTTGAGGACGACGATCACCCGACCACCGGTCTCGACCAGGGCCTGGCGCAGCTCGGGGACCAGCAAGTGCGGGATCACGGAGGTGAACCAGGAGCCGGGGCCGAGCACCACCCAGTCGGCCTCGCGCACGGCGGCGACCGCCTCGGCGCACGGCGACGGGTCGCCCGGCTCGAGGGCCACGGACTGGATGACCCCGTTGCTGGTGGCGACCTCGACCTGCCCGCGCACCGTCGTCACGGCGTCGGGGGCGCCCGGGTCGACGCCGCGGATCTGCGCGGTCATCACCAGCGGGGTGAGGGCCATCGGCAGCACCCGCCCGGAGGCGCCGAGCAGCCGGCCCACCCAGTCGAGCGCCTGCACGTGGTCGCCGAGCTGTTCCCACAGCGAGACGATCAGGAGGTTGCCGGTCACGTGCCCGCGCATGTCGCCGTCGCCGGCGAACCGGTGCTGGAGCACCTGGGCCCAGGTCTGACCCCATTCGTCGTCACCGCAGAGTGCCGCCAGGGCCATGCGGAGGTCGCCCGGCGGGAGCACCCCGAACTCCTGGCGCAGCCGCCCGGACGAGCCGCCGTCGTCGGCCACGGTGACGACCGCGGTCAGCCGTTCCACCACGCGGCGCAGCGCCGAGAGCGAGGCGTGCAGCCCGTGCCCGCCGCCGAGCGCCACGACCGAGATCGGTCGGGTCACGTCACTCCCGCCCGAGGTCGCGGTGGATGGTCGCCACGTCGTAGCCGAAGTCGGCCAGCCGCCGGGAGATCTCCTGCGACATCGAGACGCTGCGGTGCTTGCCGCCCGTGCAGCCGACCGCGACGGTCATGAACCGCTTGCCCTCGGCCAGGTAGCCCATGGCCACGCCCTCGAGGACGGGCAGGTACGCCGCCAGGAACTGCACCGCGCCGGGCTGGGCCTTCACGTAGTCGGCGACGTCGGGGTCGAGCCCGCTCTTCGGCCGCAGCTTCGGCTGCCAGTAGGGGTTCGGCAGGAAGCGCATGTCGGCGACGAAGTCGGCGTCGATGGGGATGCCGTACTTGAAGCCGAAGCTGATCACGTTGATCTGCAGCCGGGTCGCGTCGGGGTCGCCGAACGACTCGCGGATCCGCGAGGTCAGCTGGTGCACGTTGAGGTTGGAGGTGTCGATCACCAGGTCGGCGTCGCTGCGGAGGTCGGCCAGCACCTCGCGCTCGCGCTGCAGCCCGTCGAGCAGCCGGCCCGTCCCCTGGAGGGGGTGCGGCCGCCGGGCCGCCTCCTGGCGGCGGACCAGGACGTCGTCGCTGGCGTCGAGGAACAGCAGCGTGGTGTGGCGACCGGTCGCGCCCTGGGCCAGGTTGGCGTGGAGGGACTGGAAGAACGAGCCGGAACGTACGTCGACCACGACGCCGATCTGCTGCTCCGGGCCGCTGGACTCGTCGACCAGGCTCACGACCTGGCGCAGCAGGCCGGGCGGCAGGTTGTCGACGACGTAGAAGCCGAGGTCCTCGAGCTCCTTGGCGGCCGTGCTGCGACCGGCGCCGGTCATGCCCGTGACGACGACGAGCTCGCCGGCCCCGTCCTGGTGCCCGGAGAAATGATGGTCGGACATCAGCTCTCGTCGATCTCGCCGGTGGCGGTGTTCACGGAGACAGTCTTGCCGCTCGACTGCTCCACCGCAGCCTTGATGGCGATCGCGGTGCGTTCGCCGATCCCGGGCACCTGGGCGATCTCCGCGACGGTGGCGGCCCGGAGCTTGCGCAACGAGCCGAAGTGCTTGAGCAGCGTCTTGCGGCGTACCTCCCCCAGCCCGGGGACGTCGTCGAGCAGGCTCTCGACCATCGACTTGCTCCGTCGCGAGCGGTGGTGGGTGATGGCGAACCGGTGGGCCTCGTCGCGTACCCGCTGGAGGAGGTAGAGGGCCTCGCTGGAACGGGCCAGGATGACAGGGTCCTCGCGCTCGGGCAGCCACACCTCTTCGAGGCGTTTGGCCAGGCCGCAGACCGGGATGTCGTCGATGCCGAGCTCGTCGAGGGCGCGCTGAGCGGCCGCCACCTGGGGCGGCCCACCGTCGACGACGACCAGGCCGGGCGCGTACGCGAACTTGCGCGGCCGTCCGGTCTCGGGGTCGACCAGCATCGGCCCGCTCTCGGTCGCCACCTCCGTGGACCTCGCCTGCTCGTCCAGGAGTCGCCGGAACCGCCGGGTGATGACCTCGTGCATCGAGGCCACGTCGTTCTGTCCGTCGACCCCCTTGATGACGAACCGGCGGTACTCGCTCTTGCGGGCCAGTCCGTCCTCGAAGACCACCATCGAGGCCACCACCTCGGTGCCCTGGAGGTTGGAGATGTCGAAGCACTCGATGCGCAGCGGGACGTCGTCGAGCCCGAGGCCGACCTGGATCTCCTCGAGGGCCTGGTTGCGCGCTGTCAGGTCGGAGGCGCGCTTGGTCTTGTGCATGACCAGCGCCTGGCCGGCGTTGCGGCCGACCGTCTCCTGGAGGCTCCGCTTGTCGCCGCGCTGCGGCACCCGGATCCTCACCCTGCTCCCCCGGAGGTCGCTGAGCAGTGCCTCCATCGTCTCGGGCTCGGGCGGGAGCCGGGGCACGAGGATCTCGCGCGGGATCTCGTCGCCGCCCTCCTCACCCAGGCCGCCGTACAGCTGGAGGAGGAAGTCCTCGACCAGCTCGGCCGTGCCGCCCTCCTCCACTCGATCGGCGACCCAGCCGCGCTGGCCGCGGATCCGGCCGCCGCGCACGTAGAAGATCTGCACCGCGACCTCGAGGGGGTCCTCGGCCAGGGCGATCACGTCGGCGCTGGTGCCGTCGCCGAAGACGACGGCCTGCTTCTCCAAGGCCTTCTCGAGCGCACCGAGGTCGTCGCGCAGCCGGGCGGCCTTCTCGAAGTCGAGCGTCTCGGAGGCGGCGTACATCTCGGTCCTGATGCGCTTCACGAACGTGTTGGTGTTGCCGCCGATGAAGTCGCAGAAGTCGTCGACGATCGCGCGGTGGTCCTCCGCGCTGATGTTGCCGACACAGGGTGCCGAGCACTTGTCGATGTAGCCGAGCAGGCACGGGCGGCCGATCTGACCGGAACGCTTGAACACCCCGTTGCTGCACGAGCGCATCGGGAACACCCGCAACAGCTGGTCGACGGTCTCGCGGATGGCCCACGCGTGGCTGTAGGGGCCGAAGTACTTGGTGCCCTTGCGCTTGGCGCCGCGGCCGACCATCACCCGCGGGAACTCGTCACCGACGGTGACCGCGAGCCACGGGTAGGACTTGTCGTCGCGGTACTTCACGTTGTAGCGCGGGTCGAACTCCTTGATCCAGGAGTACTCCAGCTGGAGGGCCTCGACCTCGGTCTTGACGACGGTCCACTCGACGCTGGCCCCGCTCGCCACCATCGCGGCCGTGCGCTGGTGCAGACCGATGGGGTCCTGGAAGTACGACGACAGGCGGGCGCGCAGGTTCTTGGCCTTCCCGACGTAGATCACCCGCCCCCGCGCGTCGCGGAAGCGATAGACCCCCGGCTGCGTCGGGATCGACCCCGGCGCGGGCCGGTAGTCGGGCCGTCGGGCCGTGGATCGGGGCACGTCCTCAACCCTACGGGCGGGCGGGGACGGCGGGTTTCTCCGGCCGGCCGGAGAAACCCGAACATGACGTAAGCCGCGGCGTACGCCATGTTCGGGGAACTCACGCCGAGTACGGCGAGTCAGCCCAGCGTGATGGCGGCCCCGTCGACGGTGATCGGCTGGGCGCCGAGCGGGGCGGTGGCCGGGCCGGTGACGACGGAGCCGTCGACGATCGAGAAGGCGCTGCCGTGGCACTCGCAGTTGATGGTGCGGTCGGAGACCGAGCTGACGATGCACCCCTGGTGGGTGCAGACGGCCGAGAAACACTTGAACTCGCCGTCCGACGGCTGGGTGATGACCACCTGGTCCTCGGGGAAGATCGTGCCGCCGCCGACCTCGATGTCGGAGGTCTGGGCCAAGGCGTCGGCCCCGCCGGTCGACTCGTCAGCCGACTCGCTGGGCCTCGCCTCCGCCGACCCCGAGGCCGTCGGCGTGCTGCTCGGTGACGGGGTGTCCGGGTCGGTGGCGAGCTCACTGCCGTCGGAGCCGCTGCACGCCGCGAGGACGGGCAGGCCGACGCCGATCGTCGCGATGCCGGCGATGGTGCGGCGGTGGAGGCGTGGCTGGGGACGGTCAGTCATGCGGGCAACCGTACGGACCGGCGGCCCCCCACCCCACTGTCCAGAGGTCGTAGGACCACACTCACAGCAGACCCACAGCGCAGCCCTCAGGCCGACTTGCGGGTCGCCTTCCTGGCCGCCGGCCGCGTCGCCGGGGCTTTCGCGGCCTTCTTGGCCGGGGCCTTGGCCGCGGCCGCCTTGCGGGCACGCCTGACGGGCTTCGGCTGCTCCGCCTCGCGCCCGTCCAGCAGCGGCTTGAGGAACTGGCCGGTGTAGGAGGCCGGGCTCGCCGCGACGTCCTCGGGCGTGCCCTCGGCGATCACCATGCCGCCCCTGGAGCCACCCTCGGGACCCATGTCGATCACCCAGTCGGAGGTCTTGATGACGTCGAGGTTGTGCTCGATCACGAGCACGGAGTTG
>JAICRP010000163.1 GCA_025966445.1 Nocardioides sp.
CCTCCGACCGGTGAACACCGTCTTCCAGAACTACGCGCTGTTCCCGCTCATGACCGTCCGGGACAACGTGGCCTTCGGCCTGCGCTACCAGGACGTCCCCAGGTCCACGATCGACCGCCGCGTCTCCGAGGCGCTCGATATCGCGCGCATCGGCGACCTCGGCAAGCGCCGCCCCTCGCAGCTGTCGGGTGGCCAGCAGCAGCGCGTCGCCCTGGCCCGGGCGCTGGTGCTCAACCCGCAGGTCCTGCTGCTCGACGAGCCGCTCGGCGCCCTCGACGCCCAGCTCCGCAAGCACCTCCAGCTCCAGCTGCGACAGCTCCAGCGCGAGCTCGGCATCACGTTCGTCTACGTGACGCACGACCAGGAGGAGGCGCTCACCATGTCCGACCGGATCGCGGTCATCGCCGACGGAAAGGTCGAGCAGGTCGGCTCGCCGGAGGAGATCTACGCGCGTCCCGCGACGGCGTACGTCGCGGGGTTCCTGGGGTCCGCCAACATCTTCGAGGCGAACGTCTCGGACATCTCCGCGAACCTGGCGACCTGTGCCGCCCTGGGCCGCACGATCTCCGCCGAGGTCGGCGACGACGCGCCGCGTGGCGAGGCGGCGATCGTGGTCCGTCCCGAGCGGATCGCCATCGGCGAGGAGTCGGCGCCGTGCCCGGCCGGCCACAACCGGGTCGTGGGCACGGTGCTGGACGTCGTCTACCTCGGCGCCTCCACGCAGGTCAGCGTCGACGTCGGGGACGCCCAGGTGCTGCTGATCCAGATCGCCAACCAGGCCGGGCCCCGCTCGTTCTCCGCCGTCCGCGGTGAGCGGGTCTCCTGCTGGTTCAGCCCCGCGGCCGTGCAGGTGCTGCGGCGCAGCGACGCCCAACTGCCCGACCCGGTCGAGGTCGAGATCGGCGGTTAGCGCTTGCGGGCGGCCTTCGCGCGGCGCTTGCTGGGGGCGAGCCCCAGCCGCTGCTCGGCGTACTCCATGGCGATGTCGTAGGCGACGTCGGAGGTGATCTCCTTGTCGTCGAGGGCGACCTGGGTCGACAACCCGTCGAGCACGATCGTGAACGTCAGCGCGAACCGGCGCAGGTCCACGTCGGCCGCGACGTCTCCGGCCTGCTGGCCCTCGGCGACGATCCGCTCGACGAGGTCACGCCACCGGCCGTCGAGCTCGTCGCGGGCGTCGCGGACCTCCGGGTGGCGCAGCGCGGTCGCCCACAGGTCCAGCCACAGTCCCCACGAGCCGCTCACCTCTCCGGGCAGCGACGGCACGCACGACCAGCCCACGAGCATCGACAGCCGCTTGCGGAAGTCACTCTCCTCGTCGAGCAGCGTGCTCGCGGTGTCGTAGTAGGCCTCCTCCGAGAACCGCAGCGCGTCGACGAGCAGCCGGTCGCGGGTGCCGAAGTAGTAGATGACCAACCCGGAGCTGGTGCCGGCCCGCTTGGCCACGTCGGCGATGCGGGTCTCGCCGAAGCCTCGCTCGCTGATCAGCTCGGCGGCCGCCTGCAGCATCGCGCGGCGGCGAGCCTCGTTGCCCTCTGTCTGCGGGGCGGCTTCTGCCATCGCCGTCGCCCTCCACAATCGCCCGATTCGGTGCCGGTCAGTGCTGGTCAGGGCCGGTGCGCCCCTTGCGGGGAGATTATCACCTCGTTAGATTGAACAGTCAGTCAAACATTCGGCAGTCCACCGAAGGGCGTTCCATGACGAACTCGTACGACGCCATCGTGGTCGGGGGCGGGCACAACGGCCTTGTCGCGGCGGCGTACCTCGCCCGCTCCGGTGCCCGGACCGTGGTGCTCGAGGGACGCAGCACGCTCGGTGGCGCGGCCACGACCGAGCAGCCCTGGCCCGACGCCCCGCACCTGTCGGTCACCCGGCTGTCGTACGTGATGAGCCTGATGCCGGCGACGGTCATCAACGAGCTCGACCTGGTCCAGCACGGCTACAAGGTGCACCCGATGGGCCCGTACTACCAGGCGTTCCCCGAGGGCGGCTCGCTGACGATCTACGAGGACGACGAGGCCCGCACGTACGACGAGATCGCCCGCTGGTCGAAGAAGGACGCCGAGGCCTGGCCGAAGTGGAACGCGTGGCTGGCCGGGATCGCCGACGTGATGGGTCCGCTGCTCACGCGAGTCCCGCCCAACATCGGCAGCCACTCCCCCTCGGACCTCGCCGACCTCGGCAAGCTGGTCTGGAAGAACCGCGGCGTCGACGCCCGCATGGTCGCCGACATCACCCGACTGATGAGCATGAGCATCGCCGACCTGCTCGACGACTGGTTCGAGTCGCCGCAGATCAAGGGCGCGCTGGCGGTCAACGGAGTGATCGGGACCTGGGCCGGTCCCTACGCGCCGGGCACGGCGTACGTGATGGCGCACCACTCGATCGGCGACGTCGGCGACGGCGTCTCCCACAGCCGGCAGCTGGGATCCTGGGGCTATCCCGAGGGCGGCATGGGCGCGGTCTCGGCCGCGATCGCGAGGTCGGCGCGGACGTTCGGCGCCGAGCTCCGCACCGGCACCCGCGTCGAGTCGGTCAGCACCAGCAACGGCCACGTCACCGGCGTGGTGCTCGAGAGCGGCGAGCAGCTCACCGCACCGCTCGTCGTCACCAGCCTGCACCCCAAGACCGCCTTCCTCGACCACCTCCCGCGCACCGAGCTCCCCGACGACTTCGTCAGCGACATCGAGCGGTGGAACACCAGGTCCGGCGTGGTCAAGATCAACCTGGCGCTGGCCGAGCTGCCGAACTTCACGGCGGACCCCAGCGAGGGGCCGAATGTCGTCGCCGAGCACCACACTGGGTCCGTGGAGATGTCCCCGACCATGGAGTTCATCGAGCGGGCGTTCCAGGACGCTCGCGAGGGCCGCGCCGCGCTGCTGCCCTTCAGCGACGGCGTCATCCCGACCACGCTGGACAAGACCATGAACCCCGACGGCACCCACATCTTCTCGATGTTCACGCAGTACGTCCCGCACGAGTGGAGCGAGGCCCCGCACACCGACGAGCTCGAGGCCTACACCGACCGGCTGATCGACCTCTACGACCAGGTCGCTCCCGGCTTCGCCGACTCCGTGACGCACCGCGACATCGTCGGACCGCACGAGATGCAGGAGGAGTACGGGCTGGTCGGCGGCAACATCTTCCACGGCGAGCTGACGCCCGAGCAGCTGTTCCACATGCGTCCCGCGCCGGGGTACGCCGACTACCGCACCCCGATCGCCGGCCTCTACAACGCCAGCTCCGCGACCCACGGCGGCGGCGGCGTCTGCGGCATCCCCGGCTGGCAGGCGGCGAAGGCGGCCATCAGCGACAAGAAGTCGATCCGGCAGCGACTCCGCCGACGTGCGGGTTGAGGAGGGCCGCTTGAGCGACGCCATCGCGCGGACCCTGGAGGCGCGCAGCGTCGCGCTCGTGGGGGCGAGCGCGCGACCCGGCAGCCTCGGCCGCCGGATGGTCACCGAGGCGATGCGGTCGCCGGGGCTCGAGCGGGTCCACCTGGTCAACCCGTCGTACGCCGAGATCGCGGGGATTTCATGCGTGCCCGACCTCAACGCCCTCGACGACGCGCCGGACCTGGTCCTGCTCGGCGTCGGGGACGCCCGGCTCGTCGACCAGCTCTCCGCCGCGGCGAAGGTCGGCGCGCGGGGGGCGGTGGTCTTCGGCAGCGCGCACGCGGACGGCGTCCGCGACGAGCTCCGGCGGGTGGCGACCGACGCCGGGATGGCCCTGGTGGGCGCCGGGTGCATGGGCTTCTGGAACGTACGCCGCGGCGTCCGGGCCATGGGCTACACCGAGCGCGACGACCTCGAGGTCGGCCCCGTCTCGCTGATCACCCACTCGGGCTCGGTCTTCTCCACGTTGCTGCGCACCCGGCTGCGACTCGGGTTCGACCTGGCCGTGTCGTCGGGACAGGAGCTGGTCACGACCACCGCCGACTACGTCGACCACCTCGTCGAGCGCGGCGAGACCCGCGTGCTGGCCCTCGTGCTCGAGACCATCCGCGGCGGTGACCGGCTCCGCTGGTCGCTGCGCCGGGCTCGCGAGGCCGGCATCGAGGTGGTGCTGCTCCCGGTCGGCCACTCGCCCCTCGGGTCGGCGATGGTGGCCGCGCACTCCGGCGCCGTGGCCGGCGGATCGGGAGCGTGGGAGGCACTCGCCGACGACGTCGCCGGCCACCTGGTCGCCGACCTGGCCGAGCTCGGCGACACCCTGGCCGTCCTCTCCTCGACCCGTCGACCCCGACCGGGCACGGGCATCGCGACCGTCCACGACTCCGGCGCCGAGCGCAGCCTGGTCGCCGACCTCGCTCACAGCCTCGACGTGCGCTTCGCCGAGCTGGGCCCGGCCACCCTCGCGGCCCTGGCCGACCGCCTCGACGAGGGCCTGGTGGCCGAGAACCCCCTGGACGTGTGGGGTGGCGGCGCGGACACCCACCGGGTCTTCGCCGACTGCCTGGCCACGATGGCCGCCGACCCGGCGGTCGGCGTGACCGCGCTCGCCGTCGACCTGGTGCCGGAGCACGACGGCGACACCTCCTACCCCGACGCGCTGCTCGAGGTCGCGGCCGCCACCAGGGCGCCGGTGGTCGCCCTGACCGGGCTGGCCGCCGCGGTCGACGTGGACGCCGCCGACCGCCTGCGCGCGGCCGGCATCCCGGTCCTGGAAGGGTTCCGCAGCGGCCTGCTCGCCCTGCGGCACCTCCTCGACTCCGTCGACCGGCCGGGTCCGGACGCTCTTGGTCTCGAGGCTCGCACGCTCGCACCTCGACCAGCGAGCGACGACTTGCCCGCGGCGTACGGGATCCCGAGGCCGGCGGTGCGCGAGGCCGCATCCCGAGCGGAGGCGCTCCGAGCGGCCGAGGAGGTCGGCTGGCCCGTCGTCCTCAAGACAGCCGCACCGGGGGTCGCGCATCGCTCCGACCTCGGTGGCGTGCTCACGGGCCTGCACGACGCCGATGCCGTCGAGGCGGCGTACGCGGATCTCGCCGCTCGCCTGGGTCCAGCGGTCAGCGTGCACCGGCAGGTCGCGGCCGGTGTCGAGCTCTCGGTCGGCCTCGTCCGGGACGAGGCACTCGGGCCGATGGTCGTGGTCGCGGCGGGCGGCGTCCTGGTCGAGCTGCTGGCGGACCGCGCCGTCGCCCTGCCGCCACTGTCCCGCGACGCGGCGCGGCGAATGGTGGACCGACTGACGATCCGGCCGCTGCTCGACGGGTACCGCGGGTCGCCGCCGGCCGACGTCGAGGCCCTGGTCGACGTGATCGTGGCCGTCTCCCGACTGGCCCACGAACGTGGTGACGACCTGGCGGCGCTCGACCTGAACCCTGTCATCGTCAGCCCCGACGGCGCGGTCGCGGTCGACGTGCTGATCGTGTCCCGTCCCGACCAGGAGGAACCCGCATGACCGGACTGACCGACGAGGACCGGGACGTCCGGCGCCGGGCCAGGGCGTTCGTCGACGACCTCGTGCAGTACGAGGTGGAGGCCGAGCTGGCCGGCGGCGTGCTGCCGGCCGGGCTGTCGGAGAAGCTGCACCACTCGGCGCTCGACAGCGGGCTGTACGCCACGAACATGCCGACGTCCGTCGGCGGCCCGGGCTTCACGTCCTTGCAGCAGGTGCTGGTGCAGGAGCAGGTCGGGCGGATCACCAACGGCGTCGCGTGGTGCCTGCACACACCGCCGCAGTGGTGGGCGGAAGTGGCGACCGAGGAGCAGCTCGAGCGGTGGCTGCGCCCGGCCGTCCGCGGCGAGCGGCACGAGTGCTACGCGATCACCGAGGAGCACGCCGGCAGCGACGTCAGCGACCTGGCGACCACCGCGCGGCTCGACGGGGAAGCGTACGTCGTCAACGGCGTCAAGTGGCACGTCACGTCGTACAACCTCGCCGACTACTGCTTCGTGCAGGCCGTGCTCACCGACGGACCGCACCGAGGTGAGCACGTGCTGCTCGTCGTCGACCTGCCGACGGCGGGCATCGAGGTGGTGCGCACGCCGGCGTACTCCCACAACATCGCCGACCACCACCCGATCGTGTCGTTCACCGACGTCCGCATCCCGGCCACGCAGCTGATCGGCCGCGAGGGCGAGGGGATGACCTTCACCCAGGACTGGTTCCGCTTCGAGCGCGTGATGGTCGCCGCCCGCTGCGTCGGCGCGTCCTCCCGGCTCGTCGACGAGATGACCACGTTCGCCGGCGAGCGGATGGTCGGCGGGCAACGGCTCGGCGACTACCAGCTCGTCACCGCGATGCTCGCGGACTCGGCCACCGAGCTGTACGCCGCCCGGGCCGCCCTCTACGAGACCGCACGCGCCATCGACGCCGGCGAGGACCGCAAGGTGCTCCACGCCCGCGCCTCGATGATCAAGCTCTTCTGCTCGGAGACGGCCGGCCGCATCGCCGACCGTGCCGTTCAGGTCTTCGGCGGCCGCGGCTACATGCGCGAGAACGTCGCCGAGCGGATGTTCCGCGAGCTCCGTGTCGAGCGGATCTGGGAGGGCGCCTCCGAGATCCAGCGGGTGATCGTCGGGCAGCAGCTGCTCAAGCGCGGTCCTGCCGCGGTGCTCGGCGACGCCTAGTCCGAACCCTCGATGGGGGAGGAACCGAGATGGCACGACGACGGATCCGGCGGGCCATCGCAGGGGCGGCGACTGCTCTGGCGATGGCGGCTGTCGTCGCGTGCTCGGCCGAGGACAGCGACCCGCCGGAGGGCGACGCGCAGCCGTCCGGTGACAGCACGTCGACAACGGAGCTGACGACGGGCGAGCCGATGGGCCTCAGCGTCCTGACCTACAACATCGAGTACAGCGGGAACAAGCACACCGACGCGGTGATCGAGGACATCGGCGCCGACGTCGTGGGCGTCCTGGAGTCGTACGACCGGCTGCCCGAGATCGCCGAGAAGGCGGGCTACCCTACTACGACCTCGGCCTCCAGCTGCTCTCGAAGTACCCCATCCACGAGCCTTCCGGTGCCGACGGCCTGTACGCCCTGATCGAGGTGCAGCCGGGCCACGTCGTGGCGATGTTCAACAACTTTGAGTCCGAGCGGACTGGTCAGGCTCTTCTGTCGCTTGTCAGGTGTTGCAACCCCTGACAACTGCGGGAGTACCCGGATGTCCGGGTACTCATCCAAGGGCGCCTACCCGACCCACCTGGACTACGTGAGGTACGGGCCACGGCTCCTCCTCAACGGCAAGCCGGTCGCCGAGGTGCTGGCCTCCGAGGACGAGGTACGCACCCGCTCGATCGAGGTGCTGACCCCGGACGTCGCGACGCTGCTCGGTGAGGGGTACCCGGTGTTCCTCACCGGCGAC
>JAICRP010000189.1 GCA_025966445.1 Nocardioides sp.
GGATGTACGCGGTGACCTCGACGCCGCTCGACAGGCGCACGCGGGCGACCTTGCGGAGGGCGGAGTTCGGCTTCTTCGGGGTGGTCGTGTAGACGCGCGTGCAGACGCCGCGTCGCTGGGGAGAGCCCTTGAGGGCCGGCGTCTTGGTCTTCGACGCCTTGTCCTGCCGGCCCTTGCGGACCAGTTGGTTGATGGTGGGCACCTGGGTGGTTCCCTTTCTTGACTGCTCTCAGTGCCCAGCGCCTTGCTGGGCACGATCGTGCTGCTCGTACTGGTGTGCCTGTGATGGGCGTGCACCGCGATCGACAGAGCAGATCGTTTCGGGCACGCGCAACGGTCTGGTCGTGCCAGACACAAGGATTGAGATTACTCTCGCGCGGCAAACACGGTCAAAACGGTGAGTGCCCTGGTCACGACGCCTCCACGAGGTCCTCGGCCGGCTCCTCGACGCGGTCGGTGGCGGCGGGCCGCCGCCGGGCGTTGCTGCGCAGCAGCAGGCTGCTCGCGAGACCCGCGCCGACGATGACCAGCACGCCGCCGAGGATGAGGGTCCAGCGGGGGCCGAAGGTCTCCCCGACCCAGCCGATCACGGGCGAGCCGAGGGGCGTGCCACCCATCACGATCGTCATGTACAGCGCCATCACCCGGCCCCGGTAGACCGGGTCGGACTCGAGCTGCATGGTGGCGTTGGCGGAGTTGAGCAGGGTCAGCGTGCAGAAGCCGATGACCGGGCACATCGCGGCGAAGAGCACGTACGACGGCATCAGCCCGGCCGCGATCTCGGCGGCGCCGAAGCCCAGCGCGGCCACGATCAGCAGCCGCACCCGGATGGTCGAGCGCCGTGCGGACATCAGCGCGCCGGCCAGCGAGCCGATCGCCATGAACGAGCCCAGCAGCCCGAACTCGCTCGCGCCCTTGCCGAACACCTCGGTGGCCATCAGGGCGGAGGTGATCTGGAAGTTCATGCCGAACGTGCCGGCGAAGAACACCAGCACCAGGACCATCAGCATCTTGGGCTGGCTGCGGACGTACCGGATGCCGTCGAGGAGCATCCCGGGCGTCCGCGCCACCGGTTTCGGCGTGTGCAGCAGGTCGGTGTCCATGCGCTGCAGCTGCGTGATGGTGGCGCCGTACGAGACGGCGTTGATGAGGATGACCCAACCGGTCGCCGCGGCCCCACCGCCGAGCGCGCCGATCATGAGGCCGGCCAGGCCGGGGCCGAGGATCCGGGCCAGGTTGAAGGCCGCGGAGTTGAGGCCCACCGCGTTGGTGACGTCGTCCTGGTCGACCAGCTCGGACACGAACGACTGACGGGCCGGTGCGTCGAAGGCCGAGCCGATGCCGAAGACGAACGCCAGCAGGTACACGTGCCACACCTCGACCACGCCGAGGACGGTGATCAGGCCCAGCACCAGCGAGGCGCCGGCCATCACCGCCTGGGTGACCTGGAGCAGCCGACGCTTGGGGAAGCGGTCGGCGATCACGCCGGCGTACGGCGAGAGCAGCAGGACGGGCAGGAACTGGAGCCCAGTCGTGATGCCGAGCGCCGAGCCGCTGCCGCCGGTGAGCTGCAGGACCAGCCAGTCCTGGGCGACGCGCTGCATCCAGGTGCCGGTGTTGCTGACGACGCTGCCGACGGCGTACTTGCGGTAGTTCGGGTTGTGCAGCGACTTGAACGTGGGGCTCAGTGGTGGTCAGTCCTTCCGAGACAGGTCGTCGAGGATCGGGGCGGCCTGCCGCAGGACGGCCCTCTGCTCGGGGGTCAGCTCGCTGAGCCGGCGCGAGAGCCAGGCGTCGCGGCGGGCGCGGTCGGCGCGGACGAGGTCGCGCCCGTGGTCGGTCAGGCTGACGACGACCTGGCGGCCGTCGGTGTCGTGCGCGCGGCGCGTCACGTAGCCGCCGGTCTCGAGCAGCTTCACGGTGCGGGTCATGCTCGGCGGCTGAACCCGTTCGAACGCCGCGAGATCGCCGACCGTCAGGTCGCCGTTGCGGAACAGGCAGGCGAGCACCGAGGTCTGCGTCAGGCTCAGCGCCTCGTCGGGGAGTCCTTCGACGATCAGTCGTCGGCGCAGCCGCATCACCGAGACGCGGAGCTCGCTGGCGAGCCCGGCGTCGGTGCGGGCGACGTTCTGGACGGTAGGCATGTCGTGAGCATAACTCGTTACCTGTGCTAACGATTCCCGTCGGTCTGCACGCCGGCTGCGGCGCGCGGGGCTAGGGTGCCCTCGTGGAGCTGCCACCCGAGCCGGCCAAGCACGAGATCGGCAACCGGACCTACATCGTGGCCGACGTCGAGCCCCTCGACGTCGACGGAGTCCGCACCGTCCAGGTGGGCCTCGGCATCTGGTTCGTCACCTTCCTCGCCCTGCTCCCCTTCTGGGGCGCCCTCGCCGACGCGGACCGCACCTGGTGGCTGTGGACCTGCCTCGCCGGCTCCGGCCTCGGCCTCTTCGGCCTCGAGTACTGCCGCCGCCGCAAGGCCGCCCGCGCCGAGGGCCGCCCGTACCGGGCCTGAGGTCGGGATGAGTACCCGGATATCCGGGTACTCATGCAGTTGTCAGGCGTTGCAACGCCTGACAAGCGTCAGAAGAGCCTGACCAGTCCCGGCTAGAAGCTGACGAACTCGTCGTCGGTGAGGGTGTCGTGCACGGGCTCGGGGAGGGGCGGGGGCTCGTGCTTGCGCGCCAGACGTACCTCGGAGTGGGCGCCACAACCGTGGTCGAAGCTGACGACCCGGCCGTCGTCGTTGGCGTCGCCGTTGGCGCAGACGCCGAAGGAGTCGGCCATCGAGCCGGCGATGCGGACCAGGAAGCCGCAGCTGCGGCAGGAGTCGGGGGCGGCCTGGGCGATCGGGGACTCGGGGCCGCCGTCGCCGTCGTACCAGCGCTGGGCGGCGAGGTCGCGGCCCTCCAGCGAGAGGGTGCGGACGCGGCCGAGGCCGAGCTCGGACGCGACGGTGCGGACCTGGGCCTTCTCGTCGGCGTCGAGCGGGTCGTCACCGAAGGAGTACGTCGGGACCAGGCGCGGGTCGTCATCGGCGACCGGCAGCAGGTCGCCGGGCGACAGGTCGCCGGGCTGGATGCGCTCGCGGTAGGGCACCCACTCGGGCGCGACGATCGCCTCGTCGCCGGGGATGAGCACGACCTCGCACACGGTGACGGTCTTCTGGCGGCTCGCCCGGGCCACGGTCACCGACCAGCGCCACCCGGCGTACCCGCGACGGGTGCACGCGAACAGGTGGGTGGCGAGGCGCTCGCCCTCGACCACGGCGCCGAGGTGCTCGCCCACGTCGGCGGCGTCGACGTCGTCGAGCAGGGCGGCACGGGCCGTCTCCACCGCGGCCATGGCCACGGCGTCCGGCTTGGCTCGCACCGTCGTCGTCACGGGGCCATCATCACTCATCGACGCGTCCTCCGTCAGATCGGGCCCGGCGAGGCAGGATAGGCGCATGACCACCACGGGGCCGTCGCGCGGGCCCGGGCAGGAGCCAGGCCCGGGTCGCGAGCAGGCCGCGAAGGTCGGTCGAGCCCTCGGGACGGGAGCCCAGAAGACCGGCAGGGCGGTCGCCGGGGTCGCGCGCGGTACCGGGCGGGCCGGGCGGTACACCCTGCGGCAGGCGCGTCGCGCCGCGAGCGCCGAGGGCGCCGACCGCTCGGGCCTCTCCCGCCTGATCGAGATGCACGCCTTCAACACGGCCGGCGACGCCGCCGTGGCGATCTCGCTGGCCGGCACGTTGTTCTTCCAGGTCCCGACGGGCGAGGCCCGGGGACAGGTCGCGCTGTTCCTCGGCCTGACGATGCTTCCGTTCGCGATCGTGGCACCGCTCCTCGGGCCGTTCCTCGACCGGTTCAGCCACGGCCGCCGCTGGGCCATCGGGGCGACGATGGCGATCCGCGCGTTCCTGGTCTGGGGGCTGGCGACAGCGGTCACGACCGAGTCGACCTGGCTCTTCCCGCTCGCGCTGGGCTGCCTGGTGTCGTCCAAGGCGTACGGCGTCACGCGCGCGGCCGCCGTCCCCCGGCTGCTGCCGGAGGGCCTCACCCTCGTCAAGGTCAACGGCCGCATCTCCCTGGCCGGCATGGTCGCCGCCGGCGTCTCCGCGCCGATCGCCGGCGTGGCGTCGGTGTTCGGCGCGGAGTGGTCGCTGCGCTACGCGTTCGTGTTGTTCGTGCTGGCCACCATCTGGGCGATCCGGCTGCCCGCGCGGGTCGACTCCGACGCCGGCGAGGACGAGGCCGTGCTGATCGGCTCGGCCAGGTCGCGCAAGGGGCGCGCGCGGATGCGGATCCCCGGCACGGTGTCCTTCGCCCTCCGGGCCAACTGTGGCCCGCGCTGGCTCTCGGGCTTCCTGACGATGTTCATGGCCTTCCTGCTGCGCGAGAACCCGATCGGCGACTGGCCCCCCGAGGTGCTGCTCGGCATCCTCATCGGGGCCGCAGGCTTCGGCAACGCCATCGGCATCGGGCTGGCCTCGGTCCTCAAGAAGCTGAACCCTGCCCTGACCGTGGTGCTGGCCCTGTTGGCCGACGCGGTGATGGTGTTGCTGACCGCCTTCTTCTACGGCGTGGTCACCCTCGCCCTGCTCGGGCTCACCGCCGGCCTGGCCCAGTCCCTCGCCAAGCTCTCGCTCGACTCGACGATCCAGCGTGACGTCCCGGAACGCGTGCGTACGAGCGCCTTCGCCCGCAGCGACACCACGCTCCAGCTGGCCTGGGTGCTCGGTGGCTTCGTCGGCATCGCGCTGCCGCTGAACCCCACCGTCGGCCTCGCCGTCGCCAGCGTGACGCTCGTCGCGTGGGTGGTCCTCGTGCTGGTCAGCTCGCCCAACCGCAAGCGGCGCACCGTGGTCAGTGACGAGATGGTGGTTGCGGAGGCCTCCGCTCCCACCGAGTCGTCCCGGACGACGGCGACGAACTAGGACTCCAGCTCGTCCGCCAGCGCGCGGAGCAGCTTGGCGACGGGAGCCGACGTACGGCGGTCGGGGTGCCGGTCGTGGCGGTAGGCCTCGCCGACGCCGTCGAGCAGCCTGATCAGGTCCTCGACGATCGCGACCATCTCGTCGGGACGCTTCTTCTGCGCCTGACGCTGGTTGCGGGCGACCGACGCCGGAGCGTCGATGATGCGGACCTGGAGGGCCTGGTCGCCGCGGCGGCCCTGGGCGATGCCGAACTCGACCCGCGTGCCCGGCTTCAGCGTCGGCGTGCCCTCGGGCAGGGCGTCGCTGCGCACGTAGACGTCGGGGCCGTCCTCCTGGGACAGGAAGCCGAAGCCCTTCTCGGCGTCGAACCACTTCACCTTGCCAGTGGGCACGTCTCGTCCTCTTCTTGCTGCACGGGGGGACCGCAGGTGCGGCACCGAGAGCCTAGGTGGCCCACGCCAACGGGCGCCAACGGGTAAGGGGGCGATCAGACCCCCAGAGGCTCCTGGGTCGCGACGAACGCGTCGAGCCAGGCGGGAAAGACCGTGAGGTCGGCGAGCACCACGTCGGTGCCGGCCTCGACCAGCTCCTCCTCGCTGCAGCCGCCGGTCAGCACCGACACGCTGGTGATGCCGGCCGCTCGTGCCCCCTCCACGTCGTGCACGTGGTCCCCCACCAGGAGCGAGGCACCCTCGCGCACGAGCACCTCCGCCTTGCCGGCACCGACCACCAGCCCGGTGACGTGATCGACGTCGAGGGCGAGGTGCTCGACGTGCCGCCGGGCGTTCGGCTCGTACTTGCCGGTGACGACCACCACCCGCCCGCCGTGCCGGCGGACGGCGGCGATCGACTCGACCGCGCCGTCGAGGGTGGTGACCGAGTGGATCGCATGGTCGACGTACAGCTCGCGGAACCGGTCCACGGCGCTCGCCATCACCTCGGCCGGCAGGTGCCCGTCGAGCAGGACGTCGAGCGGCGGTCCGAGGCGGGCGGTGAGCTCCGCGACCGGCAGGTCGACGCCGAGCTCACCGCCGAGCGCCGTCAGCGTGCCGGCCACGCCCGGCACCGTGTCGATGAGGGTCATGTCGAGGTCGAACGCGACGACGAGGGACATGCGGCGATCGTAAAGAGGGTGCCCCGAACCGACGCCGGGGTGGGTGCCGTTTGCGACACTGGACGCTTGACCTCGTTGCCGCGACCTCGCCGGGTGCTCGCCAGCACCCTGCTGGCGTGTGCCCTGACGGTGACGCTCACCGGCCTCGCCGGGCCGTCCGACGCCGCGACCGACGAGCCGAACACCGACGGAGACTCCCTCTTCCTGGTCACCCTGACGGGTCCCGGCGCGAGCGCCCGCGACGGCGGGACGGCACGGGCGTTCCGCGAGTCCGCACTGGCCGAGCAGGACGCCACCCTCGCGGCGGTCGGCGCCGGCGACCCGGTCTACCGCTGGACGACCGCGCTCAACGGGTACGCCGTCCGGATGACGCCCGCCCAGGCCCGGGACCTGGCCGGCAACCCTGCGGTGGCCACGGTCGAGCCGGACTCCGTACGCCGCCTGGCCGCCGCCGCGCCCGGTGGCGTCGCGACCGCGGCGGACTACCCCCGTCTCGGCGGGGCC
>JAICRP010000123.1 GCA_025966445.1 Nocardioides sp.
CCGTCTGTCCCCCCCCGCCCGCCGCGTGCCCCCGGCGGCGGAGGGCCGGGCCGGCGGTTTGCTCCGGCCGGCCGCACAAAACCGAACATGGCGTGGGGTGCACCACACGCCGGGTTCGGGAAACGTACGTCCAGCGGACGGACATTGTCGATCGGTTGGCTAGGGTTCTTGGAGTGGCCGACGTCCCGGAGCAGCCGACCCTGACCGACGGCGAGGTGACGCTGCGGCGCTGGCGGCTCGAGGACGTCGAGGAGGCCGTGGCGGGCCACGACGAGGTGATCGCGCACTGGTTCGGCTGGCCGGTGGACGGAGTGACGCCCGAGCGGCAGCGGGCGGCCATCGAGCGCTGGCACACGGCGTACGACGCGGACCGCTCGGTGGTCGCGTTCGTCGCCGAGGCCGGCGGGAAGCTGGTCGGCTGCGTCGACGTGCGGCGGACGGCCGACGGGGTGGGTGAGCTCTCGTGGGTGCTGTTCGAGGGGCATCGCGGACGGGGCTACGCCACCCGCGCGGTCCGGATGCTGGCCGACTACGCGCTGTCCGAGGCCGGGCAGGGCGGGCTGGGGTACTGGCGGGTCGAGGCCAAGGTCGAGCCCGACAACCAGGCGTCCCTGCGCGTCGCCACACGTAGCGGGCTCCGTCGTGAGGGTCTGCGCCGGGTCGAGCGCGGCCATGGCGACCGCGCCGAGACGGCGTCGTACGTCGTCCTCGCCCGGCTGGTGAGCGACCCGCCGCTCAGCGAGCCCGAGAGCTTCCGCGCCCTGCTCAACTCCTTCCTCCCCCGCAAGCGGGCCATCGGTCAGATGCTCGTCCGGGACCCCGACGGACGGGTGCTGCTCTGCCAGCTCACCTACAAGCGGGACTGGGACCTGCCGGGCGGGGTGGTCGAGGTCGGCGAGTCGCCACGGCTCGCCGTGGGCCGCGAGATCGAGGAGGAGCTCGCGCTGACCATCGAGCCGGGCGGCCTCGTGCTGACCGACTGGCTGCCGCCGTGGGGCGGGTGGGACGACGCGGTGTGCCTGGTCTTCGACGGCGGCGTCCACGACCCGGCCATCCTCGGCGGCATGGTGACCCAGCCGCGCGAGATCCGGACCGCCGAGTTCTGCACGCTCGCGCAGGTCGACGAGCGCTGCGCCGACTTCACGGCCCGCCGGGTCAAGGCGGCGCTCGCCGCCGTCGAGTCGGGGGTCCCGGCGTACACCGAGTCGGGCCACTAGCGGTACGACGCCGCCTGCACGTCGTACAGCTCGGCGTACTTGCCCTGGCGCGCCATCAGCTCGGCGTGGCTGCCGACCCCCACCACCCGCGCCCCGTCGAGCACCACGACCAGGTCGGCCATCCGCACGGTCGAGAACCGGTGCGCCCCTTCGGGACTGTTCAGGTTCGCAGTGTGGCGAGCGGAGCGGGCTCGGTCCCGAGCTCGGCCATCCGGGCGGCGTAGAGCTGGTAGCGACGCCGCGCCTCTCCGTGACGTCCGGCCCGGCTCAGGGCGCCGACCAGCGTCCGGTGCGACGCCTCGTCGTACGGGTCGTCGGCGACCAGACTCACCAGCCAGGAGATGGCGGCGTCGGGCCGCCCTGCGTCCAGCAGGAGCCGGGCGAGCTCGCGCCGTACCTGGTCGGCGAGAGCGCGGAGCTCGACCCGCGTCTCGCTGGCCCACGGCGCGTCGTCACCCTCGAGGTAGTCGCCGGTGTAGCCGGCCGCCGCGCGTTCCAGGCCCGCGATGGCCTTCGCGGCCCCCGACTCGTCATCGCCGCGGGCCAGGGCCAGGGCGCTCAGCGCGGCGGCACGGAACTCGTCGGCGTCCACCGTGACCGTCGAACGGTTCAGCCGCACCCAGGCGCGGTCGGCCACCAGGTACCGGTCGGGCGGGTGCCGCCGCTCGGGGTCGAGGATCGACCGCAGGGTGGAGAGGACGGTCGACAGCCGACCGCCCGTGCCCGACTGCCCGGGCCAGAGGAACTCCGCCAGCGCGTCGCGGGTCAACCCCCCGGTCCGGCCGACGAGGAGCTTGAGCAGGTCTCGCGTCTTGCGGGACTGCCAGGCCGACGTGGGCACCGGGTGTCCGTCGCGCAGCACCGCGAAGGTACCGAGGCTGCGGACCCGGATCCCCGTCGCCGCGAGCGCCTCCAGGGCCATCAACGGGCCGGCCACGCGGGCGGCGTCGGCGCGCACGCCGAGCGTGAGCAGCCGCTGCCGGGCCAGCTGCTCGGCACCGGCGTCCCTGGTCACTCGACCGGTGAGCACCTGGTTGACCGCCAGGCCGATCGGGTTCTCGATCTCGGCCCAGATCGCGGCGGCCTCGGTCAGGCGGTCGACGACGTCGGCGCTCGGAGCACCGCTCGCGCGTCGCACCTGGGCGAGCGCCCTCAGCTCGAGGGCCTCGGCGAGGCGGGGCAGGTCGTGACGGCGCCCGGCCTCCCGCTCGGCCGACCTGGCCTGCGTCTCGGCCTCCGCCTCGTCCCCGTCGACCAGGGCCAGCCAGCCTGCGGCGAGCACGGCGGCGACCGTCCCCAGGGCGCCGGGCTGGGCCAACGCCGCCGCCAGGAAGCGCCGTGCCTCGTCCGGGTCGTCGACCACGCACGTACGGGCGAGACCCGACAGGGCAGGGACGAGCACCTGCGCGCTCCCGGTGGTCGCAGCCGTCTCGACGGCCTCCCGGTACGCCGCCGTGGCGAGGGCCGCGTGGCCACGGATCCGGTTGGTGTCGCCGATCGTCACGAGCACCTGGCTGAGCAGTGGCGCGTCGAGGTCCCGGTACGTCGCGCGGGCGACGTCGAGCTCGGCCAGCGCCTCCTCGGCCCGACCGAGTCCGAGCAGCGCCTCGGCCCGGTTGAGATGGGCCAGTGCGGAGGCGAGGGGCACGGGACCCTCCTCGTCGCAGCGGGCCAGGGCGCGGTCGAGGAAGGTCAGCGCCGAGAGGGAGCGGCCCTCCTCGGTCTCGAGCGAGCCCAGGTTGTTCAGGATCCGCAGCTCGGTGAGCACGTCGCCGGCGCGCTCCGCGCGGGCCAGCGCCAGGTCGTAGAACCGCCGGTTGCCGTTGCGGTCCCCCTCGGCAGCGCAGACGAGCGCCTGGGCAACCAGGGCGCTGGCGACCGCAGCGTCGTCGCCGCTGCCCTTGGCCGTCGCCAGGGCCTCGTCGGCGGCGGCCCGGGCCTGGTCCAGCGCGCCGCGGGCCCAGTGGGTCGAGGCCTGGGACGCCAGCACCTGGGCCCGGTCGGCCGGGTCCGCGTCGTGCACGCGCGCCCGGTCGATCGACGCGAGCGCCTCGTCGAGCCGTCCCGCCTGGTGCTGGACCCTGGCCAGTCGCCACGCCAGCATCGCCGGGATCCGGCCGTCCGCGTCGGCCGCGGCCTCGGTCGCCTCGAGCAGGCCGGCCCGGTCACCGCGGCGCAGCATGGCCTCGGCTCGGTGGGCCAGGGGTGCGGTGGGCACATGGTCGAGTCTGCCTCAGCCGTCACCGCCAGCCGACGGGGCCGGTGAGGCGAGCCCCCGTTCAGGCACCGCCGACCCCGTCGGTGGCCGTGCGATCTCCCCCCGACGATCTGCCGGCATCGTGCTCCCCGATCCTTCGGGAAACCTTCGGGTCGGCCGATATGACCCCTGCCCCAGGGTGCGGCAGAAGTGCTTGACTGCCTCATGGGCACCTACGTCTACGACTTCGCGCACGGCAACAAGGACGAGAAGGACCTCCTCGGCGGCAAGGGGGCGAACCTCGCCGAGATGACGAACCTCGGGCTGCCGGTGCCGCCCGGGTTCACGATCACCACGGAGGCCTGCCGCGCGTACCTCGCCGAAGGACACGAGCCCGACGGCCTGGCCGACGAGATCACCGAGCACCTCAAGTCCCTCGAGGAGGCGATGGGCCGCAGTCTCGGCGCACCCGGCGACCCGCTGCTGGTGTCCGTGCGCTCGGGGGCGGCCGCCTCGATGCCCGGGATGATGGAGACCGTCCTCAACGTCGGTCTCAACGACGAGTCGGTCCAGGGCCTGGCGTCGATCAGCGACAACCCCCGCTTCGCGCACGACTCCTACCGGCGGCTGCTGCACATGTTCGGCGGCACGGTGCTGGGCATCGAGGGCGAGCTGTTCCGCGACGCCCTCGACGACCTCAAGAAGGACCGCGGCACGACCGCCGACACCGACCTCGGCGTCGAGGACCTCCAGGAGCTCGTCGAGACGTACAAGGCCATCATCGAGAAGGAAGCCGGCCGGCCGTTCCCGCAGGAGCCGCGCGAGCAGCTCGACCTCGCCGTCCGCGCCGTCTTCGACTCGTGGAACACCGACCGTGCCGTGCTCTACCGCCGCCAGGAGCAGATCCCCGAGGACCTCGGCACCGCCGTCAACATCCAGGCGATGGTGTTCGGCAACTTCGGCGCCGACTCCGGGTCGGGCGTCTGCTTCACGCGCGACCCCGCGAGCGGCGACCAGGGCGTGTACGGCGACTACCTGCAGAACGCGCAGGGCGAGGACGTCGTCGCAGGCATCCGCAACACGGTGTCGCTGGCCGACATGGCCGAGATCGACAAGGCCTCGCACGACGAGCTGCTCGCGATCATGTCGACGCTCGAGCACCACTACAAGGACATGTGCGACATCGAGTTCACCGTCGAGCGTGGCAAGCTGTGGATGCTCCAGACCCGGGTCGGGAAGCGGACCCCGGAGGCGGCGTTCCGGATCGCGGTGCACATGGCCGACGAAGGCCTCATCGACATGGACGAGGCCCTGCGCCGCGTCAACGGCGAGCAGTTGGCCAACCTGATGTTCCCCCGGTTCGACGAGAAGGCCGAGCGAACGCTCCTGGCCAAGGGCATGAACGCCTCACCCGGGGCGGCGGTCGGCAAGGCCGTCTTCGACTGGGCGACGGCCGTCGAGTGGGCCGAGCGTGGGGAGGACGTCATCCTGGTCCGCAAGGAGACCACCCCCGATGACCTGCACGGGATGATGGTCGCCCGCGGCGTGCTCACCAGCCGCGGGGGCAAGACCTCGCACGCCGCCGTGGTCGCGCGCGGCATGGGACGTACGTGCGTCTGCGGCGCCGAGGCCCTCGATGTGGACGCCCGCCAGGGGACGTTCGTCGTCCGCGGCGGCCCGACGGTCCACGAGGGCGACGTGATCTCGATCGACGGGTCGACGGGCGAGGTGTTCCTCGGCGCCGTCCCGGTGACCCCGTCGTCGGTGGTGCGCCACTTCGAGGGCGAGCAGGTCGACGAGCCCCTGGTCGGGGCCGTGGTCCGCCTGATGGAGCACGCCGACGCCGCCCGCCGGATGAAGGTCCGCACGAACGCCGACACGGCCGACGACGCAGCCCGCGCCCGGCGCTTCGGCGCCCAGGGAATCGGCCTGTGCCGCACCGAGCACATGTTCCTCGGCGACCGGCGCCAGCTGGTCGAGAACCTCATCGTGGCCGACGACGAGGCGGGTCAGGAGGCCGCCCTCGCCGAGCTGCTGCCGCTCCAGCGCGAGGACTTCACCCGCATCTTCGAGGCCATGGACGGGCTGCCGGTGACGATC
Source organism: Nocardioides sp. (assembly GCA_025966445.1). Classification (GTDB taxonomy): domain Bacteria; phylum Actinomycetota; class Actinomycetes; order Propionibacteriales; family Nocardioidaceae; genus Nocardioides. The sequence continues at coordinate 5,515 of JAICRP010000123.1, forward strand.
CGGCTCATCGACCCGCCGCTGCACGAGTTCCTGCCCGACCTCACCGAGCTGTCGGTCAAGCTGGCCATCGCCGACTCGCGCGGCCAGCGCAAGAAGCGGGACCGCAAGCTGCTCGCCGCCGTCCAGCGCCTGCACGAGCAGAACCCCATGCTCGGGCTGCGCGGCGTACGTCTCGGCATCGCCATCCCGCACCTGTTCACCATGCAGGCGCGGGCGATCCTCGAGGCCGCGGCGGCCCGGCTCAAGGCCGGCGGCCGCGCCGAGCCGGAGATCATGATCCCGCTGGTGGCGTCGGTGCGAGAGCTGGACATCGTCCGCGTCCGGATCCAGGACATCGCCACGGCCGTGCAGGAGGAGCAGGGCATCGAGATCCCGCACCTGATCGGCACCATGATCGAGCTTCCCCGGGCCGCGCTCACCGCCGGCAGGATCGCTGGGTCGGCCGACTTCTTCTCGTTCGGCACCAACGACCTGACGCAGATGACGTGGGGCTTCTCGCGCGACGACGTCGAGGCGTCGTTCTTCTCCACCTACCTCGAGCAGGGGATCTTCCCGGTCTCGCCGTTCGAGTCGCTCGACACCGAGGGCGTGGGCGCCCTGGTCCGCACCGCCAGCGAGGCCGGTCGCGAGGTCAACGACACGCTCAAGCTCGGCGTCTGCGGCGAGCACGGCGGCGACCCGGCATCGATCCACTTCTTCGAATCGGTCGGGCTGGACTACGTCTCGTGCTCCCCGTTCCGGGTCCCCGTCGCGCGCTTGGAGGCGGGTCGCTCGGCCCTGGGCTGACTCGTCGGCACCTGTCCGGCTCGCCTAGAACAGGGCGGACGCAAGGTTCTGGCGGGCCTTGCGGACGCGGGGGTCGTCGTTGCCGACAGCGCCGAAGAGAGCGATGAGGTGCTCGCGGGCCTTGTTGCGGTCGGCGTCGGAGGTGCGACGCACCACGTCGATCAGGCGGGTGAACGCGTCGTCCACGTGCCCGCCCAGCATGTCGAGGTCGGCGACCATCGTCTGCGCGTCGACGTCGTCGGGGCTGGCCGCGGCGGCGTCACGAGCGGCCTGCAGGTCGACGCCCTGGGTGCGCTGGAGCAGCTTGGCCATCGCCAGACCGGCGGCGGCCTCGGTGTCGGCGGGGTTGCCGTCGACCAGCTTCTGGTACTCGGCCACGGCCAGGTCGACGTTGCCCTCACCGAGCGCGTCCTGCGCCGCGGCGTACCTCGGGTCGACGAACGGCTCCTCCGGGTCAGCGGCCACCGCCGCGGCCGGGACGGTCGAGCGCGGCTGGTGCCGCCCGGTGATGCCCTGCGCGGTCAGCTGCTGCCCGAGCTGCTGGAACAGGGTGCGCAGCTCCTCGAGGTTGATCAGGCCCGGGATGGGCTGGGTGGCCGGCCGGCCGTCGAGGAGCACGAACAGCATCGGTACCTGCGGGATCTGCATGGCCTGGGCGATCGCCGGTGACGCGTCGATGTCGATGAGACCGGCGAGGAACCGGCCGTCGTACTCACCCGCGATGGTCGCCACGTCGGCGGCCATCGTGGCGCTCTCGGGTGCCTGCGAGGTGGAGTAGAAGACCAGCACGACGGGCGCGGTCATCGAGGCCTCGAGCAGGCCCTGGAAGTTCTGCTCGTCGACGTCGACGGCGTACGCCGACGTGCTTGCGCCACCCGCACCGGTCGCGCCGGGGCTCCCGGTCGGCCCCGCGCCTGGCGGGGGCTGAGCGGGGCGCTTCAACCCCGACAGGTCGATCGCACCGGGACGGCTGAACGGCTGCTGCGTCATACGGCTATCTTCCCGAAGCCGCGGCGGGGGTCCAACTCCGGGCCTGCTCACTCCGGCCAGTCGTTGACCACGTGCATCGCGGCCTCCTCGGCGCTGGCGCCCGCACCGTCGATGCCGGCGTCGTCGGCGAACATCTCGGAGTCCTCGTCCTCACCGGCACCCTGGTCGGGCGCGACGAGCCGTCCGGCGCGGGCGTCCCCGACCTCGCCGTCGTCGAGGTACTCGACGTCCTCCTCTGCGTACGGGTCGGGCTCCGGCTCCTCCTGCGCGATCCGCTGGTCGAGGGTCTCGCCGAGCTCCTCCTCGAGCGGGGTGTTGCCGTAGCCCTGGCCGACCGACCACTTCTCGGGCGGCGAGTACCCCTCGTCCAGCGGCTCGGTCAGCCCCCGGTCGCCGCTCATGCTGTCGCCGTCACCCTGGGGCTGGTCCTCGTCGTCGACGCTGTAGCCGCCGTAGGTCTCGCTGTCGTTCTCGCTCATGGGTCGACCCTAGACACGCTCAGAAGCGGGCCGGCTCCCGGTACTCGCCCCACTCGGCGCGCAGCGCGTCGCAGATCTCGCCCAGCGTGGCCTCGGCCCGGCAGGCCTCGAGCATGGCCTCGATCATGTTGCCGTCGGTACGGGCGACGTCGACCATGTGCGCGACCGCGGCCCGGACGGCGGCGTCGTCGCGGTGGGCGCGGCGCTCGGCGAGCACGCGGACCTGCTCGACCTCGACCTCGTGGGAGACGCGGAGGATCTCCAGGTCGTGGGTGACCGACTCGGTGTTCGTGTTGACCCCCACGATCTTCTTCTCGCCCTTCTCGAGGGCGATCTGGTAGGTGAAGGCCGCCTCGGCGATCTCCGACATGAACCAGCCCTCCTCGATGCCGCGCAGGAGCCCCTTGGTCACCGGGTCCTCGCCGCGCTTGGTGGCCGCGGCGAGCGCCTCGGTGTCGGTGTGGGTCATCGTCGACCCACCCATCGCGAGGATCTTGTCGAAGATCGCGTTGGCCTCGGCCTCGATCTGGTCGGTGAGCGCCTCGACGTACCAGGAGCCACCGAGCGGGTCCGCGACGTTGACGACACCCGTCTCCTCCATGATCACCTGCTGGGTGCGCAGCGCGATCTCCGCGGCCTGCTCGCTCGGCAGGGCGAGGGTCTCGTCGAGGGCGTTGGTGTGCAGCGAGTTCGTGCCGCCCAGCACGGCGGCGAGCGCCTCGATGCCGGTGCGGACGACGTTGTTGTAGGGCTGCTGGGCCGTCAGGCTCACGCCCGCGGTCTGGGTGTGGAACCGCAGCCACTGCGCCTTCTCGGACTGGGCGCCGTACACGTCGCGCATCCAGCGCGCCCAGATCCGGCGCGCCGCGCGGAACTTCGCGATCTCCTCGAAGAAGTCCAGGTGGCTGTCGAAGAAGAACGACAGGCCGGGCGCGAACACGTCGACGTCGAGACCGCGGGACAGCCCC
>JAICRP010000157.1 GCA_025966445.1 Nocardioides sp.
CCTCTGCCGTCGCCGCCTTGCGCAGCTCGCGGTCGGGGTTGACCGCGTGCGGGTGGCCGACCACCCGCAGCATGTGCACGTCGGTGACCGAGTCGCTGTAGGCGTAGCACTCGTCGAGGTCGTACCCCACGAGCTCCGCGAGGTCCTCGATGGCGCGGGCCTTCTCCTCGGCGTACGCGTAGTACTCGATGTCGCCGCTGTACTTGCCGTCCACGATCTCCATGCGGGTGGCGACGACCCGGTCGGCGCCGAGCAGCTCGCCGATGGGCTCGACGACCTCCGAGCCGCTGGTGGAGACGATGACGACGTCGCGTCCGGCCCGGTGGTGCTCCTCGATGAGGCTGACCGCCTCGTCGTAGACGATCGGGTCGACGATGTTGTGCAGCGTGTCGGCGACGATCTCGCGCACGGTGGCGACGTCCCACCCGGCGCAGAGGGCGGACATGAAGGCCCGCATCTTCTCCATCTGGTCGTGGTCGGCGCCGCCGACGAGGTACACGAACTGCGCGTACACCGACCGCAGCATCGCGCGCCGGGAGATCAGGCCGCCCGCCTGGAACGGCTTGCTGAACACGAACGAGCTCGACCTGGCGATGATCGTCTTGTCGAGGTCGAAGAAGGCCGCGGTCGGTCGGCGGACTCCGGCGGGCATGTCGTCATGGTAGGTGGCCGGCTCTGGCAATCCGGGGAGGTCGGAGGAACTCCGGGAGCCCACTTGCCGTCCACAACCCTTGTCCTGCAAGGGATCTCCACAGGGGACGGGTTCGGGCAGGTGGGTGGTCACGGCGAGGGGGAAGCGTCCGGACATGGACGCACCCCTCATCGTCACCGACGACCCGACCATCATCGACGAGCTCCAGCGGCTGGCGGCCGCTGCGGGAGTGACGCCGGCCCTGGCTCCCGACCCGGAGGCGGCGCTGCACGCGTGGAACGCCGCGCCCCTCGTCTTCGTCGGGGTCGACCTCGCCAAGGCCCTGGCCCGCTTGTCGCCGCCACGCCGCTCCGGCGTGCACCTGGTGGGGTACGGCGGCGTGCCCGACGACGTGTTCCGTACGGCGCTCGCGCTCGGTGCCGAGAACGTCGCCGAGCTGCCTCGGTCCGCCGGCTGGGTGGCCGAGCTGATCGCCGACGTCGGCGACGCCACCCCGCACGGGTCGATGACCGTCGGCGTGATCGCCGGCTCGGGAGGGGCGGGTGCCTCGACGTTCGCGTGCGCGCTCGGCCAGATGGCCGCACGTTCGGGTCCCGCCGTGGTCATCGACGCGGACCCGCTGGGGCCCGGGGTCGACCGCGTTCTCGGGCTCGACGGACACGACGGCATCCGGTGGGACGCGCTGTGCCAGACCACCGGACGGTTCAGCGGGCGCTCGCTCCGTGAGTCACTGCCACGGCGCGACGGGCTGGGAGTGCTGACCTGGTACCCCGGCCCTCAGGGCTCCCTCCAAGCCTTCGCCGTCCGCAACGCGATCGCGGCCGCCCAGCGGGGACACCAGACGGTGGTCGTGGACCTGCCGCGCAGCGTCGACCCACTGGTCGAGGAGCTGGTGGCGCGGTGCGACCGGGTGTTCGTACTGACCGTGCCGACCGTCGCGGGCCTGGCGTCGGCGGTACGCCTGTGTGCGCGGTTCCGCGACCCGACCTCCCTGCGACTGGTCGTCCGGGGCGACCGGGTGAGGGCCGATGCCGTGTCCAGGCTGACCACCGTGCCCGTGGCAGCGCTGATGCCCGACCAGCGCGGGCTCGAGGAGGCGATCGACCTCGGCCTCGGGCCGGTGCGCTCGCGCCGTGGTCCGCTCGGCCGCACTGCGGTCGACGTGCTGGCCGCCCTCGCGCCGCTGCGCCGTGCGGCATGACGGCGGTCCCCGTCCAGCTCCCGGTCGAGCTGGGTGTCGTCGTCGCGGAGGTCCGCGAGCGCCTCGCCGACCGTCCCGGCGCACTCACCGCGCACCGGGTCGCCGCTGCCCTCCGTGCGACGGGGCGTCCGGTGGGCGACGCGACCGTGCTCGCGGTGCACGAGGAGCTGCGCCGCGACGTCCTCGGCGCGGGCCCGCTCGAACCTCTCCTGCGGCTGCCGGGCGTGACCGACGTCGTGGTCAACGGCACCGAGGGCGTCTACGTCGACACGGGTGAGGGGCTGCAGCCGGCCGAGGTCCGGTTCGCCGACGAGGCCGCCGTGCGCCGTCTTGCCCAGCGGCTGGCGGCGCTCGGCGGGCGGCGCCTCGACGACGCCAGCCCGTTCGTCGACGTCCGGCTTGCCGACGGCACGCGGTGCCACGCGATGCTCGCCCCGATCGCGCGTCCCGGCACGCTGATCTCCTTGCGGGTGCCCCGCGCCCGCGGGTTCACGCTCACCGAGCTGGTCGCTGCTGGTGCGGTGAGCACCGCTGGCGAACGCCTGCTGCGCGCGGTCGTCCGACGTCGGGCGGCGTTCGTCGTCAGTGGCGGGACGGGTTCGGGCAAGACGACGCTGCTCGCCGCGCTGCTCTCGCTGGCCGAGCCGACGGAGCGCCTGGTCATGGTCGAGGACTCGCACGAGCTGTCGCCCGACCACCCGCACTGCGTGTGGCTCGAGGCCCGGCCGCCCAACCTCGAGGGCGCGGGCGAGGTGACCGTGCGGTCGTTGGTCCGGCAGGCGCTGCGGATGCGGCCCGACCGGCTCGTCGTCGGCGAGGTACGAGGCGGTGAGGTCGTCGACCTGCTGGCCGCGCTCAACACCGGGCACGAGGGTGGCTGCGGGACGCTCCACGCCAACTCCGCCGCCGACGTCCCCGCCCGGGTCGAGGCGCTCGCCCTGGCCGCGGGGCTGGGCCGCGACGCCGCCCACAGCCAGCTCGCCGCCGCCGTCGACGTCGTGGTCCACCTCGGCATCGACGCCGACGGCCGTCGACGGCTGCGCGAGGTGGGCATCCCCGAGAGGTCCGCCAGGGGAATGGTCTCCATCGCCACGGCCGTCTCCTTCGGCATCGACGGCCGGGCGTGTCCCGGTCCCGGTGCCGACCGGCTCGGCCGGCTCCTGGACGACCCGTGACGGCTGCGCTGCTGGCGGCCGCCGCCGTGCTGGTCGGGTCCCGTCCGCCGACGTTCCCGGCCGACCGGTGGCGGCCGCGTCCGGTGGTGGTGGCGCTCCTCGTGACCGCGGTCGGTGCCGTGGCACTGGTCGGGTCGCCCGAGGCGGCCTTCCTGCCCCTGGTGCTTGCCGGCGGCGCAACGGGAGCGCACCGGCTCTGGCAGCAGCGGGCGCGTGCGGCGGTCACCGAGCGGACGCGCGACCGCGTGCTCGAGTGCTGCGACCTGCTGGCCGCCGAGCTCGCCGCCGGGCAGCCCGCCGAGTCCGCACTCGGCCAGGCTGCCGAGGCCTGGCCGGCGATCGGGCCGGTGGCGCAGTGCCAGGCGTACGGCGGCGACGTACCAGCGGCGCTCCGGCGCGCGGCCCTCGAGCCGGGCGCCGAGGGGATGGCCCTCGTCGCGGCGGCCTGGCACGTCTCCCACCAGACGGGGCACGGCCTGGCCGATGCCCTGGGCCGGGTGGCGCAGGCGCTGCGGGACGTCCGGGCGACGGACCGCGTGGTCCGTGGCGAGCTCGCGTCGGCGCGGGCCACCGCTCGGCTGGTGGCCGCCCTGCCGCTCGTCGCGCTGGCGATCGGCGCCGGGTCGGGCGGTGACCCGCTCTCCTTCCTCATCGGCACCCCGATCGGGCTGGCCTGCCTGGCCTGTGGCCTGGGCCTCGGCCTGGCCGGGCTCGCCTGGATCGAACGGCTCGCGTCCGAGGCCGCTCGATGACGACCGGCCTGCTGGCCGGCGTCATCGCCGCGGTCGTCTGGCTGGCGATGCCGGCCGGCCCCCGCCGGCTCGGGTCGGGGCAGCCGGGACGCTCGGTGTCCACCACCGCTGACGAGCGTGGCCCGCGACGCTGGCTCTGGTCCGCCCTGGCGGGGTTCGGCGCGTGGGCCTTCGTCTCCGGAGCCGCCGGCCCGGCTGTCGGCGTCGTCGCCGCGGGTGTCGTGTGGCTCGTGCTCGGCAGGGCCGAGACCCCGGCCCAGCGGGCGCGCCGGGTCAGGGTCCGCGTCGAGCTGCCGCACGTCGTGGGGTTGCTCTCGGCGTCGGTCCGCGGCGGCCTGCCTCCCGCCGACGCCCTCGCCCTGGTCTGCGTCGCCCTCCCTGGTCCGGCCGCCGACTCGCTGGCGACCCTGCCGCCACGCATCGCGCTGGGTGTGGAGCCCGCGGAGGCATGGCGGGCGCTGGAGGCGGACCCGGGCCTGGCTCCGCTCGGCCGGACCCTGGCCAGGTCCGCCCGCACGGGGGAGCCGATCGCCGACGCCCTCGACCGGCTCGGCGCCGAGCTGGCCGCCCGTGCCCGCGCGGACGCCGAGGACTCCGCCCGCCGGGTCGGCGTCCGCGCCGCCGTCCCCCTCGGCCTCTGTCTCCTGCCCGCCTTCCTGCTCATCGGCATCGTGCCGGTCGTGGCCGGCCTCGTCACGGACCTGGCGGGTTGACGCCCCGGGGCCCACTCCTCGTCCACAGGCGGCCGCCCGGCAACCCTTCTCCCCAGGTCCGCACGGGATCGGCGCGGACGGTCCCCGCTCCGAACCACCCTGGAGCTGACGGGACGCATCGGGCGTCCCCGGACAGGAGGCACTCCATGACGATCTCGACCCGTCCCGACGAGCGCGGCATCACCACCGCCGAGTACGCCGTCGGCACCGCCGCGGGCGCGGGCCTTGCCGGTCTGCTCTACAAGCTGCTCAGCGGCGGGTTCGGCGACCAGCTGCTGAAGACGCTGTTCGACCACGTCCTCGGCCTGCTCGGCATCAAGTGAGCCGAGTGTCCCGGTCGTCCCAGCGCGGCGCCGTCACCGCCGAGCTGGCCATGGCCGTACCCCTGCTGCTGGCCGTCACCCTCGGCCTGGTGTGGCTGCTCGCCCTGGCGACGGCGCAGGTGCAGATGGTCGACGCGACCCGTGAAGCGGCGCGGGCCGTGGCGCGCGGCGACTCGACCGACGAGGCACTCGAGCGGGGCAGGCTGGTCGCCCCTGGGGGCGCCGCGCTCACGGTCACGACCCTCGACGACCGCGTCGTGGTGTCCGGGTCCGTCACGGTCGACGGGGTCGGCGGACTCTTCGACGCGCTGCCGTCGGTCGAGCTCACGGCTGATGCGGTGGCCGCCAGAGAAGACGCACCCCCGTGAGCGTCCCCCGGCGCGAGGCGGGTGCGGCGACCTTGCTCGCCGTGGCCATGGCCGGCGTGCTGATGATGCTGGGCGCCGCCTTGGCCGTCGTGGGCGCGATGGTGCTCGCGCACCGTCAGGCCCAGGCGAGCGCCGACCTCGCGGCGCTGGCGGGAGCCACCGCCGCCGCACGAGGTGGGGACGCCTGCCAGGCAGCGCGGGACGTGGCCCGCCTCAACGAGGGCAACGTCGTCGCGTGTTCGGTCGAGGGCGGAACGGTGACGGTCGAGGTGCGCGTCCCTGGCCCCCGCTGGCTGGGTCAGCAGGCCGACCTCGACGCCCGTGCCCGCGCCGGGCCGGCGCCGTGAACGCGGTCAGATCCGGTCGTCGTCGACATCGCGACGCTTCTCCTCGTCGACCTTGTCGAGCTTCTCCGACAGCTCCTCGAGCTGCTTGCTCTCGCGGCGGTGCTGCATCGACTTCTTCACGCCGTACTTGGCGATGGAGTAGCCCCACAGGATCGCCACGCCGGCAGCGAGGCCGATGAGGAAGATGCCCAACGCGCTCACGTCGAACGAGAGGAACGCCGCCGTGCCCTCGCTGCCGAAGATCGCGCCGACGATCGCCAGCGCACCGAGCAGGACGAGGAGGAGACCCACGACGAACATGCCGCGACCCTAAGGCCGGGACGCCCGTGCTGTCGCCTGCTGCACGCCGCCCACGCGGGCGACCCGCCCTACTGCTGCAGGAGCGCGTCGAGCAGTGCCACGGCGCCCGGCTTGTCGAGGGGGTTGTTCTGGTTGCCGCACTTGGGCGACTGGATGCACGACGGGCAGCCCTCTTCGCAGGCGCACGACGCGATGCCCTCGCGGGTGGCGGTCAGCCACTCACGGGCGGCCCGGAAGCCGCGCTCGGCGAACCCGGCCCCCCCGGGGTGGCCGTCGTGCACGAAGACGGTCAGGCGGCCGGTGTCGGCGTGCATGATCGTGGACACGCCTCCGATGTCCCAGCGGTCACAGGTCGCGAAGAGGGGCAGCAGCCCGATCGAGCAGTGCTCGGCCGCGTGGGCCGCGCCGGCGAGGTCGATCTCCGCGAGGCCGCTCTCGAGCAGGACGTGGTCGGGCACGGTCCACCAGACGGCGGTGGTGCGCAGCGTGCGGACGGGCAGGTCGAGCGGCTCCTCGGCGACGACCTCGCCTCCGGGTTGGCGGCGCTTGAGGTACGACACGACCTGGTGGGAGACCTCGACGTCGCCGAGGCTGAGCCGGCAGGCGCCCCAGTCGCGCCCCTCGCGCTCGGCGACGACGGTGATGTCGGTGATCTCGCGGGCGGTCGTCGACCAGTCCGGGTCGGCCCGCGAGATGACCGCGACGTGGTCGTCGAGGTCGAGGGACTCGACGATCCAGGTGTCGCCCCGGTGCACGTAGACCGCGCCGGGGTGTGCCGTCGCGTGCGAGCTCGACGCGTCGACGTGTCCGATGACCCGCCCGGTCTCGGCCTCGACGAGGGCCACGGGGCTGCCGCCGGCGCTGCGGATGTCGGTGAGGTCGGCCGCCCGGTGGCGGTCGGTCCAGAACCAGCCCCGGGGCCGGCGCCGGAGCCGCCCTTCCTCGACGAGGCGGTCGAGCAGCCCCCGGGTGGTCTGGCCGAACAGCTCGAGGTCGTCGTCGGTCAGCGGCAGCTCCTGCGCGGCGGCGCACAGGTGCGGCGCGAGCACGTGCTCGTTGGACGGGTCGATGACGGTGGCCTCGACGGGCCTGCCGAACAGGGACTCCGGGTGCGTGACGAGGTAGGTGTCGAGCGGGTCGTCGCGGGCGACCAGCACGCCGAGCGCGTCGCCATGGCCTCGACCCGCGCGGCCGATCTGCTGCCACAGGGCGGCGCGGGTGCCGGGGAACCCCGCCATCACGACCGCGTCGAGCCCGCTGATGTCGATGCCCAGCTCGAGCGCGTTGGTCGCGGCCAGCCCCATCAGCGCACCGGAGCGGAGGGCCCGCTCGATCGCGCGGCGCTCCTCGGGGAGGTAACCGCCCCGGTAGGCCGCGACCTGGCCGGCCAACGCGGGGTCGACCTCGGCGAGCAGCTCGGCGGCGGTGAGGGCGACCTGCTCGGCTCCGCGCCGCGAGCGGATGAACGCGAGCGTACGGACCCCCTCGACGACCAGGTCGGCCAGCAGGTCGGCGGTCTCGGACGACGCGGCGCGCCGCACCGGGGCGCCGTGCTCGCCGGTGCGGGACGTGAAGGGCGGCTCCCAGAGGGCGACTGCGACCTGTCCGCGGGGCGAGGCGTCGTCGACGA
>JAICRP010000226.1 GCA_025966445.1 Nocardioides sp.
GCCGCCCGGGGTGGCGGCGTCGCCCCCCGTGTGGGCGCCGCCGGCGCCGAGGCCAGTGGTCAGCAGAACCAGGAGGAGGGGGGCAACCAGCGCGCGCGGGAGCGCGAGCCGTCGGGTGGATCGAGACACAGGGAGTTCCTCAGCGGGGTCGGCGAAACTGCGCGGTCACACTAGCCTGGGCGCCTGAGAACCAGTTACATGCCGTCGATGAGCCGCTGCACGCGCTCGTCGTACGCGCGGAACGGGTCCTTGCAGAGCACCGTGCGCTGGGCCTGGTCGTTGAGCTTGAGGTGGACCCAGTCCACGGTGAAGTCGCGGCGACGCTCCTGGGCCTTGCGGATGAACTCGCCGCGCAACCGGGCCCGCGTGGTCTGCGGCGGCACCGACTTGGCGCGGAAGATCTTGAGGTCGGTGGTGACCCGGGCGACGGCCCCCCGCTTCTCGAGCAGGTAGTACAGACCGCGGCCACGGTGGATGTCGTGGTAGGCGAGGTCGAGCTGGGCGATCCGCGGGTGGCCCAGCGGCAGGCCGTGCTTGGCGCGGTAGCGCTCGATGAGCTTCCACTTGATCACCCAGTCGATCTCGCGGTCGACCAGGCTCAGGTCGTCGGACTCGACCGCCTTGAGGCCCCGCTCCCAGAGGTCGAGGGCCTGCTCGATGAGCGGGGTGGAGATCTCGCGGCGGTCGACGAACGCGCGGGCCTTGGCGAGGTACTCGCCCTGGATGTCCAGCGCGCTGGCCTCGCGGCCGTTGGCCAGGCGGACCGTACGGCGCCCCGTCATGTCGTGGGAGATCTCGCGGATCGCGCGGATCGGGTTCTCGAGGGTGAGGTCGCGCATGACCACGCCCTCCTCGATCATCCGCAGCACCAGGTCGCAGGAGGCGACCTTGAGCATGGTGGTCGTCTCGCTCATGTTGGAGTCGCCGACGATGACGTGCAGCCGGCGGTACTTCTCGGCGTCGGCGTGCGGCTCGTCGCGGGTGTTGATGATGGGCCGCGAGCGGGTGGTCGCCGACGAGACGCCCTCCCAGATGTGCTCGGCGCGCTGCGACACGGCGTACGAGGCACCGCGGGGGGTCTGGGTGATCTTGCCCGCGCCGACGATGATCTGCCGGGTCACCAGGAACGGGATCAGCACGTCGGCCAGCCGGCTGAACTCGCCGGAGCGGCTGACCAGGTAGTTCTCGTGGCAGCCGTAGGAGTTGCCGGCCGAGTCGGTGTTGTTCTTGAACAGGTAGATCTCGCCCGCGATGCCCTCGTCGTGGAGGCGCTGCTCGGCGTCGAGCAGGAGCCCCTCGAGGACCCGCTCCCCCGCCTTGTCGTGGGTGACGAGCTCGCCGATGTCGTCGCACTCGGGCGTGGCGTACTCGGGGTGGCTGCCGACGTCGAGGTACAGGCGGGCTCCGTTGCGGAGGAAGACGTTGCTGCTGCGCCCCCAGCTGACGACCTTGCGGAACAGGTAGCGCGCGACCTCGTCGGGGCTCAGCCGCCGCTGCCCCTTGAACGTGCACGTCACGCCGTACTCGTTCTCGATGCCGAAGATCCGCCGGTCCACGAGGCCAGCCTACGGTGCGGACCACCGCCGACTGGTCCATGCCGGTCGGCCGGTCTTGGCCGAACGACCCTCGGCGACGCGGGTGCTGGCCCACCATGCGGGAGTGAGCGTCGTCAGTCCGCTGAGCGTGGAGCCCCCGTGGGTCGTCCACGAGCTCTCGTCGCGCTGGTTCCTTCCCGCCACCCAGGTGGCCGAGCGCCTGGCCGACCTGCACCGGGTCGTGGACGGCTGGGTGACCGCGGGCACCTTCGTGTTGGCGCCCCCGCTGTACCTCGGCCCGGCCGATCATCCGGTGTTCCTCGCCCTCGCCGAGCACGTCCGCGCCCGGCACGGCGACGACCGGCCGACGAGCTTCTGCTACTGGGACGACGTCGGCAGCCTGGCGAAGGTGCAGGACCTGGTGCGCCTGCCCACGGCGACGCTCGAGGCGTACCCGGTCCGCGGTCGCACGGACCTCCTCAACGAGGTGCAGCGGCTGTGGGGTTTCGTGCACGCCGAGCGGGACCACGAGCTCGCGCGGCTGCAGACCTGGCTGGGCACCTACGGTCCGGACGTGGCCGGCGCCCGGCGCTCGTACGAGGTGCTCCCGCTCGGGTCCGTCGGTGCGGTCGAGAAGTGGCTGCTCACCGGGCCGGCCCGGCTGGAGCCGTTCGGGTACGCCGTGTCCTTCGACCCGATGACCGGCGGTCGGTGGGTCGGGGCCCAGGTGCCGCTGGACGACCGGTCGACCGTGGACCTTGTCGGCCGGGTCACCCGCCCGCTGGGAGTGGGTCGTCCCGGTGACCTGGTGGTGGTGGACCTCGCCGCCACGTGCGTCGACCTGACTGCCCTGGACCGCCTGATGCGGCACGTCTACACGCTGCGCCGCCGGTTCACCTCGGCCTGCGTGCACGGTGTGCTCGTCGCGGACGGGGTCACCGTCGCCCTGCGCCGGGCCCTGTGGGAGCAAGGGTTCGACTACGTCTCCCTCAGCGAGCTCGGGTTCCGTGACTTCCTGGGCATGCACCCCGACGTCTCCCGCACCCTCGAGCCCTCCCCCGCCGCCGTCCCCCACCCCACGTCCCTCGCCGTCGACCTGGCGGTGTGACGGGGGCGGATGAGTACCCGGACATCCGGGTACTCCAGCAGATGTCAGGGGTTGCAACGCCTGACAAGTGCAGGAAGAGCCTGACCGGTCAGCTCGGAGGAGCGACCGGCGGCTCGTCGTCGCCACGCTCGACCACCGGCGACGGGGACGGCGGACTCTCGGGCCCGTCGGCCGGGACGGCCATGTGCTCGGCCTCGGACTCCGGGTTGGGCTCGGACGGCCCGCGCTCGCCGAGCAGCCGGCCGAGGCGGCTCGGCGTCACGCGCACGAACTTGCGCGGCTGGCTGCGGGTGCGGTCGAGGACCGCGACCTCGAGGTCCTCGGCGGGGATGACCCGGTCGCCCTCCTCGGTGTGGCCGAGGGCGGAGACGGCGAGCCGTACGGCATCCTCGAGCGACGCGCCCTCGGTGTACCGCTCCTCGAGGTAACCCGCCACGACATCGGCCGCGCCACCCATCACGCCGTACCGCTGCACGTCGGCGACCTGGCCGTCGTAGGTCAGCCGGTAGATCTGGTCGTCGGCCACGTCATCGCCGATCTCGGCGACGAACAGCTCCACCTCGTACGGCTTCTCGCCGCCGCTGGAGAAGATCGTGCCGAGCGTCTGGGCGTAGGCGTTGGCCAGCCCGCGGCCGGTGACGTCGCGGCGGTCGTAGGAGTAGCCGCGCATGTCGGCGAGGCGGACGCCGGCGATGCGGAGGTTCTCGAACTCGTTGTAGCGGCCGACCGCCGCGAAGGCGATCCGGTCGTAGATCTCGGAGACCTTGTGCAGCGCCTGGGACGGGTTCTCGGAGACGAACAGCACCCCGTCGGCGAAGTGGACGGCGACCACGGAACGGCCGCGGGCGATGCCCTTGCGGGCGTAGTCGGCCCGGTCCTTCATCAGCTGCTCGGGCGAGACGTAGAAGGGCATGCTCATGAGAGGCCCGCCTGGGGTCCGTCGGGGCGGGTCATCCGCCCGGCGATCATCCGGTCGGCGAGGTCGGCCACCTCGGCGTCGGGCACCCGACGACCACCGTCGGCGGTGATCACGTGCACCACCGGGAAGATACGTCGGGTCAGGTCGGGCCCGCCGGTGGCGGAGTCGTCGTCCGCCGCATCGTAGAGGGCCTGCACGATGGCCAGCACGCAGTCGCTCTCGGAGAGGTCGTCGCGGTACAACTTCTTGAGCGCCCCGCGGGCGAACAGCGAGCCGGAGCCCACCGAGTGGAAGGCCGTCTCCTCGTACCTTCCGCCCGTCACGTCGTAGGAGAAGATCCGGCCGCCGCCGGTCGCGTGGTCGAAGCCCGCGAACAACGGGACGACGGCGAGGCCCTGCATCGCCATCCCGAGGTTGGAGCGGATCAGCGCCGCGAGCCGGTTGGCCTTGCCGGCCATCGACAGGGTGATGCCCTCGATCTTCTCGTAGTGCTCGAGCTCGGTCTGGAAGAGCCGCACCATCTCGACCGCGAGGCCCGCGGAGCCGGCGATGCCGACGACCGAGAACTCGTCGGCGGGGAAGACCTTCTCGATGTCGCGCTGGGCGATGACGTTGCCCATCGTGGCGCGGCGGTCACCGGCCATCACCACGCCGTCCGGGAACGTCGCGGCGACGATCGTGGTGCCGTGCGGCGCCAGGTCGGCCGCCTGCCCGGGGGGCAGCGAGCGGCGCGACGGCAAGAGGTCGGGCGCCTGGCCGGCCAGGAAGTCGGCGAAGGAGGACGTGCCGGGCACCATGTACGCCGCGGGGAGACGACCGCCTGCGAGGGGGTCGCTCACTGGCCGCCCTTCTGGATGAACGACTTCACGAAGTCCTCGGCGTTGGACTCCAGCACCTCGTCGATCTCGTCGAGGATCGCGTCGATGTCGTCGTCGAGAGCCTCCTTGCGCTCCGCGACGTCAGTCTCGGGGGCCACCTCCTCCTGGGGGGCGGCCTCCTCACTGCTCTTCTTCGGCTGCTTCTGCTCCTGGGCCATGTCTCGACCCTATAGCGGGGTGTCGCAGCAACCACGGCAGATTCGCCACACGCGAACACGGCGCAGGACGGCTCGACGTACTTGGCGTGGGTTTCCGGAACTTGTCGGGTGGTGCACCTCATGCCATGTTCGGTTTTCTCCGGCCGGCCGGAGAAACCCGCCGCGCGGAGACCCGGTCAGCCGTGGGTCAGCTCGTTGAAGAGCTGGGCGGCGGTCTCGCAGCGGTCGATGAGCTCGCCGACGTGGGCCTTCGAGCCCCGCAGGGGGTCGATGGTGGGGACGCGCTGGAGGGACTCGCGGCCCGGCAGGTCGAAGATGACCGAGTCCCACGAGGCGGCGGCGACCGAGTCGGCGTACTTCTCCAGGCACCGACCGC
>JAICRP010000016.1 GCA_025966445.1 Nocardioides sp.
AGGATCCGGCGCTCGACGCGCTCGCTCATGACGTGCTCCCAGCGGCACGCTTCCTCGTGCACGTACTCCCACTCCAGGCCGATGACGTCCACGAGCAGCCGCTCGGCCAGCCGGTGCTTGCGCATCACGCGCGTCGCCAGCCGCATGCCCTCGGTCGTGAGCTCGAGGTGGCGGTCACCCTCGACGGTGACCAGGCCGTCGCGCTCCATCCGGGCCACGGTCTGCGAGACGGTCGGGCCGCTCTGGTGCAGTCGCTCGGCGATCCGGGCCCGCAGCGGGACGATGTCCTCCTCGACGAGCTCGTAGATCGTCCGGAGGTACATCTCCGTGGTGTCGATGAGGTCACTCATGCCGCGCTCACGGGCCCATTCTTACCTACGAGCGAACACTGGCAGAGTGGAGCGGTGCCAGCAGTCATGTGGTTCCGGCGCGACCTGCGCCTCTCGGACAACCCCGCCCTGCTCGACGCCGCCGACGGGGACGGTGAGGTGCTCCCCCTGTTCGTCCTCGACCCGGCCCTGTGGCGGCCGAGCGGGCCGTCGCGGCGGCACTACCTGGCGGAGTCGCTGCGCGACCTGGACTCGCGCATCGGGCTGACCATCCGCTCCGGCGACCCGGTGACCCAGGTCGTCCGCGCGGCGCGCGAGGTCGGGGCCGACCGGGTGCACGTCGCCGCGGACTTCGGTCCGTACGGCCGCGCGCGCGACGAGCGGGTCGACGCGGCCCTGGCGGAGCACGACATCGAGCTCGTCCGCACCGGCTCGTCGTACGCCGTGGCGCCGGGACGGGTGACCAAGGGTGACGGGACGCCGTACCAGGTCTTCACACCGTTCAGCCGCGCCTGGCAGGAGCACGGCTGGCGCGAGCCGGCCGGCGACCCGGGTCCGGTGCGCTGGCTCGTCGCCGACTCCGACGGCGTGCCCCACGAGCCGCTCCCCGACGACCTCAGCCTCCCGTCGGCCGGCGAGGCCGCCGCCCGACGACGCTGGCGGGAGTACTGGAGCGAGAAGCTCGAGGACTACGACCGCGAGCGCGACCGGCCCGACCTCGACTCGACCTCGCACATGTCGGTGCACCTCAAGTGGGGCGAGATCCACCCGCGCACCATGCTCCACGACCTGCGCGACCTCACCGGCAAGGGCGCGACGACCTACCGCAAGGAGCTCGCCTGGCGGGAGTTCTACGCCGACGTGCTGTTCCACCACCCCGAGTCCGCGCGCGACTACCTGCGGCCGGAGTTCAAGCGGATGGCCTACGACGAGCCGGGCGACCAGCTCGCCGCGTGGCGGGAGGGCCGTACCGGTTTCCCCATCGTCGACGCCGGCATGCGCCAGCTGCGCGCGACCGGCTGGATGCACAACCGGGTGCGGATGATCGTCGCGAGCTTCCTGGTCAAGGACCTCCACCTCGAGTGGCAGCACGGCGCGCGCCACTTCATGCAGTGGCTGGTCGACGGCGACCTCGCCTCCAACCAGCATGGCTGGCAGTGGACTGCGGGCTGCGGCACCGACGCCGCGCCGTACTTCCGCGTCTTCAACCCGATCACCCAGGGCCGCAAGTTCGACCCCCACGGCGACTACATCCGCACGTGGGTGCCCGAGCTGCGCGACGCCGACGACCCTCACGAGCCCGTCGACCCGATCGTCGACCACGCGGAGGAGCGCATCGAGGCGCTGGACCGGTACGAGAGGATCAAGCGATGAACGACCTCCTCGTGCCGGCCAGGTTCTGCGGCCCGCCGGTCTCCGGCAACGGCGGCTGGACCTCCGGAGCGATGGCCGAGCTGGTCCACGGCCACCCCGACGACCACACCGAGCCCTGGCCGGCCATCTCCGTCACCTTGCGTCGCCCGCCGCCGCTCGACACCGCCGTACCCACGACCGAGACCGACGGCGTGACCACGGCGGCCGACGACGGCGGCACCGTGGCCCAGGCGGAGCGGGCCGAGCGGGCGCTGGTCGAGGTCGAGTCGGTCGACGCGGCCACGGCGCGCGCGGCCGAGGCGTCGTACGCCGGCTGGGTCACCCACCCGTTCACCACGTGCTTCACGTGCGGTCCCGACCGGGCGGAGGGCGACGGGCTGCGGATCTTCCCCGGTCCGGTCGACGACCTCGACGGCGCGACCCGCGTCGCCGCGGTGTGGATCCCGCACCCGAGCACCGCGGAGGACTGGCACGCCTACGAGGACGACCACCGGCGCGCCTCCCTCCCCGTCACCTGGGCCGCCCTCGACTGCCCCGGCGGCTGGGCCGCCGACCTCGCGAACCGCCCCGCAGTGCTCGGCCGGATGACCGCCCGGGTCGACACCCTGCCGGTGGTCGGCGAGGAGCACGTCGTCGTCGGACACTTCCGCGGGAGCGACGGCCGCAAGCTGCACACCGCCTCGACCCTGTACGACGCCGACGGGCGGGTCGTCGCGACCGCCGAGCACACCTGGATCACCGTGGACCCCGCCGCGTTCCGCTGACACTTTGACCTGGTAGGGCACGCGCGGGGAGGATGGCGCCCGTGTCTTTGAACGATCCAATCACGGCGCCCTGGTGGCGCGACGCCGTCGTCTACCAGGTGTACGTCCGGTCCTTCGCGGACTCCGACGGCGACGGCCTCGGCGACCTGCCGGGTATCACCTCGCGACTGCCGTACCTGCGCGACCTCGGGGTCGACGCGCTCTGGATCACGCCGTTCTACCCGAGCCCGCAGCACGACGCCGGGTACGACGTCTCCGACTACGTCGACGTCGACCCGCGCTTCGGCCGCCTCGCGGACGCCGACGCGCTGCTCGAGAAAGCCCACGCCCTCGGCCTCAAGGTCGTCGTCGACCTGGTGCCCAACCACACCTCCGACGAGCACGAGTGGTTCCAGAAGGCCCTGGCCGCAGAGGTGGGCAGCTCCGAGCGGGAGCGCTACGTGTTCCGGCCGGGCAAGGGACGCGGGCGCAAGCAGCCACCGAACAACTGGCACTCGGTATTCGGCGGGATCGCTTGGGAGCAGCTCGACGACGGCGACTGGTACCTCCACATCTTCGACCGCACCCAGCCCGACCTGAACTGGCGCAACCCCGAGGTGCGCTCGATGTTCGAGGACGTGCTGCGGTTCTGGCTCGACCGCGGCGTCGACGGCTTCCGGGTCGACGTCGCCCACGGCCTGTTCAAGGACCGCAATCTGCGCGACGAGAAGGTCGACGTGACAGGTGATGGCCCGAGCTCGCGCCACGTGGCCTCGCTGCTCGAGCACGACACCAAGGACGAGCCGATGTGGGACCAGCCCGAGGTCCACGAGGTCTACCGGGACTGGCGCCGCATCCTCGACTCGTACGACGGCGACCGGATGGCGGTGGCCGAGGCGTGGACCCAGACGCCTGCGCGGACCGCGGCGTACGTCCGTCCCGACGAGCTCCAGCAGGCCTTCAACTTCGCCTGGCTGCTCGCGAAGTGGGACGCCGCCGACATGGCCGACTGCATCCGCCGTACGTTCGCGACGCTCGACCCGGTCGGCGCCAACCCGACCTGGGTGCTGTCGAACCACGACGTCGTGCGGCACGCGACGAGGTACGGCGGCGGCCCTGTCGGCGTGGCCCGCGCCCGTGCCGCGACGCTCGCGATGCTGGCGCTGCCCGGCTCCTCGTACCTCTACCAGGGCGAGGAGCTCGGCCTCGAGAGCGTCGACGTCCCCGAGGAGCTGCGGCAGGACCCGGCCTGGTTCCGCACCGGCGTCGAGTGGCGCGACCACTGCCGCGTGCCGATGCCGTGGAAGGGCACCAGGGCGCCGTTCGGCTTCGGCGGGCGCAAGCAGCCGTGGTTGCCGATGCCCGCGGAGTGGGCCGGCCTGACGGTCGAGGCACAGACGGGCAAGCGCGGGTCGACGCTGGAGCTGTACCGCAAGGCGCTGAAGGTACGCCGCACGTTCGCCACCACGGCCCCCCGTGAGGTCGAGATCCTCGACCGCGCGAAGACCGTGCTGGCCTTCCGTCGCGGGCCGGTCACGGTCGTGCTGAACGCCGGCACCCGCCCGGTCGCGGTGCCGAAGGGCAAGGTGCTGGTCAACAGCGGCAGGCTCGTCGACGGCAAGCTGCCGCCGAACACCGCCGTCTGGATCCGTCAGGCCTAGGCGTCCAGGGCGCGGTTGTAGTGGCCCAGCGCCGCCACGAACCCGGTCAGGTCCTCGTCGGCCCAGTCGCCGAGCCGCTCGTCGAGCCACTTGCGCCGCTGCTGGGCCACGTCGGTCAGCCGGGCACGTCCCTCGTCGCTGACCGACACGAGCAGGGCCCGGCCGTCGTCGGGGTCGGTGACCCGGGCGAGCAGCCCGAGCTCGGTCAGGTGGGTGACCTGCCGGCTGATGGCGCCCTTGTCGATGTCGAACTGCTCGGCGATCTCCGAGGCGCGCATCGGTCCGTTCTCGGCGACGTACGTGAGCATCAGGTACGACGAGGGCGCCAGGTCCTCGTGCACGGCGCGCGCCCGGTCGGCGATGACCCGCCGGATCCGCCGGACCATGACGCCGACCTCACGCTCGAGCTCGCCGAGGACCTCGGCCCGCCGGGCGGTCATCGCGCGGGCACCTGCTCGACCTGGTCCTCGAGCGCGGCCGTCGCCTCCGGGGCGATCTCGTCGGCCCGCAGGATGGTGGTACGCAACGGCACCTCGCGGATGAACAGCACGCAGAGGAAGGCCGCCACCGCGAACGGCACCGCCACCAGGAAGATGTGGCCGGTCGCCTCGCCGAAGGCCTGCTCGAAGATCGCCCGGACCGGGCCCGGCAGCGAGTCGAGGTCGGGGATCGAGTGGCTCTCGGTCGAGCTCGTCGTCACGCCGATCGCGGCGAGGCCCTCGGCGACCTTGGCGGCCACCTGGTGGCTGAGCACCGCGCCCAGCGCCGCGACGCCGATCGAGCCACCCATGCTCCGGAAGAACGCGACCAGCGAGCTGGCGGCACCCATGTCGGACTGGGCGGTGTTGTTCTGCACGGCGAGCACCAGGTTCTGCATGGTCGCACCGAGGCCGAGGCCGAGGACCGCCATGAAGGCGCCGACGAGGACCAGCGGGGTGGAGGCGTCGATGGTGGCGAGCAGGCTCAGGCCGATGATGACCGCGACCATGCCGCCGACGAGGTAGCGCTTCCAGAGACCCGTCCGGGTGATGATGCGCCCGGTCGTCATGCTGGAGACCACCAGGCCGCCGACCATCGCGATCGACATCAGGCCCGCGTGGGTGGGGCTCATCCCGCGGGCGAGCTGGAAGTACTGGCTGAGGTAGACCGTCGACCCGAACATCGCGACGCCGATCAGCACCGAGGCGCCCGTGGCCAGGCTCGTGGTGCGGTCGCGGAACAACCGCATCGGGATGATGGGCTCGACCGCGACCTTCATCTCGACGTAGACGGCCGAGACGAGCACGAGCAGCCCGACGACGACGAGGCCGATGCTGGTGGCGGAGTCCCAGGCGAACTGGTTGCCGGCCAGCGACACCCACACGAGCAGCAGGCTGACGCCACCGACGATGAGCGTGGCGCCCAGGTAGTCGATGTGGACCTCACGGCGCACGACGGGCAGGTGCAGCGTCTTCTGGAGCAGCGCGAACGCCGCGACGGCGACGGGCAGTCCGACGAAGAAGCACCAGCGCCAGCCGAGTCCGGGAGTGTCGACGATGAGGCCACCGATCAGCGGCCCGGAGACGGTGGCCACAGCGAAGACGGCGCCGATGTAGCCGGCGTAGCGGCCGCGCTCACGCGGGGTGACCATGCTGGCGATGACGACCTGGACCAGCGCGGTCAGGCCGCCGACGCCGAGGCCCTGCACGACGCGGGCGCCGATCAGCACCTCCATGCTGGGCGCGAAGCCGGCGATGAGCGAGCCGATCGAGAAGATGACGAGCGCGCTCTGGACCAGCAGCTTCTTGCTGAACAGGTCGGCGAGCTTGCCCCAGATGGGCGTGGTCGCGGTCATCGCAAGCAGGGTGGCGACGACGACCCAGGTGTAGCCGGTCTGGCTGCCGCGGAGGTCGGTCACGATGGCCGGTAGCGCGTTCGACACGACGGTGCTCGACAGCATCGCGACGAACATCGCCAGGAGGAGGCCGGACAGGGCCTCGAGCACCTGGCGGTGGCTCATGGAGCCGTCGGTCTCGGCGGACTCGACGGGGACGGGCTGGGTGGCGCTGGATGGTGCGGACAAGACGGACATCTCGATTCATCGCTGGAAGATGTGGTTGACCGTATCAACAGTTGACATGCGCAACCAATTCCCACGCGCCGAGTCGTCCCAGAATGCAGACAACCCGCAGGTGTGGGCTCGACGAGCCCCCTCCGGCGGACGTGCGGCCGGATCACCTGCGGGTCGGGTGTCTGCGTTGGATTGCCAGCAGTACTACGAACGGCTGGCCGTCGGTTGCTGCTAGACCGCAGCCACCTCACGCGTCCTGAAAGTATTCAACTCTGGACCACCTCCTTTCCCGTGTACGACGACGGTATCCGCCCGATCAAGGGCGCAACAAGGGGTTTCCACACGGGACGTCATACGAACTGGTGGCCAGGGCGACCGATTCGTATGACGTTGCGGGAGCTCAGCCGACGGCCTCCGGGACGGCGGCGCTGAACTGGGCCTGGTACAGCCGGGCGTACGCGCCACCGGTGGCGAGCAGCGAGTCGTGCGTGCCCAGCTCGACGATCGCGCCGTCCTCCATCACCAGGATCAGGTCGGCGTCGCGGATGGTCGAGAGCCGGTGGGCGATCACGAACGACGTGCGGTCGGTCCGCAGCGCCGCCATCGCGTGCTGGAGCAGCAGCTCGGTGCGGGTGTCCACCGAGGAGGTCGCCTCGTCGAGGATCAGCAGGTCCGGGTCCGAGAGGAAGGCCCGCGCGATCGTGACCAGCTGGCGCTCGCCGGCCGACAGGTTCGAACCCTCCTCGTCGACGTGGGTGTCGTAGCCGTCGGGCAGCGAGTGCACGAACCGGTCCACGAACGTCGCGCGCGCGGCCTCGAGGATCTCCTGTTCCGAGGCGTCCGGCCGGCCGTACGCGATGTTGTCGCGGATCGTGCCCTCGAACAGCCACGTGTCCTGCAGCACCATCCCGATCTCGCGGCGCAGCTGGGAGCGGGGGACGGACGCGATGTCGACGCCGTCGAGCGTGATCCGGCCGCCCGTCACCTCGTAGAACCGCATGACCAGGTTGACCAGCGTGGTCTTGCCTGCGCCGGTCGGGCCGACGATCGCCACGGTCTGCCCGGGAGCCGCGACCAGCGACAGGTCGGAGATCAGCGGGGTCTCGGGGTCGTAGGAGAACGAGACGTTCTCGAACCGTACCTCGCCGTGCCGGTCGGCCTCCGGCACGAGGGCGCCGGTCAGCTCGGTCGACTGCTCGTCGGCGTCGAGGAGCTCGAAGACCCGTTCGGCCGACGCGACGCCGGACTGCAGGAGGTTGGTCATCGACGCGACCTGCGTGAGCGGCTGGGTGAACTGGCGGGAGTACTGGATGAACGCCTGGACGTCGCCGAGGCTGATCGACCCGTTGGCGACCTTGATGGCGCCGAGGACCGCGATGACGACGTAGTTGAGGTTCCCGATGAACATCATCGTCGGCATGATCAGCCCGCTGACGAACTGCGCCCCGAACGACGCCTCGTACAGCTGGTCGTTCTCCTCGGCGAAGGTCCGCTCGACCTCCTCCTGGCGGCCGAACACCTTGACCAGCGCGTGACCCGAGAAGGTCTCCTCGATGTGGGCGTTGAGCTTGCCCGTACGACGCCACTGGTCGATGAACATGCCCTGGCTGCGCTTCATCACGGCACCGGTGACGATCATCGTGACCGGCACCGTGACCAGCGCGACGAGCGCCAGCTGCCAGGAGATCGTGAACATCATGACCACGACGAAGACCACCGTCAGCAGCGAGGTCAGGAGCTGGCTCATCGTCTGCTGCAGCGACTGGCTGACGTTGTCGATGTCGTTGGTGACGCGGCTGAGCAGCTCCCCGCGCGGCTGCCTGTCGAAGTAGCTCAGGGGCAGGGCGTTGACCTTGTCCTCGACGTCGGCGCGCATCCTGCGGACGGTGGCCTGCACGACGTCGTTGAGGATGTACCCCTGGAGCCACGCGAGCAGCGACGCCACGACGTACACCGCGAGGACCAGCATGAGGACGTCACCGACGGCCGCGAAGTCCACGCCCTGCCCCGGCACCAGGTTGTCCGTGTTGGCGATCAGGTCGGCCTGCCGGACGTCCCCCTGCGCCCGCAGCGCCTCGGCGGCCTGCTCCTGCGTCGTGCCCTCGGGGATGTTGCGGCCGAGGACGCCGGCGAAGATCAGGTCGGTCGCCCGGCCCAGGATCCGTGGGCCGATCGACATCAGCGCGACGCTGACGACCGCGAGCAGCAGGACCAGGACGACCTTGAACCGTTGCGGCCTCAGCTGGTGGACCAGCCGCTTCGCGGACGGACCGAACGCGCTGGCCTTCTGGCCGACCATGCCGCCGCCCATCGGGCCGCGCCCCGGGCCGGCGCCCTGGGTGATCCGCTCGGTCTCCTTGAGCTGGCCGGGCTTGTCGGCGGGCTTGGTGTCGGTCATGCCGCCTCCTCCGCCGAGAGCTGGGACGCGACGATCTCCTGGTACGTCGCGGAGCCGGCGAGCAGCTCCTGGTGCGTGCCGCGGTCGACGACGACGCCGTCCTCGAGCACGAGGATCACGTCGGCGTCGCGGATCGTGGAGACGCGCTGGGCGACGATCAGCACCGTCGCCTCGCGGGTCACCGGCTTGAGTGCCGCCCGGAGCCGCGCATCGGTGGCGAGGTCGAGGGCGGAGAAGGAGTCGTCGAAGAGGTAGATCTCCGGGCGCTTCACCACCGCGCGGGCGATGGCGAGACGCTGCCGCTGACCGCCACTGACGTTGGTGCCGCCCTGGGCGATCGGCGCGTCGAGCCCCTCGGGCATCTCGCGGACGAAGTCGGCGGCCTGCGCGATCTCCAGCGCCGCCCACATCTCCTCGTCGGTGGCGTCCGGCCTTCCGTGCATCAGGTTGGAGCGCACGGTGCCGGAGAACAGGTACGCGCGCTGCGGGATCAGGCCGATCACCGACCAGAGCCGCTCGGGGGCGAGGCGGCGTACGTCGACGCCGTCGACCCGCAGCTCGCCGGCGGTGACGTCGAACAGCCGCGGCACCAGGTTGACCAGCGTGCTCTTGCCCGCCCCGGTGGAGCCGATCACCGCCACGGTCTGACCGGGCTCCGCGCGGAACGTGATGTCGCGCAGCACCGGCGCGTCCGCGCCCGGGTAGGTGAGCTCGACGCCGTCGAGCTCGAGCGTGCCGCGCAGCGGGAGGTCCGTCACCGGCTCGGTCGGCCGCGGCACCGAGGTCTCGGTGTCCAGCACCTCCATGACGCGGTCGGCGCAGACGGTGGCCCGCGGCAGCATCATCATCATGAAGGTGCCCATCATCACCGCCATCACGATCTGCATCAGGTAGGCGAGGTACGCGGTCAGGGCACCCACCTGCATCTCGCCGGCGTCGACCCGGTGGCCGCCGAACCAGAGCACGCCGACCGACGCCACGTTGGCCACCAGCATCACGACCGGGAACATCGCGGCGAGGTAGCGGCCGGCACGGGTGGCGACGTCCGTGAGCTCGCCGTTGGCGGCCGCGAACCTCTCGGTCTCGCGCTCCTCGCGGACGAACGCGCGCACGACGCGGACACCCGTGATCTGCTCGCGCAGCAGGCGGTTCACCTCGTCGATGCGCGTCTGCATCAGCCGGAAGCTGGGCACCATCCGCGTGATGAGCAGGGCCATCGCACCGGCCAGGACGGGCACCGTCACCAGGATGAGCCACGAGAGCCCGAGGTCGACGTGCATGGCCATGAAGATCCCGCCGACCATCATGATCGGCGCCATCACCATCAGGGTGCACGACATCAGCACGAGCATCTGCACCTGCTGGACGTCGTTGGTCTCGCGGGTGATCAGGCTGGGGGCCCCGAAGTCCTGGACCTCGCGCTGCGAGAACGAGCCGACGCGGTGGAAGATCGCCGCGCGCACATCGCGACCGAAGCCCATCGCCGAACGGGCGCCGAACCACACCGCCCCGACGGAGCAGAGCACCTGCACGAACGCGACGGCCAACATCACGCCGCCCGTGCGGATGATGTAGCCGGTGTCGCCCGTCACGACCCCCTTGTCGATGATGTCGGCGTTCAGCTTGGGCAGGTACAGCGCACCGAGGGTGCCGACGAACTGCAGCAGCACGACGAACACGAGCAGCTGCTTGTACGGCGCCAGGTACGTGCGCGCCAGGCGGACCAACATCAGGTCTCCCGAGTCATCGGTGGTACGTGTCGGATGCGAACACCGTCGAGCACGAGGTCGGCGATCTGGTCGGGCGTCAGCGTCGGCTCCATGCCGAGCTCGGGTCGCGCGCTGCCGAAGGTGAGGCTGCGCAGGGCCAGAGCGGCCGTGGCGGGGTCCACGGCGAGCTCGTCGGCGTACGGCTCGAACAGTGCGGTCAGCCGGTCGTGCAGGTCGGCCTGGGCCTTGACCATGAACGGTGGCGGGCCGATCGGCGCCTTCTCCCCCTTCTGGTGGGCCTCGTGGAACTTGGCGGCGAGGTGCGGGCGGACCGCGACCATCACCGCCATCGTCAGCCGCATCCGGTCGAGGACCCGCCCGGCTACGAAGACCACCCGGTCGCGCAGGTCGGGGATCTCGGCCAGGACCGACGCGAAGGCCTCCTCGCCCCCCGAGGGGTTGATCGCCTCCTCGGCCGCGGCCATCAGCAGCGCGGCCTTGTCGGGGAAGACCCGGAAGATCGTGCCCTCCGCGATCCCGGCCGCCTGGGCGATCTCCTTGGTCGTGACGTCGCCCCCCCGCTCGACCAGCAACGGGATCAGGGCCGCCAGGATCGCCGTCCTGCGCTCCTCCGGCGCGAGCGGCGTGGCGCGTGGTGTCACGTCCGTGACAGTAACTGAGTGAGTACTCACTCACAAATGGCTTTTCGGATAGTCCGCGACGTACCTGTCGTGGATCCGGGTTCGGAGCGACGGTTACGTCACGGACCATCCCGCATCAGACGTCGCGACGGGAGGCGACGCCGAGCTTGCCGAGGATCGAGGCCACGTGGTGCTCGACGGTCCGTCGGGACAGGACCAGGCGCTCGGCGATCGCCGCGTCGGGCAGGCCCTCGCGGAGCAGCTCCAGCACCTCGGCCTCCCTGCGGGTCAGGCCGTCCGGGTGGGCGCGGGTGTCGGCTCGCCTGCCACGGGGAGGCGTCCACCCGTGGGCGCGGGAGATGGCCCGGGCCCGGGCGGCCGCCGCCTCGGCGCCGAGGTCCTCGAAGGCCAGGGCCGCGTCGGCCAGCCCCTCGCGCGTACCTCCCCGGGCCAGGGCCAGGGCCCGCGCGAACCGGCTGCCCAGCTCACCCCAGAGCCTCGCCGCCCCCTCCCAGTCGCGGCCGAGCTCGGCGAGGTACGGCGGCGCGAGCGGCTCCAGCTCACCCACAGCGAGCTCGGGGGCCAGCCACGTCGCGACCTGGCCGCGGGTCCAGCCCGAGCCGTCGTGCTGGACGAGCTCCCAGGCCGAGGTCGCCGTGCGCAGCACGTCCTCGGCGTCGTCGACGACCCAGCCGATCTCGCACGCCGCCTCGGCGACGACCGAGACCCGCTGGACCTCGCCCGTGCCGGTGGCGAGCTCCCGCGCCTCGGCGAGCGGGGTGCGCCACTCCCCCTGTCCCGTCCACGCCCGGGCCCGGGCGACCACGCACAGCGGGCCGATCCGGCTGACCGCGGCGGCGCGGGGGTTGCGCAGGACCTGCTCGGCCTGGGCGCTCGCCTCGTCGGGCAGTCCCTCGTAGAGCAGGTTGGTGGCGAGCCAGCCGCGCATGTAGTGGTCCCAGGCGTCGAGGTCCCGCTCGAGGCAGTAGTCGAGGCCGGTCACGAGGTGCCGCCGAGCGTCCGCGTGCCGGTGCTGCCGCACGGCCAGCGCCCCCAGGTTGGTGAAGGCGCGCGCCGCGTGCTCGTGGAGGTCCGCGGCCACGGCCCGGTCGAGGCTCTCCTGCAGCAGGCGGGCCCCGAGCACGGCGTCCCCGCTCTCGAGCTCGACCGTGCCGAGGTTGTTGAGCGCGTGCACCCGCACCTCCTCGACGTGAGGGCCCGCGGGCATCGCGTCGAGCAGCCGCAGCGCCCGTCCGGCCCAGTCGCGCGTACCTGCGAGGTCGCCGGCCAACATCGTCAGCTGCGCCCGGTTGCTCAGGGCCATCGCCTCGTCGGGCGTCCCCCGGTCGGCCAGCGTCTCGCAGGCGGCGATGGCGTACGCCCTCGCGTCGGCGCTGCTGCCGGCGAACCAGCTCAGCCTCGACAACCAGCGCTGGGCGTCGCCGATCTCGTCGACGTCGCCCACCTGGACCCAGATGGCGAGCGCATCGCGGCGAGCCGTGAGTGCCTCCGCGATGCGACCGGTGACGTAGCGCTCGTACGACAGGGCGGCCAGCAGCCCGGCGCGGTCCTCGGCGGGGGCGCGGTCGCTGTGGCGGAGCACGTGCTCGTACTGCTGGACGGCCTCCTTGTGCGCCCCCAGCGACGCGGCGCGGCCGGCGGCCACGAGGGCGTGCCGGGCGGCCTCGTCGCCCAGCCCGGCCGCCTCGGCGTGGTGGGCGCACCGAGCAGGGTCCGCCGCAGGGTCCGCGTCGAGGGCCTCCAGGATCCGGCGGTGGAGGGCGATCCGGCGCAGTTGCGGCACCTCCTCGACCACGGACAGCCGGGCGAGCTCGTGGCGGAACATCAGCGCGTCACCCTGGAGCTGGAGCACGCCGGCGCCGAGCGCCTCGTCGAGCCCGGCCTCGCACGCGGGCGCCACCGCCGCGACGAGGGACAGCTCGGCGCGGGGCCCGGCCAGCGCGACCACGTCGAGACTGTCGCGCGCTCCGACCGTCAGCCGCGCAGTCCGCGACAGCACGGCGTCGTGCACGCTCCGCGGGACGGCGCTCCCACCGGCCGCGAGCACCTCCGTCACGTAGAACGGGTTGCCCCCGGTCTCCCGGTACAGCTCCTCGGCGTCGACGGTTCCTGCGGTCCCGACCAGCCGTCGTACGGCGTCCAGCGTGAGCGGCGCGAGGTCGATGCGGCGGATCCCCACCGCGCTCGCCACGTCGCCCAGCACCAGTCGGAGGGGGTGCTGACCGGAGGTCTCCTCGGAGCGGTAGGTGACCAGGACCAGCGCCCCCAGCCGGTGCACGCGCCGGGCCAGGTGCCGGATCAGGTCGAGGGTGGCGTCGTCGGCCCAGTGCGCGTCCTCGATGACGACGAGGAAGGGCCGGACCGGGTCGCGGAGCGCTTCTGACAGCCGGGTGAACACGTCGTGCCGGTCGGCCCCGTCGGGCCAGACGTCGGCGGGCAGGTCCGGCAGCATCTCGCGCAGCGGGCCCAGCGGAGCGGGCGTCGCCGATCCGTCGCACGCCCCGAGGGCCACGGCGACCGTGGCACCCGCCGACGCCATGACGGACTCCACGAAGACGGTCTTCCCGACGCCGGCCTCACCGGCCACGAACACCAGCCGGCCGTGTCCGGTGACGGCCTCGGCGAGGTAGCCGGCCGCCGCCTCCTGCGCCGAGTCGCGCTCGAGCAGCGACATGGTCGGGACGCTAGGGGGCCAGGCGCTCGGCGCGCCAGGCCTCGGGGTCCGGACCTGTGCGGCGGTACACCAGCCGGTCGTGCATCCGCCCGGGTCGCCCCTGCCAGAACTCCACGACCTCCGGGCTCACCCGGTAGCCACCCCACTCCTCGGGGACCGGCACGTCGTCCGGAAAAGCCGCCTCCGCCTCCGCGTACGCCGCCGCGAGCTCGTCGCGCGACGCCACCACCCGCGACTGGTGGGAGGCATGCGCACCGAGGCGCGACCCGCGCGGCCGCGAGGCGAAGTACGCCGCCACGTCCTCGTCGGGCAGGACGGTCGCCGTCCCCTCGACCCGGACCTGCCGCTCGAGCGCGTGCCACGGGAACAACAGGGCGCAACGCGGCTCCGCCGCGAGCTCGGCGCCCTTGCGCGAGGCCTGGTTGGTGAAGAACACGAAGCCGTTCTCCGAGAAGCCCTTGAGCAGGACCATCCGCGACGACGGCTGACCGTCGACCGACACCGTGGAGACGACCATCGCGTTGGGCTCGTACAGCCCGGCCTCGCGGGCCTCGTCGAACCACGTCGCGAACATCGTCATCGGGTCGGCGGCCAGGTCATCCTCGCTCAGCCCGCGGTCGGAGTACTCGCGCCGCAGGCCGGCGACGTCGTCGGGGATGGGCATGGGCCGACTCTAGATCCGCCTCTGGAACTCGAGGCCGCGCGCCATCACCCGGTAGCCGAGCCTCTCGTTGACGCCGATCATGTGGTCGTTGGACTCGGCGTTCCACGTGTCGATGGTCTCCAGCCGCGGCTCGGTCTCCGCGAGCCAGCGCATCATGTCGGCCTTCAGCCACAGGCCCAGCCGGTGTCCGCGGTGCGCCCGGACCACCGACGTGTCGTGCTGGTGCCCCTGCGCGGGGCGCTCGGTGTCGACGGTCGCGACCGTCAGTCCGGCGATCTCGCCGGTCCCGCGGTGCCGGGCGATGATCCGGTACAAGCGGAAGCCGCTCGCGAGCTGGGCGTTCTCGTACGCCGCCACCCGGTCGCCGGTGAAGACCTCGTCCTCGATGTCCAGGTCGTCGAGGGGGGCGTCGTTGATGGCGGCGGTGGCAACGGCGAGCGGCTCCAGCAGGTCGGCCGGGCTGCGGCCCTCGATGCGCTCCAGCTCGTACTCGCCGACGTGCGCCAGCGCCTCGTCGTACAAGCGGTCGGCCCGTCCGGGCTCGAGCTCCCCGAGGTGCTGGCGTCGGTTGATGGCGGTGCTCTTCAGGTCCCAGCCCCGCGCCGCGGCGAAGCTCCGCCCGGGCTCGTCGTCCCAGCTGTCGGTGCCGAGCTTGGTCCGGCCCATCCCCCGGGCGACCTCGACGACGCTGTCGAACGCGGCCGTGCCGAGACCGCGACGCCGGTGCTCGGGGTGGATGGCGGCGTTGACCCACGCGAGATCGAGGTTGTCGTACTCCGTGGTGTCGACCGAGGCGATGCCGACGTCCTCGCCCGCCGCCTGCACGAGGAAGTGGCGGCCGGGCTCGCCGTCCCAGCCGTTGCGCAGCATCATCTCGACGCGGTAGGGCGTGGTCGGGTGCACCCACGGCGAGAGGGCGCGCACGGCGTTGTCGACGGCGGCGTACCGCTCGACCGCGTCACGGTCGTCCGCGTCGACCTCGCGCAGGTGTACGTCCACGATCGACCAGCCTGACGCGACCGCGCCGATGACGCGACCGAATAACGGGTGCAGAATGCGCGACATGCCTGATGCCGACGTCACCGTCCACCACGGGTTGGAGGGCGTGGTCGCCTTCGAGACCGAGATCGCCGAGCCCGACAAGGAAGGTTCGGCGCTGCGCTACCGCGGGGTCGACATCGAGGAGATCGTCGGCCGGGTGCCGTTCGAGAAGGTCTGGGGCCTGCTCATCGACGGCGCGTACGAGCCCGGGCTGCCGCCCGCGGAGCCGTACAACATCCCGATCCACACCGGCGACGTCCGAGCCGACGTGCAGGCAGGCGTGGCGATGCTCGCACCGATGCTGGGGATGCGGCAGACCTACGACATCTCCGACGAGCAGGCCCGCCTCGACCTCTCGCGGGTCGCGGTGATGGTCCTGTCGTACGCCGCCCAGGCCGCGCGCGGGCTCGGCCTGCCGATCGTGCCGCAGGTGGAGGTGGACCGGGGGCACACGCTCGCGGAGCGGTTCCTGATCCGCTGGAAGGGTGAGCCGGACCCCAAGCACGTCAAGGCGATCGACGCCTACTGGAGCTCGGCGGCCGAGCACGGCATGAACGCCTCGACCTTCACCGCGCGGGTGATCACCTCGACGGGGGCGGACGTGGCCGCGGCCTTCTCCGGGGCGATCGGCGCGATGAGTGGTCCGTTGCACGGCGGCGCCCCCTCGCGGGTGCTGCACATGATCGAGGAGGTCGAGAAGCGCGACGGCGACGCTGCGACGTACGTCAAGGAGCTCCTCGACAAGGGTGAGCGGCTGATGGGCTTCGGGCACCGGGTGGACCGGGCCGAGGACCCCCGTGCACGGGTGCTGCGGCGGACGGCCCGTGAGCTGAACGCGCCGCGGTACGAGGTGGCCGAGGCGCTGGAGCGGGCCGCCTTGGCCGAGCTGCGCGAGCGCCGCCCCGACCGCGTGCTCGAGACCAACGTGGAGTTCTGGGCGGCGATCGTCCTCGACTTCGCCGAGGTACCCGCGAACATGTTCACCTCGATGTTCACCTGCGCGCGGACCGGTGGCTGGTCGGCGCACATCCTCGAGCAGAAACGCACGGGCCGGCTGATCCGACCGTCCGCGATCTACGTCGGCCCGCCGTCGCGGGCGGCCGACTCCGTGGACGGCTGGAACACGGACTGGGCCCAGTGATCACGTGACGGGGGCGTGCTCCTGACCCGGCCCGTCCTGCTCACCGAGCGGCTCCGCCTCGAGCCGCTCGGCCCGGAGCACGCCGAGGACCTGGTGGCCCTCGACGGGGACGCCGAGGTGATGCGGTACCTCACCGGCCGTGCCCGCGCACGAGCCGAGGTGCTCGAGGAGTGGCTGCCCGTGATGTCACGGAACGCCGGGACGGACGGCCGGCTGGGGTACTGGGCGGGCCTCAGCGACGCGGGGTTCGTCGGCTGGTGGTGCCTCAACCCGGCACCGGACGACCCGGGCGACGCCGAGCTGGGCTACCGGCTCCGTCGCGAGGCCTGGGGCTGTGGCTACGCGACCGAGGGGTCGCTCGCCCTCCTGGCCCACGGCTTCGACGCCGTCGGGCTCGCGCACGTCTGGGCCCAGACGATGGTCGTCAACCGGGCGTCTCGGACCGTGATGGAACGGATCGGCCTGGTGTTCGAGCGCACCTGGGTCGGTGAGTGGAACGAGCCCCTGCCCGGCTGGGAGCAGGGCGAGGTGGCGTACGGGCTCACCCGGGAGCAGTGGCGCGGGCGTCCGTAACCAAGCGAGTCACCGGGTCGTTGACACCGTGTTCAGATGTCACACGAGCCCGGGAGGGACCCCCCACATGGACGCCAGCCGCTCGCAGCCCAGATGCCGGTCGACCCGCCGCCTCCTCGCCGGCGCCGCGATCGCGGCCGTCACCACCGCACTCGTCACGGTGTCCGGGGCCCCCGCGGCGCAGGCGGCCGGCCGGCCCACGGACTTCGCGTTCACGTCGTTCGCCTACGGCACGAAGGTGAAGGCGGCCGCCGGCGAGCTGCGCTCGGGCCGGACGGCGCCCAGCTGGATCGGCTGCACGCGCCAGGCTGGGAAGGTCCGCACCAACGAGGTGCTCGGCGTCGACGCTCCGAACAACAACCCGCTCGTCCGGCTGGGCGCCGTCACGAGCAGGAGCACCACGTTCAAGGCGAAGAAGGAGGGTATCGCGGCCGGCACCGAGAGCACCTCGACGGTCGCCGACGTCGTGCTGGGTCTGCAGAACCCGCAGGTCCCCGCGCCGGTGCTGACCATCAACGGCCTCACGACCACCGCGACCGCGTGGGCCACCACCGACGGCAGGCTGCACGCCACGACGGCTTCCTCGGTGCTCGACATCGACCTGGACGTACCTGCCACGGGGACGCCCCTCGACGGGCCGCTGGCCCAGCTGCTCGACCTGGTCAACGGCACGGTGGCTCCTACGCTCGACGAGGTGGTCTCCCTGCTCCAGCAGAACAGCGGCGCCATCGAGATCCCCGGGCTGGGCAGGCTCGAGCTCGGCTACGCGCGCACCGGCGTCGGGGCGCGTCAGGCCGTCGCCGTGGCGCTGTCGCTGCGGGTCACGCTCTTCGGGGTCGACGGCGTGGCCGGCGGCGACGACGACTCGACGCTGAAGATCGGCCGCAGCTACGCCAAGATCATCGGCGACATGCCGCACGCGGTGATGGGTGGCTCCGGCTGGGCCGCGGACGCCGACCTGGTCGGCGGGACCACCCACATCGGCGACATCGTGCCCAAGCAGCTGCCCTGCCAGGGCACCGACGGCGAGACCCGCTCCAAGGCGCTGGCCTCGGCGACCGTCCCCGGCGTGAGCATCGGCGGTCTCCAGGGCCGCGCCAACGGCCGGATCACCAAGATCGGCCGCGTTCGCGCCTGGACCGAGGGCTCGGTAGCCCACGTGACGCTCGGCTCCGGAGACACGGCGCTGACCATCGACGGCGTGGTCGGTCGGGTCAACCTGGTCACCGACCGCCGCGGCCGCCTGGTGCGGCGTGACACCGCAGGCACCAGCCCCGGTCTGCTGACCTTCCAGGGCCAGACCTACAGCCTCCCGCTGGGCGAGGCGCCCGAGCTCCCGGCCGAGCTGGCCGCGCTCGTCAGCATCCAGACCGGCGTCACGGACCTGTCCGACAACCGAGGGCTGAGGGTGACGGCCTTGCGGATCACGCTGCTCGACGGGACCGCGGCCGGGACGGTCGTCAACCTGGGCAACGCCAAGGCCACCATCAGGGACAGCTGAGCCGCGGCGTCCGGAGGTCGCGGCCGTAGCAGCGGTTCTCCGGCGCCTCCCGGTAGTGGCCGAAGCTCTCGATGCGCGTGTAGCCGGAGCTCTCGTAGAGCGCCATGGCCTCCGGTTGGGCCGTCCCCGTCTCGAGGATCATGGCCGCGGCTCCGACGTCGGCGGCCGTGTCCTCGAGACGGGCGAGCATCCGCCTGGCCAGGCCCAGGCCGCGCGCGGCCGGCGCGACGTACATCCGCTTGATCTCGGCCGTGTGCCAGGTGCCCAATGCCTCGACATCGTCGCGGAGCCGCCAGGCGCCGGTCGCGACGGGCACGCCGTCTCGGTACGCCACGAAGAACGCGCCGCGCGGTGGTTCGAACATCGTGGGGTCGAGGGGCGTCGCGTCCTCGCCGCCGTAGCGGACGACGTACTCGGCCTGGACCTCCGCGATCAGCCGTTGGGCGTCCTCGTGCGTCAGCGAGACGCGGGCGAAGACCTCGTTGTCCATGCGGGTCCTTCGTGTCGGGCGGTCCGGGGGCGGCTGACAGAATAGGGAGGCATGACCGACGTGCTCACGATCCCCGCCGACCTCAAGCCCGCCGACGGGCGCTTCGGGGCGGGCCCCTCGAAGATCCAGACCAGCCACCTCGACGCGCTGGCCGCCACGGGATCGACGCTGATGGGGACGTCCCACCGCCAGGCGCCCGTGCGCCGGGTCGTCGGTCGCGTCCGCGACGGGCTGAGCACGTTCTTCTCGATGCCGGCCGACTACGAGGTCGTGCTGGGCAACGGGGGCGCCACGGCGTTCTGGGACGTCGCGACGTACGGCCTGATCCGCGAGAAGAGCCAGCACCTGTCGTTCGGGGAGTTCTCCGCGAAGTTCGCCTCGGCCGCCAAGGCCGCGCCGTGGCTCGCCGCGCCTTCGGTGATCGCCAGCGACCCGGGCTCGCGGCCCGTCGCGTCGGCCGAGGAGGGCGTCGACGCCTACGCGTGGGCCCACAACGAGACGTCGACCGCGGTCATGGCACCGGTCGTGCGCCCGGCCGGTACGACGGCCGAGCAGGCCCTGGTGCTCGTCGACGCCACCTCGGGCGCGGGCGGCCTGCCGGTCGACCTCAACGAGGTCGACACCTACTACTTCGCACCCCAGAAGTGCTTCGCCTCCGACGGCGGCCTCTGGATCGCGATCATGTCGCCCGCGGCCATCGAGCGGGTGGGCCAGATCAAGGAGTCGGGCCGGCACGTCCCGGCGTTCTTCGACCTCGACACCGCCATCACCCAGTCGCGGCTCAACCAGACCTACAACACCCCGTCGGTGGCGACGCTGTTCCTGATGGCCGAGCAGCTCGACTGGATGAACGGCGAGGGCGGCCTCGACGGGATGGTCGAGCGCACCACCACCTCGTCGGATGCGCTGTACGGGTGGGCCGAGAAGACGGCGTACACCACGCCGTACGTCGCCGACCCCGACCACCGTTCCCTCGTGATCGGCACCATCGACTTCGACGACGCGATCTCCGCCGACGCCGTCGCCGCGACCCTGCGCGCCAACGGCATCGTCGACACCGAGCCCTACCGCAAGCTCGGCCGCAACCAGCTCCGCATCGCCATGTACCCCGCCATCGACCCCTCCGACGTCGAGGCCCTCACGACCTGCATCGACTGGGTCGTCGACCACCTCTGACGCCGAGTCGGCGCATCTGCAGGTCCAGAAGCAGTTCAGTCGGCGCATGTGCGAACGTGCGACCTGCAGATACGCCGACTCGGCGCCGTATGGAGCTGCAGATGCGCCGACTCGGCTAGGGCTGCTTCTTCACCAGGTGGAGCAGGCGGTCGTTGGTGTCGGGGTCGGTGGTGATCATGGCGTAGCGGCGGGCACCCTCCCGGCCGTGGAGGACGAACACGAACCGCTTGGCGGTGCGGTCCTCGAGCTCCCACCAGCCGGCGTCGGCGATGAGCTTGTGCTCGTCGGTGTACGTCGCGTGGTCGAGGTCGTGGTCCCCGACCTGGACCGCCAGCCGGTCGCGACGGGAGTCGGTCGGCAACCCGCGGGGTACGGCCCACGACTTCAGCACCCCGTCCTCCTCCAGCCTCAGGTCGAAGTGCGGCGCCGGCTTCCGGTGGTCGTGCAGCACGAACACCGGCCGCCCGTGCGGCGTAGTCCCTGACGAACTGCTGGTCATTGAGGCCCGTTCACACGTAGTTCGTCACGGACTGTCCCGCAGCGCCGCCACGATCGCGTCGTACGTCGCGCGGTCGAAGGCGACGAGACGCGCCTCCCGCACCGACGTCGGTGTGGAGCGGAGGGTCGAGACGGCGGCGGCGATGGCGTCGGCCTTCGGCCACCCGTAGATCCCGGCCGACACCAGCGGGAACGCCACGGACGTCGCGCCGAGCTCGTCGGCGACCGCCAGCGCACGGGAGTAGCAGGACGTCAGCAGCGACCGGTCGGTCTGGCCGGCGGCGTAGTTCGGTCCGACCACGTGGATCACCCAACGGGCCGGCATCTCCCCCGCGCTCGTCCAGCCGGCGTCGCCGGTCGCCAGCCCGTCGGGGAACCGGCGCCGGCAGTCCTCGAGGACCGACGGACCGCCCGCGCGGTGGATGGCGCCGTCGACGCCGCCGCCACCACGCATCCGGCTGTTCGCGGCGTTGACGACGGCGTCCACCTCCTGGGTGGTGATGTCGCCCTGCACCACGGTCACGTCCATGTCGCTCACTCTTTCAGCAGGCGCAGCACCGCGCGCTCGTACGCCGCCTGCCGCGCGTCCGCCGTCTTGTACGTCCGCCGCGGCACCGCCTCGATCGTCCTGCCTTCTTCGAACGCGTCCACCACGCGCGGGTCGACGTACGCCGACCGCGCCAGCGTGGGTGTGTTGCCGAGGAACTCCGAGACCTCCTTCATCGCCGCGACGACGGCCCGCTTGCGGGCGGCCTTCGTGGCCGGCTCACCAGCGGACGCCAGCGAGGCCGCCGCGATGACGGTCGCGTGCCAGGTGCGGAAGTCCTTGGCCGTGGCCTCCATGCCCGTCGTCCGGCCGACGTACTGGTTGACGAGCGACGAGTCCACCGGCCGCCAGCTGCGCCCGTCCTTCCACGCCAACAGCCGGTCTTCGCCACCACGACGCTTCCGCATCACCTCCAGCGCCTCGACGGCGCCGGGGTCGTCGATGGTGATCACGTGCTCGATCCCGGACTTCCCCACGAAGTCGAACACCAGCGTCTTCCCCTCGCGCCGGACGTGCCGCCGCTCGAGCGTGGTGAGGCCGAAGCTGTTGTTCTCCTCGGCGTAGACGTCGTTGCCGATCCGGAAGTACCCGAGGTCGAGCAGCCGTACGGCGACCGCACACGCGCGCTCCTGCGTCATCCCCTCGGCGCCGAGGTCGACCAGCACCTGCTCGCGGGCCTTCGACAGCGCCTTCCCGAACGTGACCATCTTCTGGAACTTCTCGCCGTCCCGCCGGGTCCGCCAGTCGGGGTGGTAGAGGTACTGCCGCCGGCCGGCGTCGTCCGTACCGACCGCCTGCAGGTGGCCGTTCGGCCACGGGCAGACCCAGACGTCCTCCCACGCGGGCGGGATCACCAGGTCCTTGACGCGCTGCGCGTCCTCGGCCGACAAGCGCTTGCCGTCCTCGTCGAGGTACACGAAACCCTTGCCCGCTCGTCGACGGGTCCACCCCGGCCGGTCGGGGCCGCTGCGCCGGAGACGGACCATGCGCCCACCCTAGGCAGGCGCAGGGGTGGTCCACCTCGCCCGCAGGGGCGACCTCGGGCAGGCTGTCGCCATGCGACGGCTGGTGCTGGTGGCGGACCTGAGCGTGGACGGGCTCCTGGTTCCCGACGGGGCCGAGGACGACGACCACGAGCTCCGCTCGTACCGGCGCCGCGTGCTCGAGAAGGCCGGCGTGCTCGTCCGCGAGGACGACCTGGACGTCGACGCGATCACGGACCTGATGGCCCAGGGTGGCCGCGAGGAACTGGCGCCCGTCGTGGTCGTGGGGGACCCGGCTCTCCAGCGGGAGCTCTCCCGCCTCGGCCTCGTCGACGAGTACCGGGTCATCGTGCACCCGGTCGCCCTCGGCGAGGGTGATCGGTTCTTCGCCGCCCACGAGCGGCTCCACCTCATCACCAGCCGGTTCTTCGCCAAGGGCAGCACCGCGCACGCGTACGTCCCGGAGCGTGCCTACCGGGACCGCCCGCCGCCGCTACCGTGGGCGGAGGGCACGGACGAGAACGACGACGATGCCGAGGCCGAAGAGGCCACCCAGCGCCCACCCCCAGGCTGACCGCTCGGCCGGTGGTTCCTCGGGCAGCTCGGTGTCGACCCGGTTCCCGGGTGCCGGAGTCACGCTCGGCGTCACGCTCGGGCTCGGCGTCGGGCTGGCGACCGGCGGCTTCATCGCGCTCCGGACGGCGGGCGGCAGCGAGATGCGCAGCACCGGGGCGTGCAGACCCTCGGACGAGGCGTAGATCGTCCCGTCGAGCGGGTCGACGGCGATGCCCTCGCCCTGCTGCTGGTCCGGCAGCCCGAACCGGCCCACCTCGTCGAGCTCGGGCCAGGAGTACACGGCCGCCTCGTTGTAGCTGCGCACGATGATGTGCCGTCCGTCGGGGAAGAACGCCGCGTCGGTCGCGATCGGAAGCACGGGGCCCACCTCGGTGAGCTTGTGGGGCCGGTCGGCCCGCAGCCGCTCGGGAGCGGCGTACACCGACCCCCCGAAGACGCCCTTGCTGATGACGTACAGCTGGTTGGTCGCCGGGTCGGCCATCAACGACTCGGCGTCGCGTGGTCCCTCCGGGAAGACGAGCTCGTACGACGGCACGTCGACGTCGCGGCTTCCGGGGCCGACCGGAACCCGAGCGACCGACACCGACGGCCGCTCGGCCCGGTTGTCGCCGATGTCGCCGACCCAGACCTCGCCGCCACCCGCCGGGGCCAGGGCCTCGACGTCCACCGGGTCCGCGGACCACTGCGTCACGCCGACGGTCTCGCCGGTCGCCGGGTCGACGGTGAAGACGCGGCCGGAGTCGCCCGAGTCGTTGGTGGTGACCAACAGGCCGTCGTCGACGACGAGCCCGCTCGACTCGACGATCTCGGGGTCCTCGAACCGGGTGACCTCGTTGCCGGCGAGCAGGGCGCCCGGCAGGAACGCGGCCACCACGAACGGGAGCGCCGTCATCCCGAGCAGGTACCGCTCACGCATGGTCGTTCCCGGCGAGGAGCTCCGCCAGCCGCGGCCGGATCCCCCACGTGGCGACCAGGTCGTCGTACTCCGTGCGCACCGCACCTCCCGAGACCGGACCCCCCGTGCGCACCGCGCGCAGGAGGGTGTTGCGCGGGGTGTGCTTGCTCTCCACGAACTGCACGACGTCCACCCGGTAGCCCTGCATCCGCATCAGGCTGGCTCGGAGCGCATCGGTGAGCGTGTCGGCCAGCCGCTCGCGAAGGATGCCGTGCCGGGTGAGCAGGGCGTACGGCGCCGGCGTGGGCGCTCGACGCAGCTGGGCAGCCACGTCGTGATG
>JAICRP010000156.1 GCA_025966445.1 Nocardioides sp.
ACATGAACGAGCGCAGCGGCCCGTGGGGTCGCGCGTACCTCGGCCAGCACCGATCCGCCGCCACCGTCGTGGCCGAGCGGGTGCGCCAGGAGGTCGCCCGCAAGCACCCCTCGCGGCTGGTGTTCTGCTCCCGCTCCGGGCCACCGCAGGTGCCCTGGCTCGAGCCCGACGTCAACGACCACCTCGAGGAGCTGGCCAAGGACGGCGCGAGCTCCGCGGTGATCGTGCCCATCGGGTTCGTCTCCGACCACATGGAGGTCATCTACGACCTCGACACCGAGGCCCTCGCGACCGCCGAACGACTGTCGTTCCCGGTCAGCCGGGCGGCGACGCCGGGGATCGACCCGCGGTTCGTCGGCCTGCCCCGCGAGCTGCTCGTGGAACGCGCCGCCACCGAGCGCGGCGAGGAGGTGCCGCGGGTCGCCGTCGGCGGACTGATGGCCGCACCCGACCTGTGCGCGGCGGGCTGCTGCCCGAACCTGCGCGGCGAGCAGCCGGTCATCGGAGGCCCTCAGGCGCCTCCCAAGATGGTCACGTGACCCGCGCCGACGTCCCGGACAAGCTGCTCGAGCTCGCCCTCGAGGCGGCCCGCGCGGCGGCGGCCCACATCCGCCAGCGCCGCACCCACGGGGTGAGCGTCGCCGACACCAAGTCCAGCGACGTGGACGTCGTGACCCTGGCCGACCGCGAGAGCGAGGAGCTGATCCGCCGCCTGGTGCTCGACCGGCGCCCCGACGACGCGTTCCTGGGCGAGGAGACCGGCACCGCGACCGGCTCCACCGGGGTGCGCTGGGTCGTCGACCCGATCGACGGCACCGTGAACTACCTGTACGGACTGCCGGAGTACTCCGTGTCGATCGCGGTCGAGCACGACGGCGAAGTGGTGGCCGGCGTGGTGCTCAACGCGGCGACCGGCGTCGAGTACGTCGCCACGGCCGGCGAGGCCCGGCGCGACGGCGTCCCCCTGGGGGTTCGTGGTCCGGCTCCGTTGCACCAGCGCCTGGTCATCACGGGTTTCGGCTACGACGCGGCCAAGCGCGCCGTCCAGGCCGCCGCGGTGGCCAGGTTGCTGCCTCAGGTGCGCGACATCCGGCGGCTGGGCTCGTGCGCGCTGGACCTGTGCCACCTCGCCGAGGGCAGCGCGGACGCGTACGTCGAGGAGGGCGTGAACCTGTGGGACTACGCCGCGGGTGCGTTCATCGCGACGCAGGCCGGTGCGCGCTGGGAGCTGCACCCGGGGGCGTACGGCACGGAGGCGCTCGTGGCGGCCCCGGACCACGGTTTCGACGAGTTCCTGGGGGCGGTCCGGGACGCCGGATTCCTGGCCGGCTTGTAGCCACCCCGTACACAGGGAGCGGAGCCGAGCACGGCCCGGGAATAGGCGGCTCCGGGTGCGCGTTCGGTACGCGTCCGTGAGACACGAGCGCTACCGGATACCGCGACCACCGGTCGATGGTGCACAATCTGGCGCGCCGCAGGCCGCGGACTCACGAGCGATGGATTCCGCAGATCCCCCCGGGCACAACACAGGGAGTACGAGAAGAAGATGGCAACCGACTACGACGCACCTCGCAAGAGCGAGGAGGACCAGTCAGAGGAGAGCATCGAAGAGCTCAAGGCCCGCCGGCACGACAAGAACTCCGGCAAGGTCGACGAGGACGAGGCCGAGGCGGCCGAGTCGTTCGAGCTCCCCGGCGCCGACCTCTCCCACGAGGAGCTGGCCGTCGAGGTGATGCCCCGCCAGGACGACGAGTTCACCTGCATGAGCTGCTTCCTGGTCCACCACCGCAGCCAGCTGGCCGACGAGAAGAAGCTGATCTGCCGCGACTGCGCGGCGTGACGCTCCACCACTGACCACAGCGAAAACGCCACCGCGGCCCCACGGGGCGGCGGTGGCGTTCGTGTCGTCGGGCTCAGGCGGTGGTGGCGTCCACCTCGTCGCCGCGCTGGAGCTGGGGCGGCAGCTCACCTTTGGAGCGCTGGTAGTAGCCGGCCGCCTTGCGCTGGGCGAGCATCCGGGCCAGGCCGATCACCGTGCCGCTCACCGCGGCCCACATCACGGCCTCCCAGACGTCGACGTCGGGGTCGGCGGGGTTCTCAGGGGGGTTCTTGCCCGTGGCCGCCCGCCACGACGAGTTCAGCGTCTTCTTCGCGATCGCGGCCGCAGCCAACGCGGCGACGAGCGAGAACACCGTCCAGACCTTCGAACCACTTTCTGCCATGCCGTCAGCCTAGTGGCGCGAGGGTGGCCCGACCTCACCCCGACAGTGGGGCGCCGGACCGCCTGTTGATGGCGGCGGCCAGCGCGTCCGGGTGCCGCGAGCCGACCAGCCAGTACGGCGTCGGGTCGGCCGGGTCGGTGATCGGCACCCGCACCGCTCGCTTCAGGTACGGGCGCATCACGAGGAAGGCGCGGGCGTCGGCCCCGGCGCCCATCGCCAGGCTGGTGGCCGCGACGTCGAGCGGCTCGGCGGTGCCGAGGTGCTCCAGGCCGATCTGCGCCCGGCCGGCGTGGAGGGAACCGCCGTCGACGCCGACCCGGGCCGACCCGATCGAGGCCAGGCCGACCACCAGCACCAGTCCGAGCAGCCCGGTGATCAACCATGGGACCACGCCCGGGATGGCGACGACGAAGGCCAGCCAGAAGGTCGCGAGCAGCATCACGCCCTGCACCCACCACCGCAGCGGGACGCCGAGCCGCTCTTCGTACCCGGGGTCAGGTACGGCGAGCTCGGGCATGCCGCCAGCGTAGGGTCCCGGGGGTAGGGTCCGGGCCGTGCCCGACCCCTACCAGCCCGACGGGCGACCCGACCTGCAGATCGCGGTGCTGTCGCTGGACCCGGACCTCCCCCTGCCGGCGTACGCCCACCCCGGCGACGCGGGTGCCGACCTGGTCACGGCGGTCGACCTCACCCTCGCTCCCGGTGAACGGGCGCTGGTGCCGACGGGTGTCGCGCTGGCGCTGCCGGAGGGGTACGTCGCTCTCGTGCACCCGCGCTCGGGGCTCGCCGCGCGGCACGGGGTGTCGATCGTGAACACCCCGGGCACCATCGACGCGGGCTACCGCGGCGAGATCAAGGTGCTGCTCATCAACCACGACCCGCACGAGGCGGTGGAGCTGCGTCGCGGCGACCGGGTCGCGCAGCTGGTCGTCCAGCGGTTCGAGCGAGCCGCCTTCGTGGCCGTCGACGAACTGCCGGCGTCGGTGCGCGGGACCGGGGGATACGGTTCTACCGGAGGTTTCGGCTCCCCCCACGAGCAGACCGACCAGCACGAGACCCACCAGGAAGGACACCTGTGAAGTTCCGCCGCAAGGCAGCCGAGAGCATCGACGAGCCGACCGAGGTGTCGGGCGAGGAGTCGGCCGACGAGGTCGCTCTGGACGAGACGCCCACGGGCGCCGGTCCGTTCGACGCCGAGGACCTCGTCGACACCGAGGGCCGGGTCGACCTGGGTGCGCTCGTGCTGCTGCCCGTGCCGGGGACCGAGCTCCAGCTGCAGGTGGACGAGGCGTCGGGCAACGTCCAGTCGGTGATGTTCGCCGGACCCGAGGGGGCCCTGGAGCTGCGGGTGTTCGCCGCGCCCCGC
Source organism: Nocardioides sp. (assembly GCA_025966445.1). Classification (GTDB taxonomy): domain Bacteria; phylum Actinomycetota; class Actinomycetes; order Propionibacteriales; family Nocardioidaceae; genus Nocardioides. The sequence goes on from JAICRP010000156.1 coordinate 3,589, forward strand.
CACGGGGACCTGTGGAGCGAGGTCCGCCCCCAGATCGCCGCCGACCTGGGCCGCCGGGGTGGCACTGCCACCGAGCGCGAGGGTCGCTTCGGCACCGAGCTCGTGTGCCAGATGCCGGTGGCCCGGCCCGACGGGACGTCCGGGCTGCAGCCCTCGCGGGTCATCGGCATCAACGGCACCCGGTGGCTTCTGCGCGCCACCCTGCTCGGCCGTCCCGCCGTCGAGCCCGAGACCGGCGAGCCGTTCGAGGAGGCGCTGACTACCGTCGCGGTCCGTCGCGGCGACCACGCCATGCCGGTCGGCGACCCGCTGACGCTGACCCTGCCGCCCGACGCGCGACGGTCCGGGAGCTGACCATGGGCGACCAGGAGGCCGACGAACGGCGCTGGCCCGAGGACGGCCCGCAGGACCGGCACAAGAGCAAGCTGCGACGTACCTTGAGCCGCTGGGCCAGCAGCACCGACCAGCACGCGCGAGAGCTGCGCCAGACCGTCAAGGAGTCCGGGCTCGTCGCGATCGCCGACGCCCCCGACCGCACCCGGGTGACGCTCAGCGGCACGCTGCGCACCGTCACCCTCCGTCCCCGCGGCGGCGTGCCGGCACTCGAGGCCGAGCTGTTCGACGGCTCCGGCGCGATCACCCTCATCTGGCTTGGCCGGCGACAGATCACCGGCATCGGGCCGGGCCGCCAGCTCGAGGTCGAGGGCCGCATCGGGGTGCAGGACGGTGTGCGCGTGATGTACAACCCTCGCTACGAGCTGCGCGCCTGATGAGCGAGCAACCCCCGGCAGACGCCGACACGACCGAGGCGGCAGCGAGCCTCGAGACGGTCGAGGCCGTGGTCCGTCGCCAGCTCGCCACGGCGCTCGGTGGCCGGCGCGGGATGATCGAGGCCGCGGTCCCGACGCTGCTGTTCACCGTCACCTGGCTCACCCAGCGCGACCTGACCCTCGCCCTCATGATCAGCGTGGCCGCCGCCCTCGTGCTGCTGGTGGTCCGACTCGTGCAGCGCTCGACGCCGCAGTTCGTGCTCAACGCCCTGTTCGGCATCGGCATCGGCTGGGTCTTCGTGCGGATATCGGCCAGCCGTGGCGGCGACGAGGACGCCCAGGCGCTGGCGTACTTCCTCCCGGGCATCCTCTACAACGGCGTGTACGGCCTGGTCTTCGCCCTCACCTGCGTGATCGGCTGGCCCGTGGTGGGGTTCATGGTCGGCAGCGTCACCGGCGACCCGACGGCCTGGCACCACGACAAGCAGGTCGTCCGGCTGTGCACCCGCCTGACCTGGCTGCTCGCCCTGCCGTGCGTGCTGCGCGTCGTCGTGCAGGGGCCCATCTGGCTGGCCGCGCACGCGGGCCGCATCGAGACCGACACGGCCGTCGCCCTGCTCGGCGTCCTGAAGATCGGGCTGGGCTGGCCGCTCCAGCTGGCCGCGCTGGGGGCGATGGTGTGGGTGCTTGGCCGCAACCAGACGCCGATCGAGCCCCCGCCCGGGTCGGCCGCCTAGGACTCGATCGGCGTGTGGCTGACGAGGCCGACCGTGTTGCCCTCGGAGTCGGTCACGAAGGCCATCCACTCGTCGGTGCCGGCCGGACCGAGCGCGTCGTCCTGGTGTTGGAAGATGACGTGCGGCTCGGACTCGACGACCACGCCGCGCTCGACGCAGCGCTGGATGGTGCGCCTCACGTCGTCCACCCGCAGGTAGACGAGGGCCGAGGGAGCTCCCCGGTCGAGGAGCAGCCGTGTGCCGCCGACCTGGAAGAAGAGCAGGCCGGGTGGGTCGAAGTGGCCGGTCGGCTCCGCCTCCAGCAGCCAGGAGTAGAACTCGCGAGCCCGGTCGAGGTCGACCGCCCGCTGCGCCACCTGGAACACGTCCATCGACCTCACTCCTCCTCCGGCGCCGTCCAGGCGTAGACCTGCTCGCCCTCGATGAACACCCGGTGTGCCCGCTGCATCACGTCGAGTGGGTCCCCGGACCAGATCGCCAGGTCGCCGAGCTTGCCGACCTCGAGGGACCCGATCCTGTCGTCGAGCCCGAGCACCCGCGCGGGGTTGATCGTGATCGCCCGCAGCGCGGTCTCGGGGTCGAGGCCGTCCTTGACCGCGAGGGTCGCCTGGTGGACGAGGTAGCCGATCGGGCAGACGGGGTGGTCGGTGATGATCGAGATCTCCACGCCGGCCTTGGCGAGGATCCCGGGGTTGACGGTCGAGCGGTTGCGCACCTCGACCTTGGTACGGCTGACGATGAGCGGCCCGATCAGCACGGGGATGCCCTTGGCGGCGATCAGGTCGGCGATCAGGTGGGCCTCGGTCCCGTGGTCGATCACCAGCTCGTAGCCGAACTCGTCCGCGATCCGCAAGGCCGTCGCGATGTCGTCCGCGCGGTGGGAGTGCTGGCGCCAGGGGATCTCGCGGTCCAGGACCATCGCCAGCGCCTCGAGCTTGAGGTCGCGGGCGTCGAACGGCTTCTTGTCCTTCTTCGCGGCGGCCTGCTTGGCCTGGTAGTTCTGGGCCGCGACGAAGGCCTCGCGCAGCACCGAGGCGGTGCCGAGCCGCGTCGACGGGGCCTTCTTCTGGTCGCCGTACACGCGCTTGGGGTTCTCGCCCAGCGCCGACTTCAGCCCGGCGGGGGAGCGCAGCACCATCTCGTCCACGGTGCGACCGTGCGTGTGCACCGCGACGCAGTGGCCGCCGATCACGTTGCCCGAGCCCGGGTTGACGCAGACGGTCGTGATGCCGCCGACGAGCGCGTCGGTGAAGCCGATGTCGGCCGGGTAGATCGCGTCCAGGGCACGCACCTGGGCCGTGACGGGGTCCGTCATCTCGTTGGTGTCCTGGCCCGACCAGCCCTCACCCTCGCCCCAGACCCCCACGTGGGTGTGAGCGTCGACGAGGCCGGGAAGCACCCAGCCGCCCTCGGCGTCCACGACCTCGGCACCGCGCGGCACCCTGGCCTTCTTCCCGACCGCCGAGACGCGGCCTCCGGTCACCGCGATGGTGCCGTCGTACGGCTCGCCCTCGATGGGGACGACGTGGGCGTTGGTGATCGCAAGCGTGCTCTTGTCCCTGGCCACCGGCTCACTCTAGGACGCTGGCGCGCGCCGGTTCCTCTGACTAAGGTCAGAGAATGATCGAGCAGACGGAGGTGCTGCGACGGTTCAACCGCACCTACACCCAGCGGATCGGCGCCCTCGACGAGTCGTTCCTCGGGACGGGCCGGCCGCTCGGGCCGTCGCGGCTCCTCTTCGAGATCGGCTCCGGCGACGGGTCCGGCGCGACCGTGCGTGAGCTGAGGGACCGGCTCGGCCTCGACTCCGGCTACCTCAGCCGGCTCCTGCGGGCCCTGGAGACTGACGACCTGGTGGTCGTCCGGCCCGACCCCGACGACCGTCGGCGGCGCCGGGTGACCCTCAGCCGGCGTGGTCGGACCGCGTGGCGACGACTCGACGAGCGGTCCGAGGAGCTCGCCGAACGCCTGGTGGCGCCGCTGAGCGAACGGCAGCGCGAGCGGCTGACCGAGGCGCTCGCGACCGCCGACCGACTGGTCCGCGCGGCCACCGTCCGCCTCGAGGAGACCGCCCCCACGGACCCCCGTGCGCTCGCCGCCATGGCGGCGTACTTCGCGGAGATCGGCGAGCGGTTCGGCTTCGAGCCCGGCGACGCGTGGCGGCACGACGCCGCCTCGATGGCGGCGCCCGACGGCCTCTTCGTCGTGGCGACGAGCGACGGCGAACCCGTGGCCTGCGGGGGAGTGCAGCGGCTCCCCGACGGAGCGGCCGAGGTGAAGCGGATGTGGGTGCACGACTCCTGGCGGGGCGCGGGGCTGGGCGCCAGGCTGCTGCGGCACCTCGAGGACCTGGCCCGTGCCCGAGGCCACGCCGTCGTCCGGCTGGACACCAACGACACCTTGGTCGAGGCGATCGCGATGTACCAACGGGCGGGGTAC
>JAICRP010000192.1 GCA_025966445.1 Nocardioides sp.
CGCGACCGCGCCGAGGAGCTCGCGGCGCGCGCCCGCGAGCGCGAGGACCGGTAGTCCACCGAACCCGTGAGGCCGTCCAGCGTCAGCTGGACGGCCTCCGGTGCGTCTACCCGGCGATACCCCAGCCCGCCCGTCGTCGGTCGTCGTCGTTGCCCGGGGCCGTCCAGATCACGCCGCGCGTGGCCGCCGACCTCCCGACGCGAGCCACCAGCCCCGCGTCGCGTGGGTCGCGGCACGCGTGACCTCGCCGGTGCGCGTCGAACCCGCTCGGCGACGAGAACGTCGCGTGACACCGCCCGCAGTGCGCCGCCCGCCTCGCCGTCCAGCGGGCGGCGCAGCGGCCGCACGTGTTCACCTGCTGTGTCGTCGTCACTCTTCTAGTCTAACCGTAGAGCACAGGTCGCGGCCTCTGCGGCGTTCCCCCTCTATCCGGAACCACCCTCGACCTCCGACGCCTCAAGTTGCAGCAGCTCGCGGTGCGCCGTCGCGAACGCGACCTGCCGCTGCTCCGCCGTCAGGTCCAGCGCGTCCAGCGTCCGCCCGAGGACCTCCGCGACCAGCCGCCCCTCCAGCTCCACCTGGCGCACCAGCCGCTCCGCGACCCCGGCGTCCACCGCCGCCTTGGCCGTCCGGGCCAGCAGCTGCCTCTCGAGGCGCGACTCCTTGAGCCAGCGGCCGACCGCCGGTCCGCCCTGGTCGCCGTCGCTCGCGCGCGTCGCCTCCACCAGCTGGGCGTCGACCCACGCCACGCGCCCGGCCGCGAGCCGCGTCGCCTTGAGCAGCGCCTCCCACGGCGAGACGTCCAGCTCCCTCGCTACCTCCAACGCCAGCTCCCACGCTCGATGTTGCCCGCTACTACCGTGCGCCTGGCACGGACCGAACCCGGCGTGCCGCGTGCCCTCGCCGGCCAGCATCCGACACGCCCGGCCCGCCCTCGCGCCCCGGCGCTTCCGCTCGGAACAGTGGAGGGCGAGTCGTCGTGCGTACCCGCGACCGGCCATGCGCTCAGCCTAGTCGAACCTAATCCACTCGGCGTCGAGCGCCTTAAGCGCACGTCCGATACCTACCTCGTCGCGTCGCAGCGCGTCGATGACAAGCGTGACGAGCTGTCCGTTACCGCTCGCGACCGCGTCGACGAGGGCGCCCGTCAGTACCGCGTCCGCGACCCGATCGAGCGCCTCGGTTACGCCGCCCTCGTTGCCGTAACCGACCGTGTTCTCGTCCAAGATTCTGCTCCTAGGTTACGCGGGTTACGCCGGTACCGGTATGACGCCGTATAGCCGGCAGGTGCTGGCGCGCACATCGCGCGCACGGAACGTATACTACTAATTGATGTAACTGGTGTAACTAGTGTAACTTGAGTCTCTGACGTCTAGAAACATGGTTACATAAGAGTAAAAGTTGGTGTAGTCATTGGCGTAACCGATCCCACTTAACCTACCGGTAGTCACACCTCGGTTACGCGAACCGGTTACGCCACCTCCGGCCTAGACCGACCCGTGCCCCGGGCCTCCCAGCACGAGGTGAACCGGGGCGCCCTCCTGCCACCGGACGCGACCCATCAGTCGGGTCGCGCGACCGTCGATCTTGACCGGCCGACCGCCCGTCTCGACGCCGAACCGCTTCAGCTGTCGACCGAGGTGCGCCTTGTTCCGAACGTCCCCCCGCGTCAGTCCCGCGCGCTCCGCCCAGTGCCGGTAGACCGTGTAGACCTCGTCCACGACGAGCCGGTGCGCCGGGTCCCCCGTGACCTCGAGCCACTCGTCCACGAACTGTGCCTCGTGGTCCTCCTCGTCGCGGTACTCCTGGACGTCCGCGCGGACGGCATCCGGTACCGCCAGGCCGCCGCGTCGCCAGTCCAGCAGCCCCGCGAGCGCCCAGTTGAGGATGCCACCGGCCTCCTCCTGGTATAGCACGTCGCCGAACCGGTCGACCCGCCGCGCTGGGTCGACCTTGCCGTGACAGACGACGCGGTGCAGCCGCGACCAGACGCCGTCCGACGGGTCGTCCACGGTGGGTCGTCCGTTGCCGGCGATCCACAGCTTGAACTGTGCGTCGAAGTCGAAGAAGTCCTTGCGCATGAACCGCGCCTTGACCTTCTTCGAGCCGGTGAGCGCCTTGATGCGCTCGACGTTGAGCTTCCGTCCCTGGCGCGACTCGTCGACGAACACCAGTCGGCTGCCCAGTAGGTCGGCCATGATCGTCGGGTGCTGCTGGTCGTCGCCCGTCAGCAGCGCCGTCGTCGTGGTCTGCGCGTACGATCCCATGACCTGCATGATCGGCTCGATGAACGCGTTCTTGCCGTTTGAGCCGTCACCCTCCAGGAAGAAGAACGACCGCGCGCCGACGTCACCGGTCAGGCTGTAGCCGACCGCCCGGGCCAGGTACCGCGCCAGCTGGTCATCGCCGGCCGTGACTAGCGCGACGTGACCGCGCCACCGGGGCGCGTCCGCGTCGGGGTCGTGGTCGACCTCCGCCAGGTGACTACAGAGGTCGGCGGGGTCCGACTCGCGCAGCTGACCGGTCCGTAGGTCGATCGTGCCGTTCCGTACCACCATGATGTTCGGATCGACGTCGAACACGTCGGACAGGACGACCAGGCCCGGCTCAGCGACCGCGCCACCGATCATCGCGCGGCGGGCCGTCAGCTTCTCGGACGCGTTCGCCCAGGCGAGCCACTGGTCGCGGTGTGCGTCGTCCGTCAGCGCCTGCCGGCGGACGTCGTCGATGACGTGCTTGGTCAGGTCCAGCACGCGGTTGGTGCGGTCCGGTGCCCACCGCCGACCGTCCCAGACGTACCACCGGTCGATGTCCGCCGCGTACCGCGCGCGGTCCCGAAAGAGCCGCGCGAACCGCAGGCTGTTGCCCAGGTCCGTGGCGGACTCCTCCGTCGGGACCGGCTCGTCCACGGACGTCCCCGCCGTGAGCCGCTCCGCGATGGCCTGCAGCTGGGGCGTGAGCACGCCGCCGCCGGGCGCGTACTCGCGCCGCACGTGGTCGACGATCGTCGTGACGTCCTGCGCGGTCCACGGCTCGCGCTGGGGGTCGTTCTCCATGCGCTGGAGCGCGACCATGCCGAGGACGAGCATCTCCTCGCGGCGCAGGTTCCGCGCCCGCAGCGAGCACATGTACCGGAAGAGCTCGGTCTGCTGGCTGCCGATGGGCAGCCCGTGCTCGAGGACCAGCACCGGGTCGACCGGCTGGCCGTCCTGGTCGACGACGGGCGCGTCGTCGCGCCGGTGGTCGCCCCGGTCGTCCGACCGCTCGCGGCTGGGCAGCGCCGCCGTCGAGTCGTCGCGCAGGACGGCGACCCAGGCCGCCGGCAGCACCGCCAGCTCCTCCGGTCGGGGCGGCCGGTCCGACGGCGTGCCGTCCGGCCGGTACCACCGGTACGTCGGGTCTACGCCCCGTCCGACGAGCCGGTGGTTGGTGCTCGGCCAGACGCGCGCCCAGCGGTGCCCCCGGCGGATGACCTCGACGTGCGAGCCGCGTCCGAGGTCGCTGCGCCACCGGCCGCCCGGTGGCACGCGGTACAGGTGGATGCGGGACGGCTGCCCCGGCCCCCGCGCCGTGCTGGTCCAGGTGGGCGGCAGCTCGCCGGCCTCCAGCTGGTAGGCCACGTAGTCCACGGTCTGGTCGCCGTGCTTGTCGCCGTAGACGTCGACGTCCAGCCCGAGGACGTCGTCCGGCAGGCGCAGCGCGACGTTGTGGTCCCCGTGGCCCTCGACCCACCGCGCGACCTGGTCGTCGTCCGGGTCGACGTCGTGGCCGCCGGAGTAGCCGGCCGGCACGTGCCCCGGTCGCCCGTTCAGGTCCGCCGGCAGGACCCCGCGCCAGCCGAGGTCGCGGTAGACCACCGCCGCCTCCGCGTAGGGCCTCCGTGTGTCACGCTCGCTGCTGGTAGTGTCGACCACAGGTCGGTACTCCTCCCGGATCTGCCGGCCCGCGGCGGGTAGCGGACGGGGCGCCTCGAGCCGAGCCTCCGGGGCGTCCCGGTTCCCGCCGGACCGGTCGTGCGTACCGCCGACCGTACCGCTCGCTCGTTCCTCACACTCTGTGGTGTTTCGCGACGTAGACCGGCCGCTCGTCACCGCCGAGGACGCCTCACCGGTGGGCGTGACGCGCCCGGTAGCGTCCGCCGTATGACCTCCGCTACGCCGCCTCCGGACCGCCCCGACGAGCCGACCGCCTTCCTGCCGAGCGTCGGTGCCGCGCTCCCGAGCTTCGACCCCCACGCGCCGGTGCGCCCGGCCGCGTACCGCGACCCGCGCGCCGACTCCTACGACCCGCTGGACCCGACCACCGACCCGACCACCGACCCGACCGCGTTCCTCGACCCCCGCGACCGGTGCGACCGCCCGCCGCCCCGCCGCCGCCGACCGGCGCGCGAGGACGACGACGAGCACTACCCGATCTCCTACGAGGGCACGACCGCGCTGGTCGTGATCTGCGTCCTGGCCGTGGCCGCTCTGCTCGCCGTCGTCTGGTGGGTGGGCGCGTCCCGGTAGCCGTGCCGGCGACCGGTACCGTCCGTACCAGCTGACCGACGACCGACGACCGGAGGACCTCCTCGTGTGCAGCTGCAACGGCGGTGACGACTCGACCTGTCCCAACCTGTGTCCTCACGACGACCACCCGTGGGCGTGTGAGCACTGCATCGCCGCGCGTCAAGCGGCCGACGCCGTCACGACCGACGACTAGGTCGACGGCACGAGAGCTGCTGGACGCGCACAACATCCGACTGGCCGAGGTTGATGTTCCACCCGTCGCGTCCGCTGCCGACGTGGCCGTCTGTCCGCTCTGCACACACGACCTCTAGGAGTACCGATGTCCCACCACTACCGCGACCCGTACGGTCCCGACACGCGCCGGCTGCGGCGCGTCCTACGCTGGCTCGCCGCCGCCGTGGCCGCGCTCGGCGCCGTCGCCGCGCTGGTCGCCCTGGGTGACGACGACGACGACGACGACGACGACGACGACTCGCGCGGTCGGCCCGGCAGCTCGCTCATCGTCCAGCTCGACGAGGAGCCCGCGTGACCGTCCACGTCGACCGGCTGCGTGCCGAGCTGGAGTTCGTGACGTCCCGTCCCGACCTGTGGGACCAGTCCGTCTGGGTCCGCCCGCTGGACATCGACGAGGGCGGCGCCGACCGCGAGCCCGGCGCCGACTGGACCTGCGGGACCGCCGCGTGCCTCGCCGGCTGGGCCGCCCTGCACGCGGACGCCGGCCTCGTGCCGGACCCCCGCTACGACTGGGTACTGCGGGCGCCGAGCGGCACGCTGGTGGAGGTCGAGTCGTTCGCCCGCGTGTGGCTCGGGCTGTCCTACGTCCAGGGGGACGTGCTGTTCGCCGCCGGGAACTCGCTGCGCGACCTCTGGGAGTTCGCCCGCGTGTTCACCGCCGAGGCCATCCAGATACCGGCGGCCGTCGCGACGGGACCGCTCGTCTTCTTCGACCCCGCCCTGGAGGACGACTACCGTACCCTAGGCGACCACGACGACGCGTGAGCGACTGGTCGTCGTCGTCGTCGCCGGGTTCGTCCCGACCGGCGTGACGACCGTCGCTAGACTGTCCGCGTACCGTACGACCGATGATCATCGACCGCCGACCTAGGAGGAAGCACCGTGTCCACCCCCATCGCCGAGGGCGACCCCGACGACCTGGCCCAGGCGGTCGGCGACGCCGCCGCCGCCGATCTCGCCGCCGAGTACCCGACGACCGGCAACCTCACGACCGAGCAGGCCCGGCGGGCCGCCGACGCGTCGCACGAGGCGCGCCGTGGTAGGAAGAAGAGCTAGGTCGGCGGCACGCATCCCCGATCCCCGATTCCCGATCCCCGATCCCCGACCTAGGAGTATACGATGAGAGGAACCCGCGTGACCCGCGTCGCGCCGCTGCTGACCGGGCTGGCGCTGGCCGGTGTAGTCCTAACCGGCTGCACGCCGAGCGACGGTCACATCAACGAGACCGAGACCGGCCGCAACGGCGTCAAGCTGGAGGTCAAGGACGGCGACGGCGACTACGAGGTGTACCTGATACCTGACACCACGTGCCGTGAGGGTATGTACCTGGACGACTGCGCCGACGCCGACGACTACCTGGTCCCACCGCCGGGCAGCACGCCCGGCCTCAACTCCCGCCGCTAGGAGGTCCGCCGTGTCGTGGGGTCAGCGCATCAGCCGCGCCTACGAGCCGGTCCGCGCGTCGCGACCACGACCTCCGGACGACCCGCGCCGGTCCGCCGACGAGGCGCTGCTGCGGTTCGTGCTCGGCCGACCCGCCCCAGCTCTCCCCGAGGAGGACGCCGTGTCCGAGGACGAGGCCCGCTCGCGACCACAGGGCGAGCCGCACACCCACACCTGGTACGACCGCAGCGACACGCGTCACGACGTCGACTGCACCTGTGTCGTCGGTGCCGACCACACGACGCCGCCGTTGCCCGGCGGTGGCGGCCAGTAGGCGCCGCGTGCACGTCCCGCCGA
>JAICRP010000251.1 GCA_025966445.1 Nocardioides sp.
AGGCAGTGATGCGCAAGCCGAAGAAGAAGGTTTGCCAGTTCTGCAAGGAGAAGGCGACTGGTGTCGACTACAAGGACACCACCCTGCTCCGGAAGTTCATCTCCGACCGCGGCAAGATCCGCGCCCGTCGCGTGACCGGCAACTGCGTCCAGCACCAGCGGGACGTGGCCATCGCCGTCAAGAACGCTCGCGAGGTCGCCCTGCTGCCCTACACGTCCACCGGACGCTGAGGGGAGTCGACATGAAGCTCATCCTGACCCAGGAGGTCGACGGACTCGGCGCCCCCGGCGACGTGGTCGAGGTCAAGGACGGCTACGGCCGCAACTACCTCGTGCCCCGCGGCCTGGCCATGCGCTGGACCCGCGGCGGCGAGAAGACCGTCGAGTCGATCAAGAAGGCCCGCTCCTCTCGCGCCGTGCGCGACCAGGACCACGCCGAGCAGATCAAGTCCAAGCTCGAGGCCCAGGCCGTCCCGGTCCAGGTCCGGGCCGGCACCGGTGGCCGCCTGTTCGGTGCGGTCACCACCGCCGAGATCGCCGGCGCGCTCGCCGACGTCTCCGGCGAGGCCGTGGACAAGCGGACCATCGTGGTGACCCAGCCCATCAAGTCGCTGGGCTCCCACCAGGTGTCGATCAAGCTGCACGACGAGGTGTCCGCGACCGTGGACCTCAACGTCATCCCGGCCTGACGACACAGAGCCCGACGAGAGGCCCCCGCCCGGTCCTGGGTGGGGGCCTCTCGCGCTTGGGGGCACTCAGCACCGGTATGTCGTCTGGCCGTGCTCGTCGCCGAACACCATCACCTTGGTGGGCACGACGCGGAACACCTGGGCCCCGCCCTCGGTGCTCCCGCCCGAGTCGGTCAGCTCGAAGAACTGGCCGTCGCGGACCTCCCACCGCCAGTCCCCTTCGTACTTCTCCTCCCACACGTCGGCCAGGGTCCGGAGCGCGTCCTCGTCGGTGACACGCTGGGCGGTGCCCTCCACCACGATGTCCTTGCCGCTCGACCAGCCGTCGGCCCCGAGCGGGCCGGCGGTCACGGCCACCTGGGAGTTGGCCTCGAGGTTGCGCATCTTCTGCTCGGCGGCGCCGGTGCAGAACGCGAAGGCGCCGTCGTGCCAGGCGCCGCACAGCGGGACGGCGTGCGGCCGGCCGTCGGCCCGGACCGTCACCAGCCAGTAGAGCTGGGCGCTCGCGAGTCTGCGTTCGACGTCGTCCCAGCCGGGTGCGGTGGCGTTCGCGTCGCCGTAGCGGGGATCGATGTGTCCGGTGACCATGCCCGTACCGACCCGGGCCCCGGGCCGAAATCATCGGTGCGTCGTGGTGCCCGTCACCATCCAGGCGTCGCCGCGGGCGCGCACCGTGAGCACCACGAACCGTGCGCCCATCAGCAGCGCCGAGAGGGTCGCCCACACCGCGACCACGCCGCCGCCGAGGCCGCCGACGAGCAGCACGACCGGCGCGTACACCGCGAGGACGGCGAGGCCCGCCCACGCGAGGTACGTGCCGTCGCCGGCGCCGATGAGGACGCCGTCGAGGACGAACACGACACCGGCGATCGGCTGACCGGCCGCGGTGACGAGGAGGACCGGCACCAGCAGGGCCTGCACCTCGGGGTCGCTGGTGAACAGCGGGCCGAGGAACGGGCTGACGGCGGCGAGGGCGACGCCGGTGGCGAGGCCGCTGACGGCCCCCCACCAGACCATCCGGCCCGTCACTGCTCGCGTGCCCGGTCGGTCGCCGGCGCCGAGGTACCGCCCCGTGATGGCCTGGGCGGCGATGGCGATCGCGTCGAGCCCGAAGGCCAGGAAGCTCCAGATCGTGAACGCCAGCTGGTGGGTGGCGACCGACACCGACTGGTCGTCGCCGGAGGAGGCGTCCGCGCCCAGCACCACGGCATACGTCGTGAGCAGCAGCGCCGCGCGCAGCGTCAGCGTGCGGATGACGAGGGCGACGCTGGCGTGGGCCGCGCGACGGATGCCGGGGAGGTCGGGCCGCAGGCTGGCGTTCTCGCGCCGCGCGCCGCGGACGACGACCGCCAGCAGGGCCGCCGCGCTGGCCAGCTGGGCGAGCACCGAGCCGAGGGCAGAGCCGGCGATGCCGAGCCCGTCGAGGCCGAACCCCCCGACCGAGATGCCGTACACCAGCAGCAGGTTGAGCACGATGTTGAGCGCGTTGCCCGCCACCGCGACGACGAGCGGGGTGCGGGTGTCCTGCAGACCCCGCAGGATGCCGGTCGTGGCGAGCATGACGAGCAGCGGCGTGACGCCGAGGAAGGCGATCCGCAGGTACGTCGTCGCCGGCTCGGCCACCTCGGGCCCGGCGCCCAGCAGGCGCACGAGCGGGCCAGTCGTCGCCACCCCGACCAGGGTGATGACGACCCCCAGGCCGATGGCGAGCCAGACCCCGTCGATGCCCTGGGCGAGGGCCGCCCGCCGGTCGCCGGCGCCCAGGAGGCGGGCGACGCTGGCGGTGGTCCCGTACGCGAGGAAGACGCAGAGACCGACCAACGTCTGGAGCACGATCGCGGCGATGCCGAGACCGGCCAGGGCCGCAGTCCCGAGGTGGCCCACGATCGCCGCGTCGGCGAGCAGGAACAACGGCTCCGCGACGAGCGCGAGGAACGCCGGGAGCGCCAGCCGCCAGATCTCGCGATCCAGTGATCGGGCGGGGGGGTGGGCCACGGAGGGGCAGCCTAGGGTCCGGCCGGAGGCACTCGGCAGACGCCCGGCCCCCGACCACCGGTTGCCTGTGCACGAGCGGTGGAAATCGACGGTTCGCATCAGCCGATCGGCTGATTGTCGACTTGCCGCCAGACGAATCCCAGATGGCGAGTCGATGAACGACCGTTCTACCGAGAATTTTCTGGTGCACACCCCTGGGAGGACGTTTGCGCAGGTCAGCGCCCTGATCGGCGGCATCCGGGGCGTGTCCTGCACAGCGGGTCCCCAGGTTGGTGCACAGGTGGGCGGCGGGTCGTCCACGAGAGCGCCGAAGTTCTCCCCAGGCTGGCTCGCAGCCTGTGGATAACTATCCGGTGCGACGTGGACCGCGGCCCCGGGAAACGTCTACGGTCCAGTTCTGGCCGCCGCGCGCGGCCAGGGTGTCGGTGGCTCCTCCTACTGTCACTCCTGTCACATCTGTCCCTGACCCGGAGGCCGCGTGAGCATCGCCGAGCAGGACCAGCGCGGCTTCCCCGAGCCGCCGGTGGAGGACTGGGGTGACGGCCCGGCGGCCTACGAGCCGGGTCAGCGACCGTCGCGTCCCGGCGACCGCACGCCGCCGCAGGACAACGCCGCCGAGCAGAGCGTCCTGGGCGCCATGCTGTTGTCCAAGGACGCCATCGCCGACGTCTCCGAGATCGTCCGCGGCGTCGACTTCTACCGGCCCGCGCACGAGGTCATCCACGACGCGATCATCGACCTCTACGGCCGCGGCGAGCCCGCCGACCCGGTCACCGTCGCGGCCGAGCTCCAGCGCCGCGGCGAGCTGGTCCGCATCGGCGGGGCGCCCTACCTCCACACCCTCTCGGCCAACGTGCCGATCGCGGCCAACGCGGCCTACTACGCCGAGATCGTCCACGAGAAGGCCATCTTGCGTCGCCTCGTCGACGCCGGCACCAAGATCGTCCAGCTCGGCTACGCCGGCGAGGGCCAGGTCGACGACGTCGTCGACCAGGCGCAGGCGGAGGTCTACAAGATCACCGACCGGCGGACAGCCGAGGACTACGCGCCGCTGAGCGACATCATGAACGGCGTCCTCGACGAGATCGAGGCGATCGGCAACCGCGACGCGGGGCTGTACGGCGTCCCGACCGGGTTCGCGGACCTCGACGACCTGACCAACGGCCTCCACTCCGGGCAGATGATCATCGTCGCCGCGCGCCCCGCTATGGGGAAGTTGACTCTGGCACTGGACTTCTGCCGGGCTGCGTCGATCCACAACAACATGACGAGCTGCTTCTTCAGCCTGGAGAT
>JAICRP010000153.1 GCA_025966445.1 Nocardioides sp.
CCCGCTCGTGAACCTGCAGGGCCAGGTGGTGGGCGTCAACTCCGCCATCGCCACGACCGGCGGCGCGGTGCAGGGCGACGCGGGCAACATCGGCGTCGGGTTCGCGATCCCGATCGAGCAGGTCAAGGTGACTGCCGACCAGATCCTGCGCACCGGCGAGGCGCGGTACCCGGTCATCGGGGCCAAGGTGGTGACCGGTGGCGAGGGGTCCGGCAAGGGCGCCGAGATCAGCGAGGTGCTGCCCGACACCCCGGCCGAGCAGGCCGGCCTCGAGGAGGGCGACGTCGTCACCGAGCTCGACGGTCTCCGGGTCACCGACGGGATCGCGCTGATCGTGGCGATCCGCTCGCACCAGCCCGGTGAGGACGTCGAGCTCCTGCTGACGCGCGGCGACGAGGAGCTCACGCTCTCGGTCACGCTGGGCTCCGAGGTCGGCTAGTCGCCCTGGTCGACCGGCGCCGGCTGGTCGACGTCCTCGAAGGGGTGCTCGTCGATGAACGTGTCGGTCTGGTCGTACATCCGCTGGATGAAGGCCTCGAGCTCGCTGTCCTCCACCCGCCACTGGCCCCGCCCGCCGATCTTGATGGCCTTGAGCTCCTTGCGGCGCACCAGCGCGTAGACCTGCGCGCTCGAGGTGTTGAGCACCTCGGCGACGTCGGTCAGCGTGAGGAAGCGGGGCGCCGGCATGGGGGAATGGTGTCACTCCCCACGCCCGCGCCGGCCGCCGACCACCGAGCCTGTGGACGGGCACCTGTGGATGGACGTCTGTCCCGGTCGGCCGGTCGCGGGCATGATGGCGCCGTGAGCAGGAATCTCGGGAGCTCTCGCGTACACCCGTCCACCCCGGCGGCGCTCCGGGCGACACGTCCGGGCTGGCGCGACCCGCGGCTGTGGGTCGGCGTCCTCATCGTGGCCGTCTCCGTGGTGGCCGGCGCGCGCGTGCTGGCGGCCGCGGACGACTCGGTCACCGTGTGGGCCGCGGCCCGCGACATGGGCGCCGGGGACACGGTCACCGCCGACGACGTCGTCGTCCGGCACGTCCGGTTCGACCAGGCCGCCGACCTCGACCGCTACTTCGGCGGGGACGACGCGCTGCCCGAGGGCCTCCAGCTCGTGCGGGGTGTCGGCGCCGGCGAGCTGGTGCCGCGCACCGCGGTCGGTCCGGCCGGCGACGACGGACTGCTCCAGGTGCCCGTGCCCGTCGACGCCGAGCGGGTGCCGCCGTCGGTGGCCGCCGGCTCGGTCGTCGACCTCTACGTGCTGCCGTCGGGCGGCGGCCGGTGCGCCGCCCGCTGCGCTCCGGTGCTCACCTCCGTGACGGTGATCTCGGCCTCGTCGCTGGACGAGGGGTTCGGGGCCTCCGGTCAGCGTCAGCTGGTGCTCGGCGTCGCCGACGAGGACGCCGGTGTCTTCTTCGAGGCCTACGGCAGCGCGGACTCGCCCGTGGTCACCGTGGTCCGCCGCGGCTGAGGGCACGGAGGCAGCGGTGGTCATCGTCCTGATCCTGGCGTCGGGTGCGGCCTGGGAGTCCTCGGTGCTGGGTCTGCTCGGGCGCGAGCCGGGTGTGGTCGTGCTGCGCCGCTGCGTCGACGTCCCCGACCTGCTCGCGGCCGCTTCGGCGGGCCAGGCCGACGCCGCCGTGGTCGCGCTCGAGGCGCCGGGCCTCGACCAGGCGGCGATCGACCAGCTGCGACGGTTCCAGGTGCGACCGCTGGCCGTGGTGCCCACCGGCCCGGCCGACGAGCATCGCCTCCGGGCCGCCCGGCTCGGCATCGCGGCCGTCGTCCCCGACGACCGGCTCGACGAGCTGCCGGCTGCCCTCCAGGCCACCGACGCGACCGCAGACGCCGACACCGTCGTGCCCGACCCCCTGGCCGACGAGCCGCCACCGCCGCCCGGCGGCGGCCGGGTGGTCGCGGTGTGGGGAGCGGCCGGAGCCCCGGGGCGGACGACGGTGGCGGTGGCCGTCGCCGCCGAGCTGGCCGCGCGCGGCCGCCGTACGACCCTGGTGGACGCCGACCCCTACGGCGGCGCCGTGGCCCAGCAGCTCGGCATCCTCGACGAGGTCTCCGGCCTGCTCGCCGCGGCCCGGCTCGCCGCGGGCGGGATGCTCGAGCCGCGGTTCGGGTCGGTGCAGCGGGCGGTCGGCGAGCACCTGACCGTGGTCACCGGGCTGCCCCGGCCCGACCGGTGGGTCGAGGTCCGCGCCGGAGCCGTCGAGCACCTGCTCGAGGTCGCGGCCGCGCACGGCGACGTCGTCGTCGACACCGGCTTCAGCCTCGAGTCCGACCCGGCGGGCGAGCTCGGGTCGCGGCCGCCGCGCAACCAGATGACGTTGGCCGCGCTGGGCCAGGCCGACGAGGTGGTGGTGGTGGGGTCGGCCGACCCGGTCGGCCTCTCCCGGCTGGCGCGCGGGCTCGTGGAGGTGCGCGAGGTGACCGCGGGTGCGCCCGTGCGCGTGGTCGTCAACCGGATGAGGTCATCGCTCGGCTGGTCGGAGAAGGACATCGCGGGGATGGTCGAGGGCTTCAGCCGGCTGGCCGGGCTGCACTTCCTGCCCGACGACCGGCCGACCGTCGACCGGGCCCTGGTCGCGGGTCGCACGCCGGCGGAGGTGGGCGACTCGCCGCTGGGGCGCGCGGTCGGTGAGCTGGTCGACGCCGTGGCACCCGCGTCGATGCCGGTGCGCTCAGGGCGCGGAGCCGGCCGCCGGGTCAGGCCGCGAAGAGGAGGTAGAGCCCACCGACCGTGAAGGCCACCATCGCCACCAGCAGGGGCAGCTGGCCGATGATCCGGTGCTTCTCGGGCAGCACGGTGAGGGCGCGGTCGTGGGCCGCGATCACGCCGACCACGTGTCCGAGCACGACCGCGAGCACCTTGGTCGTCGCGAGGGCCGTCGGGTGGTAGGAGATCGCGTAGCTGACGCTCCATCCCGCGGTGCCGAACCAGTTGCTGCCGTCCGACAGCGGGTCGCTGGCCTGGATGAGGGTCTGCTGGCCGACCTCGACCAGGTACGTCAGGTAGTGGGCCACGATGTAGCCCGCCACGATCGGCACGATGGAGTGGGCGAACACGTTGGGAAGGTCCCGGCGGCGCGTGCCCGGCTCGACCCCGGTGGCCATCGAACCGGCCACGAAGATCAGGCCGACGGCGACGCAGAAGGCGATGAGTGCGAGGTTGTTGAGCACGGTGGTGTCGACGTCGGTGGACTGGACGAACTGCACCCAGGGCGTCGAGTCGCGGAACGAGTCGAACGCCGTGCTGCCGAACAGCACGGACACGACCCCGAGGAGGCCCGGGCGGACCTCGACGGTCGAGAGGTTGGCCAGCGGGCTGAGGACCCGCAGCCGACCGTCGTCCTGCTTCCAGACCGACAGCTTCGACAGCAGGGTCGAGTACACCTCGAACGGGTCGGCCTTGTCGTAGAACGTGTCGCCGAACAGCGCACCACCGACGAGCATCACCGCGACGTACATCGCGCACCACAGCCGCAGCGGACCCAGCTCGGTGCCGTGGGGGTAGACCAGCTCGATCCACACGAACGCGTAGAGCCCGAGCGCCGCCGGCCAGTAGCCCAGCCGGGCGGGGTACGCGTAGAGACCCTCACCGCGCCCGCCGGTCAGCCGGCCCACGAGCGCGTTGATCGTGCGGACCGGGCTCACCGCGCGCCACACCGGACCCAGGAGCAGCGACGCGACGGGCAGGCCGACCCACCACCACACGTAGAACATCCCGAAGACGGGGTTGGTGAGCAGGTCCTGGCCGAAGATCGCCGCGAAAGCGCCGAAGCCGAAGACGAGCAGGCCGATCGTGCGCAGGGCGACGTGCCACCCCGTCGACGCGGTCAGCGACGAGAGCCAGGCCGGAGCGGGTCTGCCCAGGACCTCTCGCCCGTCGTACCTGGGGCTGCGCCACGCCAGGGCGAGGACGCCGAAGGACACGGCCAGGGCCGCGACGGCACCCGCGATCGCCAGCTCGGGTGGCAGGGGGAGGTCCTTGGCCCCGCCGATCCCGTGCTGCAGGAAACCGCCCGGGACCACTAGCTCACTTCGAGCTGGACGATGACCACTTCGAGGTCATGGGACTCGACGTCGACGACGCCGGGCTGCTCGATGGGCTCGATCTCGAGGGTCGAGGTGCCCTCGTCGTACGCGAGCTCCTGCTCGGGGTCGCTGTGCACGTGGATCTCGCCTGCGGCGTCGGCCGTGATGTTCAGCTCGATGGGCTGGCCGGTCTGGACGTCGACCCGCTCGCCGTTGGGCGTGACCGTGTCGCCGTCGAACGTGACGTCGATCGTCACCGGGTCCGTGTCGGTGCCGGGAGTCCCGCTGTCGTCGTCGCCACAGGCCGTCAGCCCGAGCAGCGCGACGGAGAGGACGGTCGCGAAAGCTTGCGTGCGCAGCATGTCTGGAAGAATCCCACGCGACCCTGAACGCGTCCTGATCACCCCCCGGAAGGCACCTCATGAGTGAGAGGCTCGGCTCCCGCGACTTGGCGGTGCTCGCCGGGGAGTCGCCGTCGGCGCCGCGGCACAACGCGACGGTCGAGATCTTCGACCCCGGCGACTCGGGGTTCGACTACGCGCGCCTGGTCGAGCTGGTCGGCGACCGGATCACGTTCGTGCCGCGCTACCGCCAGCGGATCGCCGCCGTCCCGGGCCGGCTGGCCAACCCCGTCTGGGTGGACGACCCCGACTTCGACCTCGGCTACCACGTACGCCGCTCCGCGCTGCCGCGCCCCGGGACGCCCGACCAGCTCTTCGAGCTGGTGGCGCGGATCATCTCCCGCCCGCTGGACCGACACCGTCCGCTGTGGGAGGTCTACTTCATCGAGGGGCTCGAGGGCGGCCGGGTCGCCATGCTCTCCAAGTCGCACGAGGTGCTGGTCGACGGCGTGCACACCGTCGACCTGGCGCAGGTGCTGCTGGACCGCACCCCCGAGCCCCGGCTGCTGCAGCACGACGACTGGCGGCCGCTGTCGGCGCCGTCGTCGACGGGACTCGTCGCCGGTGCCCTGCAAGACGCGGTGACGGATCCGGCCAGCGTGCTCGACTCGGTCCGCGCCTCCCTGGACTCGGCGCTGCGGACGGCGGACGCGTTCGCCTCGCGGGCGAGCGAGATCGCGAGTGCGCTGAGCAACCGGCGGCCATCCGGCGACCACCCGCTCGGCGGGCGGCTCTCCCAGCAACGCCGGCTGGTCACCGTCCGCACCGCGCTGGCCGACTACCAGGAGGTCCGCGAGGTGCACGGCGGCACGATCAACGACGTCATCCTCGCCACCGTGACCGGCGCCCTGCGTGGCTGGCTGCTCGGCCGCTCGGAGTCGATGAGCGGCCTCAAGCACGTACGGACCGTGGTCCCGGTCTCGGTGAGCGACCGCGACCTCGAGACGACCTCGCTCGGCAGCCCGATCATCGCGTACTTCGTGGACCTGCCGGTGGGGGAGACCAGCCCGGTCGTCCGGCTCCACCAGGTGTCCTACGCCTTCCAGGCCCACAAGGAGACCGGCCGCGGCGTGGCAGCCAACCGGCTCGCGGGCATCGCGGGCTTCGCGCCGTCGACGTTCCACGCCATCGGCGCGCGGGTCGCGGCCGACGAGACCCGGCGCGGTTTCCAGCTCAGTGTCACCAACGTGCCGGGCCCACAGTCCCCGCTGTACGCCGCCGGCGCGCGGATGGTCGAGACCTACCCCGTGCACCCCCTGCTGCCGGGACACGCCCTGGCGATCGGCGTGACGTCGTACGACGGGCACGTCTACTACGGCATCACCGCCGACCGCGACCAGGTCCCCGACGCCGACGTGCTCGGCCAGTGCGTGCCCGAGGCGCTCGCCGAGCTGCTGGACACCATCGGGGGCCGTGCTCGCGCACCGCGGGGACGGCGGGGCAAGAAGACGAGCAAGCGGACGACCCGCCAGGGCCGCTGATGCGCGTCTACCAGCCGACCACGCTGACCGAGCTCGCCGCGGCGTACGCCGCCGGGTCGGTGCAGCCGGACACCGACGCCGTGGTCAGCGACAGTGACTCCGAGGACGACGAGTACGCAGCCCTGATGACCGCCGCCGACCTCTCGGCCGCCCGGCTCGCGGGGCTCGCCGACGGTCTGCGGCGTCGCGTCGTCGTCGTGCTCGAGGAGGGCGGGACCCGGATCCTGGCCGTGCACGCCGACCCCGACGACGACGCCGACGCCGACGACGACCTCGCGTGGTACGCGAGCCAGGAGCTGGACTCGCTCCTGAGCGGGATCGTCTGACAACATCGCGGGCATGGACGCCATCTCCTTCCCGCCCGTCCCGGTCAACGAGCCCAACCTGACGTACGCGCCCGGCAGCGCGGAGCGAGAGGAGCTCCTCGCCGAGCTCGCCCGGCTCGAGCGGCGCCAGCACAACCTCCGAGCGTACATCAACGGCCGGCGGCGAGCGGGCGGCGGCCGGGAGATCCACGTCGTGCAGCCGCACGACCACCAGCACGTGCTCGGCACGATGAAGAACTCCACGACGCGCGACGCCGAGGCGGCCATCAAGGCCGCGACCGCCGCCGCCCCGGCCTGGCGGGCGATGTCGATCGACGACCGCTGCGCGATCCTGCTCAAGGCCGCCGACCTGCTGGCCGGACCGTGGCGGCAGACCCTGAACGCCGCCACCATGCTGGGCCAGTCGAAGACCGTGTTCCAGGCCGAGATCGACGCGGCGTGCGAGCTGATCGACTTCTGGCGGTTCAACGTCCACTACGCCAAGCAGATCCACACCGACCAGCCGATCGCCAACAGCCCCGGCATCTGGAACCGCACCGACCACCGGCCGCTCGAGGGCTTCGTCTACGCGATCACGCCGTTCAACTTCACCGCCATCGCCGGCAACCTGCCGACCGCCCCGGCGCTGATGGGCAACACGGTCGTCTGGAAGCCCTCGCCGACCCAGCAGCTCGCGGCGTCGCTGACCATGGACCTGCTCGAGGAGGCCGGGATGCCTCCGGGCGTCATCAACATGCTCCCCGGCGACGGCCTCGACGTCTCCAAGGTCGCGATGACCCACCCCGACCTGGCCGGGATCCACTTCACCGGCTCGACCCCGACGTTCCAGCACCTGTGGCGGACCATCGGCGAGAACATCTCGTCCTATCGGTCCTATCCGCGCATCGTCGGCGAGACGGGCGGCAAGGACTTCATCATGGCGCACCCCAGCGCCGACCCCGACGTGCTGCGGGTGGCGATGATCCGCGGCTCGTTCGAGTTCCAGGGCCAGAAGTGCTCGGCCGCCTCGCGCGCCTACGTGCCCCGCTCGGTGTGGAACCGGATCAGGGACGACGTCATATCCCAGACCGAGTCCATCACGATGGGCGACGTCACCGATCTCTCGAACTTCATGGGTGCGGTCATCGACGACCGGGCGTTCGCCAAGCACAAGGCCGCGATCGCGCGTGCCCGCCGCAACAAGCACCTGACCGTGCTGGCCGGCGGCCAGACCGACGACTCGGTCGGCTACTTCGTGCGGCCGACGATCGTGCAGTCCACCGATCCGACCGACCAGATGTTCAACAACGAGTACATCTGTCCGATCCTGGCCGTGCACGAGTACGACGACGCGCGCTACGAGAGGGTCGTGA
>JAICRP010000087.1 GCA_025966445.1 Nocardioides sp.
CGAGCTCGCGCATGTGCTGAACCACGAGAAGGACAAGTACGGCATCACCGGCGACGCCACGATGGACTTCAAGCCGACCCACGCGCGGTCGCGCCAGGTGAGCGCCGGCATCGTCAAGGGCGTCCACTTCCTGATGAAGAAGAACAAGATCACCGAGATCGACGGCTGGGGCACCCTCACCGGCCCGAACGCGATCGACGTGAAGGACCACGAGGGCGGCACCACGGCGTACTCCTTCGACAACCTGATCATCGCCACCGGCGCGACCGTGCGGATGCTGCCCGGCATGCAGGTCAGCCAGAACGTCGTGACCTACGAGGAGCAGATCCTCGACGAGAACCTCCCCGGCTCGATCATCATCGGCGGCTCGGGCGCGATCGGCGTCGAGTTCGCCTACGTGATGAAGAACTTCGGCGTCGACGTGACGATCGTGGAGTTCCTCGACCGGATGGTGCCGACCGAGGACGAGGCGGTCTCCAAGGAGCTGCTCAAGCACTACAAGAAGCTCGGCGTGAAGGTCCTCCTCTCGACCAAGGTCGAGAACGTCGAGGACACCGGTTCGGGCGTCCGCGTCACGGTCAGCCCCGCGGCCGGCGGCGACAGCCACGTGCTGGAGGCCGACAAGATGCTGGCGGCGTTCGGGTTCGCGCCCCGGCTCGAGGGCTACGGTCTCGACGCGGCCGGGGTGCAGACCACCGAGCGTGGGGCGATCGCGATCGACGAGTACATGCGCACCAACGTGCCGAACGTCTACGCCGTCGGAGACGTGACGGGGAAGTTCATGCTGGCCCACGTGGCCGAGGCGATGGGCATCGTGGCCGCCGAGACGATCGCCGGCGCCGAGACCATGCCGATCAACTACGACATGGTGCCGCGGGCGACCTACTGCCAGCCGCAGATCGGCTCGTTCGGGTACTCCGAGGCGCAGGCCAAGGAGAAGGGGTACGACGTCAAGACGGCCACCTTCCCCTTCAGCGCCAACGGCAAGGCGCAGGGCCTCGGCGACGCGGTCGGCTTCGTCAAGGTGGTCGCGGACGCCAAGTACAACGAGATCCTCGGCGCCCACATGATCGGCCCCGAGGTCACCGAGCTGCTGCCGGTGCTGACGCTGGCCCAGCAGTGGGACCTGACCGCCGACGAGGTGGCCCGCAACGTGTTCGCCCACCCGACTCTGACCGAGGCGATCAAGGAGTCGGTGCACGGCATCGCCGGCCACATGATCAATCTGTGACCGACGTGGAACACGCTGATCACAGTCCTGGGCAGCGGATCGTCGTCATCGGCGGCGGCCCGGGCGGGTACGAAGCGGCGCTGGTCGCCGCGCAGCTCGGCTCGTACGTCACCGTGGTCGACCGCGACGGGCTCGGCGGTTCGGCGGTGCTGACGGACTGCGTCCCCAGCAAGACCCTGATCGCGACGTCCGACCTGATGACCGAGGTGGCGGGGTCGGCCGAGCTCGGTGTGCGGCTGACCGACCACGAGGGCGACGCGGCCACGACGGTGACCGTCGACCTCGGTCTGCTCAACCGGCGCGTCAAGCGGCTGGCCGCCGACCAGTCCGCCGACATCGCCAGCCGGTTGGCGAAGGAGGGCGTCGACGTCATCTCGGGTCGTGGCGAGCTCGCCGGCACCGACCGCGTGATGGTGACGACCGACGGCAAGGAGCAGATCCTCCGGGCCGACCTCGTCCTGGTCGCCACCGGTGCCGCGCCGCGCACGCTGCCCGGAGCGCAGCCCGACGGCGAGCGGATCCTCACCTGGGAGCAGGTCTACGACCTCGACGAGGTGCCCAGCCACCTGATCGTCGTCGGCTCGGGCGTGACCGGGGCGGAGTTCGCCTCGGCGTACCTGTCCCTCGGCATCGACGTCACCCTCGTCTCCTCGCGCGACCGCGTGCTGCCCGGCGAGGACGCCGATGCGGCCGCCGTCCTGGAGGACGTGCTCACGCGGCGCGGCATGCACGTGCTGTCGAAGTCGCGGATGGCCTCGGTCGAACGGCACGGCGACACCGTCACCGTCACGCTCACCGACGGCCGCACCGTCGAGGGCTCGCACTGCATCCTGGCGCTCGGCTCGGTGCCCAACACGTCCGGGCTCGGTCTCGAGGAGGCGGGCGTCCGGCTCGACGACGCCGGCTTCATCCCCGTCGACCGGGTCTCGCGGACCACGGCACGTGGTGTGTACGCCGCCGGCGACTGCACCGGCGTCCTCATGCTCGCCTCGGTCGCGGCCATGCAGGGGCGGATCGCCATGTGGCACTTCCTGGGCGACAAGGTGTCCCCGCTCGACCTCACCCAGGTCTCCTCGAACGTCTTCACGTCACCGGAGATCGCCACGGTCGGCTGGTCGCAGCGAGCGGTCGACGCCGGTGAGGTGCAGGCCGTGCAGGTGACCCTGCCGCTCGCGGGCAACGCCCGGGCCAAGATGCAGGGCGTCCGCGACGGGTTCGTGAAGCTGTTCTGCCGCCCCGGCACCGGCCTCATCGAGGGCGGTGTGATCGTGGCGCCTCGAGCCAGTGAGCTGATCCACCCCGTGGCGTTGGCGGTCTCCGAGCGGTTGACTGCGGACCAGCTCGCCCACGCGTTCACCGTCTACCCGTCGATGAGTGGCTCGGTCGCCGAGGCCGCCCGGAGACTGCACCGCCTGTGATCGGCTCTTGAGGAGGTCGTGGTGAGGTTCGTCCCCGTCGGAGCCGTGACGTTGCTGCTCGCCACCCTCGTCGCCCTGCCGACGGCTGCCCACCCGGCCACGGCCCAGGCACCGACGTGCAAGGGCCGCGACGTGACGATCCTCGGCACCGACGGCCCGGACAACCTGCGCGGCACCAACAAGCGGGACGTGATCCTGGCCCTCGACGGCGACGACCGCATCGACGGTCGCGGCGGCAACGACGTGATCTGCGGCGGTGCCGGGCGCGACCTGATCAAGGGCGGCCAGGGCCAGGACAAGATCTTCGGTGGGGCCGACGGCCGGTCGGAGCGGCGCAGCGACGACGGCGTCAGGCTGCTCGTCGGCGACGTCGTCCAGGG
Source organism: Nocardioides sp. (assembly GCA_025966445.1). Taxonomy (GTDB): domain Bacteria; phylum Actinomycetota; class Actinomycetes; order Propionibacteriales; family Nocardioidaceae; genus Nocardioides. The sequence continues at coordinate 3,030 of JAICRP010000087.1, forward strand.
TGGGCCGGGTGACGACCTCATCGACCTCGGCTACGACGAACGCCAGCAGACGTTCGGGTCGGCGAAGCGCGATCGCTTGTCCTACAAGGGATCCGCGTTCCGGGTGATCGTCACGTTGGGCACCCCGAAGGGCCGCGGGCACGCGCAGGGGGACGGACGTGACCTGATCAAGTCGCATCCCTTCCTCGCCCTGCTCGGCTCGGACAAGGGCGACACCCTCACGGGGTCGACGTACGGCGACGAGATCCTCGGGCGCGGAGGCGCCGACCACGTGGACGGGGGCGGTGGCCGCGACGTCCTCGTCGACGGCCCCATCGGCAGCCGGGTGGGCGACGACGTGCTCGTCGGCGGTATCGGGCGCGACGTGATCACGTCGTACGGCGGCCGCGACGACCTCGCCGGGGGCTCATCCGCCGACCTGCTCACCGTGGTGCACGCCGCGGCGGGCACCACGTCCCTCGGCGGGGGTCCGGGCGCGGACGTGCTGACGGTGGGGGCCTTGGTGGCCTCGTCGTGCGTGCTGGCCGAGGGTGGCTCCGGGTCCGACGAGCTGGTGCCGACCGTTTCCGGCCACGTGCGCAAGGGCAAGGTGGACGCCGACCTGCGTGCCGGGGCGTTCGGCCTGCGCGGCAGTGGGGGGGACGGGTGCGGCTCGGTCGGGTCGATCGAGAGCCTCACCCTCGACAACCCGTTCGGTGACGCGCAGCGGCTGCGCTGGTTCGTGCTCGGCACCGGCGTCGGCGAGAGCGTGGTGCTGCGCCACGGCGGCAGCGTGCTGGCGACCATGGGGGCCGGTCGCGACCAGGTGGTCGGGAGCTCCGGGAACGACAACCTCAAGGGCGGCCCGGGCAAGGACAGGCTCTTCGGTGGCGGCGGCAAGGACGTCGCGATCGGCGGGCCGGGCACGGACACGTGTCGGAAGGTCGAGTTCAAGAGGGGCTGCGAGCTCCCGGCCTGACCTGATCCGGGCGGGGGCCGAACTTTTCGGCGCTCTGGCTACTCTCAACCCCCATGCCCCGCCCCGCACTGCTCGCCCTGGCCACGTCCGCTGCCCTGGTCCTGGCGGCCGTACCTGCCGCTGACGCGTCGCCGGCGACCCGCAGGGCGGAGGTCTGGACGATCACGCCGACCTCCACGATCGCGGTCGACGGCCATGGCTACGGTCACGGTCGCGGGATGTCGCAGTACGGCTCCGAGGGCGCGGCCCGCGCGGGGCTCACCAGCGCGCAGATCATGGACTTCTACTACCCGGGGACCACGCCGGGCAGCGCCGGCGGGCAGGTGAAGGTGTGGATCACGGCCGACCGCGACAACGTGCTGACCGTCGTGGCGCGGACGGGCCTGAAGGTGCGTGACCTGGCCACCAAGCAGAAGACGATGCTGCCCGACAACGGATCCACGAAGTGGCGCCTGGCGGCCGGCTCGGGCACCCGCACGGTCGTGTCCTTCTTCAAGAAGCGCTGGGTCAAGTGGCGCACGCTCAGGGGCGACGCCGAGCTCGCGGCCGCGGGCCGGCCGATCACGCTCGTGCTCCCGTCCGGCAGGGTCGCGTACCGCGGCGCGCTCGCCTCGCGGGCGCCGAAGCCCGGGGCGCCGAAGCGGGTGACCGTCAACCGTCTGCCGCTCGACAGCTACCTCCAGGGTGTCGTGCCGCGCGAGACCTTCACGTCCTGGTCGCCGGCGGCGCTGGAGTCGCAGGCGATTGCGGCCCGCACGTACGCGGCGTTCGAGCGCGCGGAGCCGGCGTCGAGGGTCTACCAGATCTGCGACACCACGTCGTGCCAGGTCTACGGCGGCTTCACCGCGGAGTACGCCTCCACGAACACCGCCATCGAGGCGACGAGGGGGCAGGTACGCCTCGACGCCGCGGGGCAGCCGGCGTTCACGCAGTTCTCCTCCAGCAACGGCGGCTTCACGGTCGCGGGCTCGCAGCCCTACCTGGTCGCCAGGCAGGACCCGTACGACGGGTGGTCCGGCAACACCAACAGCAGCTGGACGTTGCCGCTCACGGCCGGCAACGTCGAGAGGAGCTACCCGGCCATCGGCACGCTCACCTCGATCGCCGTCGACACGCGTGACGGCAACGGGGAGTGGGGCGGCCGCGCGCTGGCCATGACGCTCACCGGCACGGCCGGCTCGGTGCAGACCACGGGCGAGGACTTCCGGTTCCGCGTGGGGCTCAAGTCGTCGTGGTTCACGCTGCGAGTGACGGGCTGAACCGGACGCGGAACGTCCGCAGGACGTCCTAGCCTGAGGCCATGATCGAAGGATTCCAGGACCTGACCGGCTCGACGTACGAGCGCACGGACCTCTCGAGGTCGACGTTCAGGCTGGTGCTGTTCGACGGCTCGACGATCCGCGACTCCGACATGAACGGCGTGACCATGCGCGGCGTCGGGATCGAGGACACCAGCATCGACGGCGAGTTCAAGAACTTCGTGCTCAACGGGGTCGACGTGGCACCGCTGGTCGAGGCCGAGCTCGACCGGCGCGACCCGGACCGGCCCAAGTTCCGGCCGACGACGCCGGACGGGTTCCGGGCGGCGTGGGACGTGAACGAGCACCGCTGGTCGGCGACTCTCTCCCGCGCGCGGCGGCTGCCGGCCGAGCGGCTGCACGAGTCGGTCGGCGGCGAGTGGTCCTTCGTCCAGACGCTGCGCCACCTGGCGTTCGCCAGCGAGTCCTGGGTCGGGCGGGCCGTGCTCGGCGACCCCTACCCGTGGCACCCGTGGTCGCTCGCGTGGGACACCTACCGCGACCTGGGGATTCCGCAGGACCGGGACGGTCGGCCGCCTCTCGACGAGGCGCTGGCGATCCGGCAGGACGCGATGGGACTGGTACGCCGCGTGGTCGACGGCCTCGACGAGGCCGAGCTCGATCGTGAGACCGACCCGTGCGTGGGGCCGGGGTGGCCGCTGGAGGGCGCCACCTTCTCGGTGCGCGACTGTCTGCTGACGGTCCTCAACGAGGAGTGGCACCACCGGGTGTACGCCGAGCGCGACCTCGCGGTGCTGGAGGCGGGAGACTGACGCTGTGGAGCTGACGTTCACCAACCGCGTCATCGAGTGGCGCGGGCCGGCGCCGTTCTACTACCTGCCGCTGCCCGACGAGGCCGCCGAGGACGTCCACGACGTGCGCCAGATGGCGACGTACGGCTGGGGCGTCATCCCGGTCGCCGCCCGCATCGGCGAGGTCGACTTCACGACGTCGCTGTTCCCCAAGGACGGTGGGTACCTGCTGCCGCTCAAGGACGCCGTCCGCAAGCCGTCCGGCATCTGCGTCGGCGACGAGGTCACCGTCGAGATGACGATCAGGCTCTCCTAGGCCGCCGGTCGCTCCTCAACGCTCCGGCAGGGTCGGGGCGTCGGTGGGGTAGAGGCCGGCGACGAAGCCGTACACCTGGTCGCCGGAGCGGGGGATCTGGGCGAACTTGCGGGCGACACCTTGGACCTCCGCCCAGAAGGCACGCACGTCCTCGACGGGGATCCGAGCGTGGACGAGGGTGCAGCGGAGGTCGTCGGCCTCCTTGGCCCGGCGCGACTCGGAGTACGCCGTCGCGATGCCGTCGATGCTGGCGATCATGGCGATGTCCTCGTCCGAGCTCAGTGCGCCGATGTAGATCGTGCGGGCGACCCGGCCGTAGTACCGCTCCTCGATCGCGCGCACCCGCTGGGTGCGGACGACCTTGAACAGGCCGGCGTCGACCAGCAGGTTCACGTGGTAGGCCACCGTGCTCTTCGGCCGGCCGACCGCCTGGGCGAGCTCGCTCACGGTCGCGGCGCGCTCGAGGACCAGCTCGAGCAGGCTGCCGCGGAGGTCGTCGGACAGGGCGCGCAGCTGCACCGGGGCGGTGACCACGACCATGTCGTCGAGGTCGTAGTCCGGGATCTGGGGCGAGGTATTGACCGACACAATTGGATCATTCTAGATTAGTGGATCATTCGAGGACAGTCGTTCGTTGACAAGGAGTGTAGGGACTGATGGCCGAGGTACTGCTGATCCACCACATCCAGGGACTGACCGACGGGGTGCTGGCGTTCGCCGACGACCTGCGGGCGGGTGGACACACCGTGCACGTCCCGGACCTGTACGACGGGCACACCTTCGCCACGATCGAGGAGGGGTTCGCGTTCCAGAAGGGCGTCGACGGCGATGCGCTGGTCGACGGCGTCGTGGCGGAGCTTCCCACGGAGCTCACGTACGCCGGCTTCTCCTGGGGCGTCCCGCGCGCCCAGCGGCTCGCCCAGACCCGTCCCGGCGCGAAGGGCGCGCTGCTCTACGAGTCCTGCATCCCGATCAGCGGCGAGTGGGCGTTCGGACCGTGGCCCGACGGAGTGCCGGTGCAGATCCACGGCAAGGAGGGCGACGAGTTCTTCGAGGAGGACCTGCCCGCGGCTCGCGAGCTGGTCGAGACGGTCGGGCCGGACCTGGCCGAGCTCTTCGTGTACCCCGGCGACGCGCACCTGTTCACCGACCGCAGCCTGCCGGCGTACGACGCCGAGGCCGCCGGCCTCGTCCTGCAGCGCAGCCTCGCCTTCCTCGACCGCCTGTAGGCGACACTCGCCGTGTGAGGATCCTCGCGCGGGTGGTCGCCACGCTCGGGCTGGTCGCCCTGGTGACGGCGCTGCTCGTCTGGTGGACCGACCGGGCCGACCACTCCGAGGGCGACGCCGAGGTGCTGGCAACGGGGCTCGAGGTTCCGTGGGGGCTGACCTTCCTGCCCACCGGTGAGGCGCTGGTCGGCGAGCGCGACACCGGCCGGATCTACCGCGTCCCGGCCGACGGTGGCGAGCGGACGCTGGTCGGGACCGTGCCCGGCGTCGTCCCGGACGGTGAGGGCGGTCTGCTGGGCCTCGCCGTCGACCCGCTGTACATCCACGACTCGTTCGTCTACGCGTACCTCACCGCGGAGACCGACAACCGGATCGTCCGGTTCCGGCTCACGCCGGGAGAGCCGGAGCTCTACGACGTCCAGGTGGTCCTCGACGGCATCGCCAAGGCGAGCAACCACGACGGCGGCGCACTCGCCTTCGGGCCGGACGGGATGCTGTACGCCGGGGTGGGCGACGCCGGCGACCCCTCGCGGGCGCAGGACCCGGGCTCCCTCAACGGCAAGATCCTGCGGATGGACCCTCTCGGCAACCCGCCGATCGAGGAGCCCAACCCCGACCGGGACTCGCTCGTCTGGTCGATGGGCCATCGCAACGTGCAGGGCCTGGCCTGGGACCCCGACGGCCGGCTGTGGGCCACCGAGTTCGGGCAGGACACCTTCGACGAGGTCAACCTGATCGAGCCCGGCGGCAACTACGGCTGGCCGGAGGTCGAGGGCGTCGGCGACGACCCGGCGTACGTCGACCCTGTCGTCACCTGGTCCACCGACGAGGCGAGCCCGTCGGGGCTCGCGATCGCGGGCGAGACGCTGTACGTCGGCGCCCTGCGCGGCCAGCGCCTCTGGACGCTCCCGATGTCCGGCGACGGGCTGGGCCGCCCCGCTGCCGTGCTCGACGGACAGTACGGCCGGTTGCGCAACGTCCAGGTCGCGCCCGACGGGTCGCTGTGGATCACGACCAGCAACCGCGACGGCCGCGGCGACCCAGACGATGACGACGACCGGGTGCTCCGGCTGGACCTCAGCTGAGGACCAGCACCAGGTCGCCGCCGTCGACGGTCTGGGTGCCGGAGAAGGCGAGCCGCTCGACGGTGCCGGCCCGGGGTGCGGTGATGGCGGCCTCCATCTTCATCGCCTCGATGGTGGCGACGGTCTGGCCGGCCTCGACCTCCTCGCCCTTGTCGACGCTGACGGTGACCGCGCCCTGGAACGGCGCGGCGACGTGGCCCGGGTTGGCCGTGTCGGCCTTCTCGGCGGCGGCGACGGCCGACGACACCCCGCGGTCGCGGATGCTGACGGGACGCAGCTGACCGTTGATCTGCGCCATCACGGTGCGGAAGCCACGCTCGTCGGGGTCCGAGACCGCCTGCAGGCCGAGGAAGATCGTGACCCCCTCCTCGAGGTCGACCTGGTGCTCGACGCCCTGCCGCAACCCGTAGAGGTAGTCGATGGACGACAGCACCGACACGTCGCCGTACGTCGCCCGCACCTCCTGGAACTCCTTGGTCGGCCCGGGGAACAGCAGCTGGTTGAGGGTCGCCCGGCGGGAGGTCCGCAGCCCGTCGCGCTGCTCGTCGGTCAGCTCGCCGGACGGGGCCTCCCACGCGCGGCCCTCGATGGCCTTCGTGCGGAACGGCTCCGGCCAACCCCCGGGCGGGTCGCCGAGCTCGCCGTGCAGGAAGCCGATGACCGAGGCCGGGATGTCGAACTTCTGCGGGTTGTCCTTGAACTCCTGGGGGTCGGCGCCGACCGCGACCAGGTGCAGCGCCAGGTCGCCGACCACCTTCGACGAGGGCGTGACCTTCACGACGTGACCCAGGATCCGGTCGGCCGCGGCGTACATGTCCTCGATCTGCTCGAACTTCTCGCCGAGGCCCAGGGCGATCGCCTGCTGCCGAAGGTTGGAGAGCTGGCCGCCGGGGATCTCGTGGGTGTAGACCCGACCCGTCGGGGCCGGCAGCCCCGACTCGAACGGCGCGTACACCCGGCGGACGGCCTCCCAGTACGGCTCCAGCGCGCAGACCGCCTCCAGCGACAGCCCGGTCTCGCGCGGCGAGTGGTCGGTCGCGGAGACCAGCGCCGACAGCGGCGGCTGCGAGGTGGTGCCGGCCATCGACGCCGTCGCCGCGTCGACCGCGTCGACGCCCGCGTCGATCGCCGCCAGCAAGGTCGCGAGCTGGCCGCCCGGGGTGTCGTGGGTGTGCAGGTGGACCGGCAGGTCGAACTCCTGGCGCAGCGCGGTCACCAGGGTTCGCGCGGCCGGGGCTCGGAGCAGACCGGCCATGTCCTTGATCGCCAGGACATGCGCACCCGACTCCACGATCCTCGACGCGAGGGCGAGGTAGTAGTCGAGCGTGTAGAGCCGCTCCCTCGGGTCGGAGAGGTCGCCGGTGTAGCAGAGCGCCACCTCGGCGACGGTCGTCCCGGTGGAGAGCACCGCGTCGATCGCCGGCCGCATCTGCTCCACGTCGTTGAGCGCGTCGAAGATCCGGAAGACGTCGATGCCGGTGGCCGCGGCCTCCTCGACGAACGCGTTGGTCACCTCGGCGGGGTACGGCGTGTAGCCGACGGTGTTGCGTCCGCGCAGCAGCATCTGGAGGCAGAGGTTCGGCGCCGCCTGGCGGAGCTTGGCCAGCCGCTCCCACGGGTCCTCGGACAGGAAGCGCAACGCGACGTCGTACGTCGCCCCGCCCCAGGCCTCCAGCGACCACAGCTGCGGGGTCATCCGGGCGACGTGGCCGGCGACCGCGAGCAGGTCGCGGGTGCGGACGCGGGTGGCCAGCAGCGACTGGTGGGCGTCGCGGAACGTGGTGTCGGTGACGGCGACCGTCTCCTGCGCGCGCAGCCGTCGGGCGAACTCCTGCGGGCCGAGCGTCAGCAGCTGCTGCCGGGTGCCGTCGGGCGCCGGCCAGGTGAGGTCGATGTCGGGCAGCTTGCTGACGGGGTCGACGCTGACCGGCGCGGGTCCGTGCGGCTGGTTGACGGTGACGTCGGCGAGGTACGTGAGGAGCTTGGTGCCGCGGTCGCCCGAGGAGCGTGCGGTCAGCAGGTCGGGGTGCGTCTCGATGAACGACGTCGTCACGCGCCCGGCCTGGAAGTCGGGATCGTCGAGCAGGGCCTGGAGGAAGGCGATGTTGGTGGAGACGCCACGGATCCGGAACTCCGCCAGCGCGCGCCGCGCGCGCTCGACGGCCTTCTCGTAGGTGCGGCCGCGGCAGGTCAGCTTCGCCAGCATCGAGTCGAAGTGCGGGCTGATCTCGGCGCCGGTGTAGGTCGTGCCGCCGTCGAGGCGGATGCCGGCGCCGCCGGGGGAGCGGTACGTCGTGATCCGACCGGTGTCGGGCCGGAAGTTGTTGGCCGGGTCCTCGGTCGTGATCCGGCACTGGAGTGCCGCGCCGCGGAGCACGATGCTGTCCTGGGTCAGACCGAGGTCCGCGAGCGTCTCGCCGGACGCGATCCGCATCTGGGACTGGACGAGGTCGACGTCGGTGACCTCCTCGGTCACGGTGTGCTCGACCTGGATGCGCGGGTTCATCTCGATGAAC
>JAICRP010000214.1 GCA_025966445.1 Nocardioides sp.
ACGCGTCGATCAACTTCGGGACCGCGCACGACGGCTTCACGCTCGCCGCCCTCACCGCCTCCACCGAGAAGCACAACGACGCCAACGGCGAGGGCGGCAACGACGGCGAGAGCCACAACCGCTCCTGGAACCACGGCGCCGAGGGGCCGACCGACGACCCCGCGATCCAGGCGGAGCGGGCCAAGGCACAACGCAACTTCCTCGCCACGCTGCTGCTCAGCCAGGGCGTGCCGATGATCCTGCACGGCGACGAGATGGGCCGCAGCCAGGACGGCAACAACAACACCTACGCCCAGGACTCCGAGATCGCCTGGATGCACTGGGACACCGTCGACAAGCCGCTCGTGGAGTTCACGGCCGCGGTCGCGAGGCTGCGGCACCTGCATCCGACGTTCCGCCGCAAGCGCTTCTTCACCGGCAGCACGGTGCGCACCGGCGACGGGAAGCGGCTCAACGACATCGTCTGGCTGCACCTCGACGGGCGGGCGATGGAGCAGGACGACTGGACGAGCGGCTCGCAGGCCATCGGGATGTACCTCAACGGCGACGGCATCGCCGGCAAGGACGCCCGCGGACGCACGATCACCGACGACCACTTCCTGCTGTACTTCAACGCCGACGGGCCCGCGCAGGTGACCCTGCCCCCCGACGAGTTCGCGAAGGCGTGGGACGTCGTCATCGACACGAGCGGCGCGGCCGACAGCGCGACCACGCTCGCGGCCGGGTCGACGTTCGAGCTCGACACCCGCACGGTCGTCGTCCTCCAGGAGCACGCGGAGCCCGAAGCCGAGCCCGACCACTCCGTGGCCGCGTCGGTGGCCGCCCTCTCGCAGGCCACCGCGTCCCCGGCGGCGGACCAGCGCAGCGGCAGCCGCCCCACCAAGGCGCCCGACGCCTGACCTGATGCGTACGCCTCGGAGCACCTACCGGCTGCAGGTCACCCCCGACTTCGACCTGCACGAAGCGACTCGACGGCTGCCGTACCTGCACGACCTCGGCGTCGACTGGGTCTACCTGTCGCCCATCCTCCGGGCGGCCGACGGGTCAGACCACGGCTACGACGTCGTGGACCCGACCCGCGTCGACGAGTCCCGCGGAGGAGCCGAGGGACTGGCCGCGCTGTCGGCCGAGGCCCGGCGGCTCGGCATGGGCGTGATCGTCGACATCGTGCCCAACCACATGGGCGTGGCGTCGCCCGAGCAGAACCGGTGGTGGTGGGACCTGCTCCGCCTCGGCCGCTCGTCGGCGTACGCCGACGCGTTCGACGTCGACTGGGAGGCGTTCGGCGACCGGGTGATGGTGCCCGTGCTGGGTGACGGCGGTGAGAGACCGGACACGGCACTCCCCGAGCCGGCGCAGCACTACGAGCTGGTCTCGTGGCGTCGTGGCGACGGCGAGCTCAACTACCGCCGCTTCTTCACGATCACCACGCTGGCCGGAGTGCGGGTCGAGCAGCCGTGGGTGTTCGCCGAGTCGCACCGCGAGATCGGCCGCTGGTTCGCCGAGGGTCTCGTCGACGGCCTGCGCGTCGACCATCCGGACGGCCTGCTCGACCCGGGCGGGTACCTCGAGGACCTGGCGCGCCTCACCGGCGGCGCGTACGTGCTGGTCGAGAAGATCCTCGAGCCCGGCGAAGGCCTCCCGACCTCGTGGGCGACCGCGGGCACGACCGGCTACGACGCGCTCGGGCTCATCGACCGGGTGCTGGTCGACCCGGGTGGCCAGGCTCCGCTCGACGCCCTGGAGGCGCGGCTGCGTGGCGTACCCGTCGACTGGGCCTCGCTCACCCACGACACCAAGCGCGCCGTGGCCGACCGTGCTCTCCTGGCCGAGGTACGGCGGGTCGCGCGGGAGGTCGTCCGGGCTGGTGGCTTCGAGGCTCGGGCCTCGGCGGCCCTCACACCTCAACCACCGACAGCCTCGGTGGTTGAGGTGCGAGGAGCGCCGGCGACGAGCCTCGAGACCACCCCGACCCTCGAGGACGCCGTCGCCGAGGTCCTCGCCTGCTTCCCCGTCTACCGCTCGTACCTCCCGCTGGGCCGCGAGCACCTCGACCAGGCGCTGGCCGCCGCGCGCCGGCATCGCCCCGACCTGGCGACCGCGCTCGACGAGCTCGCGCCGGTGCTGTCCGACGCGAGCCACCCGGCGGCGCTCCGGTTCCAGCAGACGAGCGGGATGGTGATGGCCAAGGGCGTCGAGGACTGCGCCTTCTACCGCTACTCCCGGCTGACGTGCCTCAACGAGGTCGGCGGCGACCCGGCGCACTTCTCCCTCGATCCGTCGGACTTCCACGCGGCCATGGCCGAGCGCCAGCTCGACTGGCCCGAGGCGATGACCACGACGACGACCCACGACACCAAGCGCAGCGAGGACACCCGGGCCCGGATCGCCGTGATCGCCGAGCTGCCGGACGTGTGGCAGGCCGCGCTCGACCGGCTGCTCACGCTGGTGCCGCTGCCCGACCCCGGCTTCGGGTCGCTGCTGTGGCAGGCGGTCGTCGGCGCGTGGCCGGCGAGCCGCGAACGCCTGCACCGGTACGCCGAGAAGGCCATGCGCGAGGCCGGAGTACGCACGACCTGGACCGACCCCGACGCGGCGTACGAGGACGCGATGCACGCCGCCGTCGACGCCGCGTTCGACTCCGCCGAGGTACGTGCGGTCGTCGATGGCCTGGTCGCAGCGCTCGACGCGCCCGGCCGCAGCAACGGCCTGGCCACCAAGCTGCTCGCGCTGACGATCCCCGGCGTGCCGGACGTCTACCAGGGCACCGAGCTGTGGGACCACAGCCTCGCCGACCCCGACAACCGGCGGCCGGTGGACTACGACGACCGGGTCGCGCTGCTCGCCGACGGGGGCCACCCCAAGCTCCGCGTGACCGCGACCGCCCTGCGGCTGCGGCGCGACCGGCCCGAGCTGTTCACGTCCTACGCCGCCGTGCCGGCCGCCGGCCCGGCCGCCGACCACGTGCTGGCCTTCGACCGCGGCGGGGCGGTCACCGTCGTGACCCGGCTGCCCGTCGGCCTCGAGGAGCGCGGCGGCTGGGGCGACACCGTGCTTGCGCTCGAGGGGACCTGGCGTGACGCGCTGACCGGCCGGGTGGTGACCTCTCGCCTCGACGACGTGCTCCGCGACCTGCCCGTCGCGCTGCTGGTGGAGGACGGCTCATGACCCGGTTTCTCCACAGATCTCCGTACGACGTGTGGGCGCCGCGTGCGCACCGGGTGCGGTTGTCGGTGGGCGATGCCACCGTCGAGATGACGCGCGGGGACGACGACTGGTGGGTCCCCGCCGAGCCTGTTCCCGAGCTGACGGAGGTGGACTACGGCTACCTGATCGACGACGCGGACACGCCCCGACCCGACCCGCGGTCGCGGCGTCAGCCGGCGGGCGTCCACCAGCGCTCGCGAACCTTCGACCCCACGGCCCACGTGTGGCACGACCAGGCCTGGACCGGTCGGCAGCTGGGCGGCGCGGTGGTCTACGAGCTCCACGTCGGGACGTTCACCCCGGAGGGGACGTTCGACGCGGCGCTCGGTCGGCTCGACCACCTGCGCTCCCTCGGCGTCGACCTGGTCGAGCTGATGCCGGTCAACGCGATGAGCGGCGTGCGCAACTGGGGCTACGACGGCGTGCTGTGGCACGCGGTCCACGAGCCGTACGGCGGCCCCGCCGGCTACCAGCGGTTCGTGGACGGGTGCCACCAGGCCGGCGTGGGGGTCCTCCAGGACGTGGTCTACAACCACCTCGGGCCGTCGGGGAACTACCTGCCGGAGTTCGGGCCCTACCTGAAGGCGGGCCGCAACACCTGGGGCGACCTGGTCAACCTCGACGGCGAAGGCTCGGCGGAGGTGCGCCGGTTCATCCTCGACAACGTCCGGATGTGGCTGGAGGACTACCACGTCGACGGTCTGCGGATCGACGCGGTGCACGCCCTCAGCGACACGTCCGACGTGCACCTGCTCGAGGAGATGGCGATCGAGGTGGCCGCGCTGTCGGCCCACCAGCGCCGGCCGCTGACGCTGATCGCCGAGTCCGACCTCAACGACCCGAAGCTGGTCATCCCGCGCGAGGCGGGTGGGTACGGGCTCGACGCGCAGTGGAGCGACGACTTCCACCACGCGGTGCACGTCGCCCTCACCGGGGAGACGACCGGGTGGCTGGCCGACTTCGAGCCGCTGTCGGCGCTGGCCAAGGTGTGCGAGCGCGGGTTCTTCCACGACGGCACGTTCTCGTCGTACCGCGGGCGTGACCACGGCGTCCCCATCGACACCGCGGCGATGCCCTCGTGGCGGCTGGTGGTGTGCGCGCAGAACCACGACCAGGTCGGCAACCGCGCCGTCGGCGACCGCAACGCCGACTCCCTCGACGACGACCAGCTCGCCTGCGCGGCCCTGCTGACGCTGGCCGGACCGTTCACGCCGATGCTGTTCCAGGGTGAGGAGTGGGCGGCGTCGACGCCGTTCCAGTTCTTCACCTCGCACGAGGAGCCCGAGCTCGCCGAGGCGACGGCGAGGGGCCGGATCGAGGAGTTCTCCCGCCTGGGCTGGGATCCGGCCGTGGTACCCGACCCGCAGGACCCGGAGACGTTCGCACGATCTCGCCTCGACTGGTCCGAGCTGGGCGAGGGCCGGCACGCCCGGATCCTCGACGTCTACCGCCGGCTGGCGAGGCTGCGCCGGTCGCTGCCAGAGCTGACGAACCCGTCGTTCGAGCACACCCGGTGCACCGCCGACGAGGACACCAGGTTGTTCACGATGCACCGCGGCGACGTGGTCGTCGTGGTCAACTTCGGCACCGAGCCGGTCACCACCTCCGTGGACGAGGGGCTGGCCCTGCTGTTCGAGACCGAGTCGGGCGTGGACCTGGTCGGGACCGTGCTGACGCTGCCCGCTCACACGGGCGCCCTGCTCGCCTAGAAGGCAGCAGCCGGACGGCCGGCGCGTTCCGCCCGAGAGAGCGCCCGGACCACCGCGTCCTGCCCGTGCCGCCGCGCGCCCAGCAGCGCGAGCAATGAGAGCGCCGGGTGCAGCGCGTCGTCGTCGAACGCCGGGGTCGGCAGCCCGACGCTCGCCGCGAGGTCGTCGGCATGGACCACGACCTCCATCAACCGGACCACCAGGAAGTCGTCGGTGGCCAAGGTGCAGTCCTGCCACGGCACGTATGTCGTGTCGCCCGCCGCCGCGACGACGCCGGGCAGCGCGGCCAGGGCCCGCTCCAGGATCGCCACCGAGTGCTCCTGCCGACCCGCGGCCATCGCGTTGAAGTCGTCTCGGATCGAGGTGTTCTCCTCGGCGTCCTCGGCCGCGGCGAACCAGTCGTTCCGCTCGATCAGCTCGGCGAGCGACACCCCCGGCGCGTGCGCGGGCGGGGGCTGGATGCCCAGGAACTCGACCGCGGTCTCCGGCTGGCTGACGAGGTGTCGCGTCACCCCGCCCACGGTCATCCCGGCCAGCGCCGACTCGCGGTCCCAGGCCTCGGCCACCTCGGGGG
>JAICRP010000246.1 GCA_025966445.1 Nocardioides sp.
AGTAGCCGAGCAGGTCGGGGTCAACGGGTTGTCCACAGCCCTGGGGTGAGTGGTTCCCAAGGTCCCGTCCGCGGCCTACGCTCCCGGCAGGAACCTCACTCGGGAGGGGGACCCAGCATGTCGGCGACGGCCGTCGATGGTCACGGAGAGCTGGTCGAGCAGCTCGACCTGCTCGTGCGCGAGGCCGTCCGTCGCCAGGGTGTCGATCCCCAGCGCGACGCCCCCGTCGTCCGCCGCATCGCCGAGGGTGTCGTGCGCGACCACGACGAGCGCAGCCTCACCGGCGCCGTCACGCCGGTGCCCGACGCGGCGGCGGTCGTCGGCGAGCTCGTGGCCCGGGTCTCCGGGTTCGGTCCGCTCCAGCCGTTCCTCGACGACCCCGCCGTCGAGGAGGTCTGGGTCAACGACCCCTCGCGGGTGTTCGTGGCCAGACACGGCCGTCACGAGCTGACCAACCTGATCCTGACCCGCGCCCAGGTCGACGAGCTGGTCGAGCGGATGCTGAAGTCGAGCGGCCGGCGCATCGACCTGTCGCGCCCGTTCGTGGACGCGATGCTGCCGGAGGGCCACCGGCTGCACGTGGTCCTCGAGGGGATCAGCCGCGGGTTCACGGCCGTCAACATCCGCAAGTTCGTGCTGAGGGCCGCCCGGCTCTCCGACCTCGTCGAGCTCGGCAGCCTCACCCCGGCTGCCGCGGCCTTCCTCGAGGCGTCGGTGCGCGCGGGCCTGAACGTGCTGGTCGCCGGGGGAACGCAGGCAGGCAAGACAACGCTTCTCAACTGTCTCGCGGCGGCCATCCCGGGCGGTGACCGGGTGGTGTCGGTCGAGGAGGTGTTCGAGCTGCGGTTCCCGCACCCCGACTGGGTGCCGATGCAGACCCGGCAGTCCGGGCTGGAGGGTACGGGCGAGATTGCCTTGCGTGACCTCGTTCGCGAGAGCCTGCGGATGCGGCCGAGCCGGATCATCGTGGGCGAGGTCCGCTCCGAGGAGTGCCTCGACTTGCTGCTCGCCCTCAACGCCGGGCTCCCGGGCATGTGCACCCTGCACGCCAACAGCGCGCGAGAAGCGCTGGTGAAGATGTGCACCCTTCCGCTGCTCGCGGGTGAGAACATCTCCGCCCGCTTCGTCGTCCCGACCGTGGCCGCCTCCGTCGACCTCGTCGTGCACCTCGGGATCGACGTCGAGGGTGTCCGCCGGGTCAACGAGATCGTGGCGGTGCCCGGGCGGGTGGAGAACGACATCATCGAGACCGAGACGGTGTTCGAACGGACCCACGGCGAGCTGGTCGCCACGGGTGGCATGCCGCCGCGGCTGACGTCGTTCCAGCGACTCGGGATCGACGTCCACGGCATCCTCGCGGGAGGCCGGTGATGGGCGCGCTGGTCGGGCTCGGGGTCGGCGTCGGGCTGCTGCTCGTCTGGTCGGCGTTCACGATGCCGCGCACCTCGAGGGCGCCGCGTGACCGGACCGGCTGGCTCGCCAACCGCCTCGGCGAGGCGGGCATGAACAACGTGTCCGGCCCGGGCGTGGTGCTGCTGAGCCTCGCGCTCGGTGCCGCGGCAGCGCTGATGGTCCAGGTCGTGTCGGGCACACCGCCGGTCGCGCTGGCGTTCGG
Organism: Nocardioides sp.; assembly: GCA_025966445.1. Taxonomy (GTDB): domain Bacteria; phylum Actinomycetota; class Actinomycetes; order Propionibacteriales; family Nocardioidaceae; genus Nocardioides. Next base: position 1,616 of record JAICRP010000246.1, read on the forward strand.
CGCGATGGCCGCGTACCTCCCCTTCGCGGTGGTCACCGCCCGGGCCCGACGACGCTTGCGGGAGTTCGCGGAGGTGTGGCCCGAGGCCGTCGACAACCTGGCCTCGGCGGTCCGGGCCGGCATGTCGTTGCCCGACGCACTGGCCGCGCTGGCCGTGCGCGGGCCGGAGCCCTTGCGGCCGGCGTTCGACGGGTTCGCCCTCGACTACCAGGTCACGGGCCGCTTCGGCGAGTGCCTCGACCGGCTGAAGGACGAGCTGGCCGACCCGGTCGGCGACCGCGTGGTCGAGGGACTCCGGATCGCCCGTGAGGTCGGCGGCGGCGAGCTCGGCAGGCTGCTGCGCAACCTGTCGGGCTACCTGCGCGACGACGCCCGTACCCGATCGGAGATGGAGTCGCGACAGGCCTGGACCGTGAACGGCGCTCGTCTGGCGGTCGCCGCCCCGTGGCTGGTGCTGCTGATCATGTCCTTCCAGTCCGACGTGATCCATCGCTACGCCTCGCCCGCGGGCGTGGTGGTCCTCGCGGTCGGCGCCGCGCTCTGCGTGGCGGCCTACTGGCTGATGATGCGCATCGGCCGGTTGCCCGTCGAGCGGCGGATCCTGCGGTGAGCCTGACGCTCTGGGGTGCCCTGCTCGGCGCGGTGGCCGCGGGCGGGCTGCTCCTCGTGGTCTCGCGCGTGCTCGTGATCCGCAAGCCCCAGCTCGCCGTCCGCGTGCTGCCGTACGTCCGCGACCTCCCGCAGGTCGGCCGACCTCCGGACCTGCGCACCCCGCCCTCGGGAAGTGCGTCGGCCCTGGTCGGCGTGTTCGGACCGTTCCTGCGCTCGGCGGCCGATGGGGTCGAGGCGGTCCTGGGCGGGGCGACCTCCGTCCGCCGCCGACTCGACCGCGCGGGCCTCGACAAGTCCGTCCAGGAGCTCCGCGTCGAGCAGGTGGTGTGGGGGCTGGTCGGGTTCGGCGCTGCCGCGGCGTACGCCCTGCTCCGCACGCTCGGCGGCGACGGTGGGGTGCTGTCGTCGGTGCTGCTGTGCGCGATCGGCTTCGCCTCCGGCGTCATCCTCCGCGACAACCACCTGTCGTCCCAGGTCAAGCAGCGCGAACGGCGGATCCTCGCCGAGTTCCCGACCATCGCCGAGCTGCTGTCGCTGGCCGTGGCGGCGGGGGAGGGTCCGGTCGCGGCGCTGGACCGGGTCTGCCGCCGCAGCCACGGCGAGCTCTCCGCCGACCTGGGTCGGGTGCTGGCCGCCGTACGGACCGGTGAGCCGGTCGCGCCGGCCTTCGACGACCTGGCCGCCCGCACGGGCGTCCCCGTGGTCGCCCGCTTCGCGCAGGGCGTGGCCGTGGCCGTCGAACGCGGCACGCCGCTCGCCGACGTCCTGCACGCCCAGGCGGCCGACGTACGCGAAGCCTCTCGGCGCGAACTCATCGAGACGGCCGCCCGCAAGGAGGTCTTCATGATGGTGCCTGTCGTCTTCCTGGTGCTCCCCGTGACCGTGCTGTTCGCGTTCTTCCCGGGCGTGATCGGCCTGAGCCTGACCATCCCGTGAAAGGGGAAACCATGAAGGAGCCGTTCCTCCTGCTGCTCGTCCGCCCGTTGGCGCGGCGCGACGAGCGGGGCGACGTACCCGGCTGGGTGCTCGTCACCGTGATGACCGCCGGGCTGGTGATGGCGATCTGGGGCCTGGCCGACGACCAGCTCCGGCAGATGCTCAAGGACGCCCTCGACTCGGTGAAGAACTGAGCCGTTGAACCGGCTGCGATCCCTGCGGGCGCGCGGCTCGCGCGGGGCTGCGGTGGTCGACTTCGTGCTCGTCCTGGTCGTGCTGGTGCCGGTGTTCCTCGGCATCCTCCAGCTCGCCCTCGTGCTGCTCGTGCGCAACACCCTGGCCGCTGCCGCGTCCGAGGGAGCCCGGTACGCCGCCACGCTCGACCGCACCCCGGATGACGGCGCCGCGCGGACCCGCGCCCAGATCGAGGGCGCGCTCGCCGCCAGGTTCGCCGAGGACGTCCGGGCCGGTCCGGTGATGGTCCACGGCGCCCCGGGTGTCGAGGTGGTCGTCCACGTCGTGGTGCCGGCGTTGGGCATCGGCGGTCCGGCCGTCGAGCTCACCGTGACCGGGCACGCGATCGAGGAGCAGCGGTGAGGCGGCGGACAGAGCTCGGGTCGGCCATCGTCGAGGTCGTCTGGCTCGGCATCCTGCTGCTGATCCCGATGGTGTGGATCGTGCTGTCGGTGTTCGAGGTGCAGCGAGGCGCGTTCGGGGTGACCGCCGCGGCGCGGTCCGCCGGCCGCGCGTACGCCCTCGCTCCCGACGACGTCTCGGGCAAGCAGCAGGCGACGGCCGCCGCGGCGGTCGCGATGGCCGACCAGGGCCTCGGCGACACCCCGTGGCGGCTCGACGTCTCGTGCGGGAACCTGGCCGACTGCCACGTCGGCGGGGCCGTGATCACGGTGCGGGTCGAGACCCACGTCGCGCTGCCGTTCGTGCCCGACTTCCTCGGGGGTCGGACGGCGTTCGCCCTC
>JAICRP010000032.1 GCA_025966445.1 Nocardioides sp.
CCCCCGTCGCCGGCCAGGACTTCACCGCACCCCCGTCCTCGGGCGTCTCCTCGCAGGCGGACTTCGTCAAGGGCATCGCCGTCGGTGCCGGCCTCGTCCTCCTCGGCGTCGTCGCCGGCGCCCAGGTCGGGCGGCGGCGGTGACGTGGATGAGTACCCGGATATCCGGGTACTCCAGCAGATGTCAGGTGTTGCAACCCCTGACAACTGCGGGAAGAGCCTGACCAGTGACCGACCTGACCACCAGCTCCACGGCCCGCCAGATGCTGGCGGCGCTGAACAGCCGGGAGATCTCCTGCTCGGAGCTGATGGACCTCCATCTCGCCCGTATCTCCGAGCGCAACCACGAGCTGAACGCGATCGTCTCCCTCGACGAGGAGCGCGCCCGCGACGGGGCGAGCGAGGCCGACCGGACGCCGTACGACGAGCGCGGGCCGCTGCACGGCCTGCCGTGGGCGTTCAAGGACACCCACGACGTGGCCGGGTGGCTGACGACGTACGGATCCCCGCTGCTGGCCGACAACGTCCCCGCCCGCGACGAGCTGGTCGTCGAGCGGATCCGGCGGGCGGGGGCGGTGCCGATCGGGAAGACGAACGTGCCCGAGTTCGCGGCCGGCAGCCACACGTTCAACACGATCTTCGGTACCACCCGCAACCCGGTGGACCCGACCCGCAGCGCGGGAGGGTCCAGCGGGGGCGCGGCGTGCGCGCTGGCATCCGGGATGGTGCCGCTCGCGGAGGGCTCCGACATGGGTGGCAGCCTGCGCAACCCGGCGTCGTTCTGCGGGGTGTACGGGCTTCGGCCGAGCCGCGGACGCGTGCCGGCGTGGCCCTCGGAGAACCAGTGGGAGGCGCTGGGGACCTCCGGGCCGATGGCCCGCAACGTCGACGACCTGGCGCTGCTGCTCTCGGTGCTCGCCGGGCCTGACCCTCGCGTCCCGCTGGCGCTCGGTGACCCGGGTGCGAGGTTCGCGCCGCCCGTCCTGGGCTCGCTCCGCGGCCTGCGGGTGGCGGTGTCGACCGACCTCGGCGGCCTCATCGAGGTCGACGCGGAGGTGGCGGCGGTGGTCGAGGCGACGGCGGCCGCCATGGCCGCGGCCGGCGCCCGGGTCGTGGCCGGGGAGCCTGATCTCGCCCTCGGTGAGGACACCTTCCGCACGCTGCGCGCGTGGACGTTCCAGGCCGGCTTCGGGGACCTCCTCGCCGAGCACCCCGACGAGTTCAAGCCGTCGCTGGCCGACAACATCCGCGCCGGCGAGGGGTTGGCCGGCGCCGACGTCGCCCGCGCCTACCACCAGCTCACCGCCCTCGGCGAGACCGCACGCGTGTTCTTCGAGTCGTACGACGTCCTGCTGCTGCCCACGAGCCAGGTGCCGCCGTTCCCGGCCGACCAGGAGTACCCCGCCGAGATCAACGGCAAGCCGATGGCGACGTACCTCGACTGGATGCGGTCGGCGTACCTGGTCACGGTCACCGGGTGCCCGGCGATCTCGGTCCCCGCGGGGCGGACCGGCGACGGTCTCCCGGTCGGCGTCCAGCTCGTCGCGACGCACGGCGCCGACCGCTTCCTGCTCGAGGTGGCGGCGGCCGTCGAGGTCCTCGGGCTCGGCTGATCTCCACAGGCCCGACCCCGATCTGTGGATGAACCCGCCGTACCTGTGGACGACACGCCGAAGACTGTGGAGGGTGGAGAATTCCCCGAAATAGTTGGGGATTCCCCCTTGCGCGGCCCTCTCGCCACCCCGTAGAACTCTCCTCACGAGCTTCCTCCGGGAGGCTCGGGTCTCACGAAGGTGAGGGTCCACACGGCGGGCTTGCCCGCCGCGGTCCGAGGGTGACATCGGGGCCGGGACCGGATCTGGAGTGAGGCGATCGCTGGGTCACCACGGCGGTCAACGAGAGGCCCTGGCACTCATACTGCCGGGGCCTCTCACCTATTTCAGGCGACCTCGCCCGTAGCCTGGTCACGTGCCTGCCACCGTCCTCGAGATCCGCCGCTACCCCGTGAAGTCGATGGCCGGGGAGGCGCTCGACCGCGTCGACGTCGACGCCCGCGGACTGGTCGGTGACCGGGCCTACGCCGTCGTCGACGCGGACGGCCGGTTCGCGGCGGGCAAGGACAGCAGGCGGTTCCGCCGCCGCGACGAGGTGTTCCGGTACGGCGCCGTCACGGCGTCCGACGGGACGGTCCGGGTCGCCCGTGACGACGCCCAGGGGAGTGACCAGTGGGCCGCCGGCGACGCGGCGCTGGACGACGAGCTGTCCGGCCGCTTCGGCGACCCGGTCCGGGTGCTCCTCGAGAACGGGACGTCGCACTTCGATGCGCGCTCGGTCTCCGTCGTCGGCACCGCCACCCTCGAGTGGTGCGCCCGCGAGCTCGGCGTCGATGCCGACCGGCGTCGGCTGCGCACCAACCTGATCGTCGAGACGGCCGAGCCCTTCGAGGAGGAGGGGTGGGTCGGCCACGAGGTCGCGATCGGCGGCGTCCTCCTCGCAGTCGTCGAGCGGGTCGAGCGCTGCCGCACCATCGACCTGGCTCAGGACGGCGTCGCCACCACGACCCCCTGGCTCAAGGCGCTGGGCGGCGCCCGAGAGCTGTGTGTCGCCGTCTACGCCGACGTCGTCGCCCCGGGGTCGCTCGCGGTCGGCGACACCGTCGCGGTGCGCTGACTCCACAGCCCACGCGACGATCTGTGGAGGACCTGCTTCCGGCTGTGGACGACCTACGCGCTTCTGTGGAGGACACGCCCAACGGCGAGATTTCCTTTGTTTTCTTGGGGTTTCCTCTTGCGCGGGTGGCAGCGCAGGACATAGAACTCTCCTACGCACTTCCTCCGGGAAGAGCGGGATCGGACAGAAGCAAAGGTTCACACCGCGGCGCAAGCTGCGGCGGCGGCAGGGTGACGAAGCCGTTGGAGCCGGAGCGGACGATCGATCGATCGGAAGCGTCACCGGTACCGATCACACCGAAGGGCCCTTGTGACTCATACTCACGAGGGCCTTTCACCTATTTCAGGGGTCTAGCCTGACGCACATGTCCGAGCTCCCGGTGGTCCGCGTGGCCGCCGTCCAGGCCACGCCCGTGATCCTCGACCTCGACGCCAGCGTCGCGAAGGCCGTCGGCCTGATCGCCGAGGCGGCCGCCCAGGGCGCCCAGCTGGTCGTCTTCCCGGAGACGTTCCTGTCGCTCTACCCGTCGTACGCCTGGGCGCACCTGCCGGCGTCGGGATCGCAGGGCGACGAGTTCTGGGAACGGTTCTGGGGCAGCTCGGTCGCCGTCGACGGACCCGAGGTCGCCACCCTCGTGGAGGCCTGCCGCGAGCACGACGTGCACGTCGCCATCGGGGTGAACGAGCGCGAGGACGACCGCCCCGGCTCGGTCTACAACTCGCTGCTGCTGCTCGGCCCCGACGGTCTCCTGTCGCGGCACCGCAAGCTGATGCCCACCCACCACGAGCGGCTCTTCCACGGCGTCGGCGCCGGCGACGACCTCGTCGTCACGCAGACGCCGATCGGCCGGCTCGGTGGGCTGATCTGCTGGGAGAACCGGATGCCGCTCGCGCGGTGGGCGGTCTACCAGGGCGGGCCGCAGATCTGGCTCGCCCCGACGGCCGACGACTCGGACGGGTGGCTGGCCACCGTCCGGCACGTCGCCATCGAGGCGGGGGCGTACGTCGTGTCGGTGCCGCAGTACATCCCTCGTACGGCATTCCCCGGCGACTTCCCGTGGCCGTTGCCCGACCACGAGGTGCTCGGTCGCGGCGGGGCCGCCATCGTCGCGCCGGCGTCGGGCGACGTGATCGGCGGCCCGCTCTACGACGCGGAGGGCATCGTGGTCGCCGACTGCGACCTGCGCGCGACGCTGCGGGCCAAGAGGTGGTTCGACGTCGCCGGCCACTACAGCCGCGCCGACGTCCTGTGGCCCCCTTCGTGACTCACGCTTGACCGGCGTCACAATTGGCCGGTGTTCTTCGACGTGATGCAACGGGTGGTCCCCCCGTTGGCCAAGGCGGTGTGGCGCCCTCGGGTGTTCGGGATCGAGCACGTCCCCCGCACCGGCGGGGTGCTCCTGGCCAGCAACCACCTCAGCTTCTTCGACAGCGTCGTCATCCCGGTCGTCGCGCCGCGCGAGGTCGCCTTCCTCGCCAAGGCCGACTACTTCAACGGGCGTGGCGTCCGCGGCACCCTGCAGCGCATGTGGTTCGAGGGTCTCGGCATGCTCCCCGTCGACCGTGACGACACCCAGGCCGCGATCGAGTCCCTGGAGACCGCGCTGGAGGTGCTCGGCCGCGGCGAGGCCTTCGGCATCTACCCGGAGGGCAGCCGCTCGCGCGACGGCCGCCTCTACCGCGGCCGTACCGGTGTCGCGCACCTCGCCCTCACGGCAGGGGTGCCCGTGGTGCCGGTCGGGCTCAAGGACACCGACAAGATCCAGCCGGTCGGGTCGAGGTTCCCGAAGATCGCCCGCGTCACCATCTCGTTCGGCGAGCCCCTCGACTTCACCGGCCGCGGCGACGGCGTGCCGCTCGGCCGCGCCCGCCGCGAGGTGACCGACGAGATCATGGCCGCGATCCAGAAGCTCTCCGGTCAGGAGCCAGCCGGCGTCTACAACGAGCGCGCCAACGAGAACTGACCGGCGACTCTCGCCAACGTACGACGTCTCACTGGGCAGGTTTAGCCGTCGCCGCTCCCATCGGGCCGGGCAAGACTGGCGGCATGACGCGCAGGATCCGGATCGGCATCGACACCGGTGGCACCTTCACCGACGTCGTCGCCTTCGACGAGGGCTCCGGCGAGCTCGTCACCACCAAGACGCCCTCGACGCCGCGCAACCCGGCCGACGGGTTCATGGCCGGCATCGACAAGGTGCTCGGGCTGCTGGGTCTCCCCGAGGGCGACGGCGACGCGATCAGCGCGGTCAGCCACGGCACCACGGTCGCCACCAACCAGCTGCTCGAGGGCAAGGTCGACGCCCTGGGCTACATCACCACCGAGGGCTACGAGGCGATGCTCGAGATCGCCCGCCAGTCGGTGCCCGACGGCTACGGCAACTCGTACTTCTGGGTGAAGCCTCCCCGGATCGTCCCGCGGGACCTGGTCAAGGGCGTCGGCGGCCGGCTCGACTTCACCGGCGCCGAGGTGCGGCCCTTCGACGAGGACGGCGCCCGCGCGGTCGCGCGCTGGTTCAAGGCCCAGGGCATCACCACCCTGGGCGTCTGCTTCCTGCACGCGTACGCCAACCCCGCGCACGAGGAGCGGATGCGGGCGGTGCTCGCCGAGGTGCATCCCGACGCCGTCGTGTCCCTGTCGAGCGAGGTGCTGCGTGAGTACCGCGAGTACGAACGCGCGATGACCACGCTCGTCGACGCGGCCGTCAAGCCGCGGCTCTCGGCGTACGTCACGAACATCAAGGGCCGGCTGGCCGCGTACGCCGGCGACCGGCGCGTCCCCTTCTACGTGATGAAGTCCAACGGCGGCGTGCTCTCCGCCGACGAGGTCGTGCACCAGCCGATCACCACCGTGCTGTCCGGCCCCGCGGCCGGCGCGCTCGGTGCCGCGCTGATCGCCCAGGTCGCCGGGTTCGACCGGGTGCTCACCAGCGACGGCGGCGGCACGTCCACCGACGTCTCGGTCGTCATCGACGGCGTGCCGACGCTGACCACCGAGGGCTCGGTGGGCGCGTACCCCTCGAAGATCCCGATGATCGACGTCGTCACCGTCGGCGCGGGAGGGGGCTCGATCGCGTGGCTCTCGCCGGAGGGCACCCTCAAGGTCGGCCCGCAGTCGGCCGGCGCCGACCCCGGGCCCCTCTGCTACGCCAAGGGGGGAACCGAGGTGACCATCACCGACGCGCACGTGGTGCTGGGCCGGATCCCCCCGCACCTGCTCGGCGGGGAGATCCCCCTCGACGTCGACGCCGCCCGCGCCGGCGTCGAGACGCTGGCCGGCAAGCTCGGCCTCGGTCCCGAGGCGTGCGCGACCGGCGTGCTGGAGATCTCCGCGTGGAACCAGGCGAACGCTCTCCGCCAGGTCACGGTCAAGCGCGGCCTCGACGTCCGGGACTTCACGCTCACCACGTTCGGCGGCTCGGGGTCGCTGCTGCTGTGCCGGCTGATGGACATCCTCGCCATCCCGACCGTGCTCGTCCCGCCGAACCCTGGCAACGTCTCCGCGTTCGGGCTGCTGACGGTCGACGTGAAGAACGACTACGTGCAGACGCACGTCTCGCTCGCCGAGCGTCTCGACGCCGGCGTCGTGTCGGCGGCGTACGACGTCCTCACGCGGCAGGCGGCCGACGCGCTGGCCGTGGAGGGGTTCGCGCCGGAGCAGCACGTGTTCCAGCGCACCGCCGACCTCAGATACTTCGGTCAGGCCTTCGAGGTACGCGTCCCCGTCCCCGAGGGAGACCTCGACGACGCCGCGCTGGAGGCCGCGGCCGACGCCTTCCACGCCGAGCACCGCGTGCTCTACGGCTACGACTTCTCGGGCGACGCCTCGCAGCAGGTGGAGTGGGTGAACCTGCGGGTGTCCGGCATCGGGCCGATCACGCGGCCGGAGATCCGGGCCTCCGAAGGTCTCGTGACAGGCGCTGGTGCGCCTTCCTCGACCAGCGGCGGCGAGGCACGGCCCGTGTGCTTCGACGCGGGGGTCGGATACGTCGAGACCCCGGTGGTCCAGCGCGACAGCCTCGCTCCGGGTGCGAGCGTGCCCGGACCGGTGATCGTCGAGGAGTTCGGCTCGACCGTGCCGATCCATCCAGGGTTCGAGGTCCGGGTGGACGAGTACCTCAACCTCATCGTCACCAGGAGTGAAGGATGAGCCGGCGCGCACCCACCCAGTTCCCGTTCGGGCCACTGACTGCGGACGCGGGGGCGAGCGCCGACCCTGTCCTGGTCGAGATCGTGCAGGGCTCGCTGGCCAGCGTGGAGATGGAGGTCGAGACCGCCATCGCGCGCACGAGCCGTAGCCCGATGATCCGCGACGCCCACGACTTCCGCGCGGGCATCCACGACCGGCTGCTGCGGAAGCTGACCGGCCGCTCGTACTCCGCCCTCGTCCACCCCGTCGCCCGTGACTTCCCGATCGACGGGATGCGCGAGGGGGACGTCTTCTTCCACAACGACGTGTACCGCTCCGAGGGCGGGATCGGCCACCTGCCCGACCTCTGCGTCACGGTGCCGGTCTTCAGCGCGGCCAATGGTGAGCACAGGGTGGTGGCGTTCGTGCAGGCCTTCGGCCACCACGACGACATCGGCGGCGCGGTTCCCGGGTCGATGCCCAGCCACGCGACCAGCGTGTTCGAGGAGGGCCTGATGGTCCCGCCGATCCGGCTGTGGGACGCCGGCGTGCCGAACAAGGCGGCGCTGTCGATCATGACCCGCAACTCCCGGATGCCCGAGAGCCTGGCCGCCGACCTCGACGCCGAGTGCTCCGCCTGCCTGATGGGCGCGCGACGGCTGGGTGAGCTGTTCGACCGCTACGGCGTGGAGACGGTGGAGTCGTGCTTCGACGCGATCATCGACCGCACCACCACGACGTACCGGCGCGAGATCCTCGCCAAGATCCCCGTCGGCTCGTGGGTGTGGGAGGACTACGCCGAGCACGACGGCGTCGACGAGCCGATGCTGCACACCCAGCGGATCACCCTGACGCGGACGGCCGCCGACGACCCGGACGGCGAGCGGCTGATCCTGGACTTCGACGGCACCGGACCGCAGGCGAAGGGGCCGATCAACCACTGCGGCGACTACAGCGACGGCGTGTTCCTCAAGAAGTGGCTGGCCCCGATCCTGCGCAACCTCGCCGACACCCCCGAGCGGATGGCCGAGCTCGACGTCAACGAGGGCGTCGTGCCGCTGATCGAGATGCGGTTCCCCGAGCCCGGCACGCTGCTGACGCCGGTCTTCCCGGCGCCGACCAACGCGCGCACGTTCGTGATCCTGCGGCTGCTCGGCGTGCTCGCCGGCGTGGTCGCCAAGGCGGTCGACGGCCGGATGCCGGCCGACCAGGAGACGATCCGCTACACCGGCGTGTACGGCGAGGACCTCGACGGTCGCTCGTACCTCATGCGCGAGGTTCTCGGCGGCGGCTCCGGGGGGCGCTACTACGCCGACGGCGAGGACACCATCCACGTCGTGCCCGACTCGCGGAACCTGCCGACGGAGTTCACCGAGGCGCGGTTCCCGTTCCGGGTCGAGTCGCTGGGCCTGGCCATGGACTCCGGCGGGGCCGGGGAGTACCGCGGCGGGCTGGGGTACGAGAAGCACATCCGGATGCTCAAGGACGCCCACTTCATGTCCATCGCGGACCGGTCGATCCTGGCCTGCTGGGGCGTGCGCGGTGGCCTCGCCGGCCAGCCGTTCCAGGTCACCATCGACCCCGGCGGCCCGGCCGAGCGCGAGGTCGACGCCCTCGCCGACGACGAGCCGGTCGCGGCCGGCGAGGTGATCCGCATCCGCACCACGGGCGGCGGCGGCTGGGGCGACCCGCTCGTGCGCGACCCGTCGCTCGTCGTGCGCGACGTCGTCTGGCGCAAGGTGTCGCCGGACGCCGCGCTGACGGCGTACGGGGTGGTCCTCACCGGCTCCCTCGACGACGACAGCCTCGGGTACGACGCCGACGCGACCGCCGCGGAGCGGGCCGGGCGACCGGCCGCGAGCGAGGCGTTCTTCGATCGTGGGCCGGGGTACGCGCGGCTCGCCGACGGGGAGCCGCATGCGGCGGTCGACGTCCTGGGTTGACCCGCAGGCGCATGATGGAGACATGGCCAGGTACGACGTCGACGTCCGCATCCAGCCGAGGCTGCACGTGCGCCGCACGGTCCGCGCCAGGTCGGGGCACGCGGCGTACGAGCGGGTGATGCGCGAGCACGTCGAGAGCGGCGGCACCCCCGGGATGCAGCTCGCCATCGTCACCCGGAAGGGGCTGCGACGGCGCTCGACCGTGCTGACCGGCAACCCGGCGGGCGGTCCCGACGACGGTGGTCTCGCCGGCGTCCGCGAGCCGCGCCGCCCGAAGCCGTCGCCGCCGAGCCTGCGGGCCGAGCGGGAGTGACCCGCGAGACCGACCTGGGCTTCCTCCGCCGCTGCGTCGAGCTGGCCCGCGAGGCGCTCGAGGCCGGCGACGAGCCGTTCGGGTCGCTCCTGGTCGACGCCACGGGCGAGGTGCGGTTCGAGGACCGCAACCGGGTCCAGGACGGCGACGAGACCCGGCACCCCGAGCTCGAGGTGGCCCGATGGTCGGCGTCCCACCTGACGGCCGCCCAACGCGCCGCCTCCACCGTCTACACCTCCGGCGAACACTGCCCGATGTGCTCGGCGGCGCACGCCTGGGTGGGGCTGGGGCCGATCGTGTACGCCGGGTCCTCTGCCCAGCTGGTCGCCTGGCGGACGGCTTGGGGTCTCCCGAACTCGCCGGTGCTACCCCTCGCGATCAACGAGATCGCCCCCGGCGTCGAGGTCCGCGGACCGTTCGTCGAGCTGGAGGAGGAGGTCTTCGCGCTGCACCGGCAGCAGGCCGAGCGCTACTCCGGCTCGTTGCCGGAGTCGCCGCCGAGCCGGTAGGGAACCGTCACGCCGCTGTACATCAGGTGGGCGACGAGCCCCTGGGCCGCGTGCTTGAGGTTGTGGCAGTGGTCCATCCAGATTCCCGGGTTGTCGGCGACGAACGCGATCTCGACGGTCTCGTCGTTCTCGACGTCGACCGAGTCGACCCACCAGGGGCTGCCGGTGGCGGGCTCGCCGTCGCGGGAGACGACCACCGCGTGGTGGCCGTGGAGGTGCATGGGGTGCACCTCGCCGCTGTGGTTCTCGATCCGGAAGAGCACGACGTCGCCCTCGTCGACGAGGTACATCGGCACGTCCGGCCAGAGGTGGCCGTTGATGGACCACCACATGCCGGGCTTGCCGTCGACGAAACCCGGTCGGCGCCCCATCGAGTAGTCGAAGATGCGGTCGGGCTCGGTCGGGTCGAAGGGCAGCGTCGCCGGCTGACCGTACGACAGCATGTCGAGGTCGACGCCCGGCTGGTCGACGGCTCCGGGGTCCTCACCGAGCACGATCGCGGTCGAGCCACCGATCTCGATGCGCGCGGGCGCCTCGACCTCGAGGTCATACCGCCCCCCGGCCGGCACGGCGACGCGACGTCCGACCACCTCCGTCGGCCGGTTGACATCGCGGCCGTCGACGGCGAGGACCTGGTACGGCGCGTCCGTCCACACCCGCACCGCGCCGTTGTCGGTGTTCACCACCCGGATCCGGGCCACCTGGCCCGGGGACGCGTCGACGGCGACGTCGCCCTCCTCGCCGTTGAGGGTCCGGGTGCCGCCGTAGGTGTGCGTGACGGCCAGGACGTCGGCGCGACTGTCGGCCTCGGCGGGCTTCACCACCAGCCCTCCGAAGAGGCCGCGGATGACCTGCTCGTGCGACATCTGGTGGGAGTGGTACCAGTAGCTGCCGGGGTCGTCGACGACGAACCGGTAGACGTGGTCCTCGCCGACGCCGATGGCGTCCTGGGTGACTCCGGCGACGCCGTCCTCGGCGTTCGGGACGTCGACCCCGTGCCAGTGCACGCTGATGCCGTCGTCGACGTCCTCGTTGTGCACGCGGACCTCGAGCAGGTCACCCTCGGTCGCCTCGATCGTCGGACCGGGTGAGGTGCCGTTGAAGGTGTAGCCCTCGACCTTGCGGCCCGACGCGAGCGTGACCGTGCCCTGGTTGGCCGTCAGCTCGACCACCACGTCGGCGGCGCGGTCGGTGTCCTCGACCAGGTCGGAGACGCTGATGGTGCCCGCGTGGTCTCCGTGGTGACCGGTACTGGACACGGGGCCACCGCCCGCGTCGACGTACCCCATGTCCATCACCGAGTACGACCCCGGCATCCGGCTGGCCTGCCACATCCAGGCCAGCGGCACGACGATGACCAGCGTCGCCGCGATCGCGACGATCTGCCGCAGGTGCGCCTTGACGTACTCCGTCACGCAGCGACTGCGGTGGTCGGCGTCTCCACGCCGGCCGTCCGGGCGAGCCGGGCTGCGTAGACGGCCGAGCCGAACAGGATGAAGGCGTTGAGGCCGTGCAGGGCCCCGATGTACGCCGACTCGTGGCCGAAGACGCCGAGGAGGACCTGCACGACGATCGCCCCGAGCACGAGCGCGGCGACCTTCACGCCGCCGGGCAGCTTGGCGAAGAAGGAGACCACCAGGAGCACGAGCCCGAGCAGCGGGATGATCATCATCCCGTTGATGCCGTGGATGATGAAGCCTCCGACGCCGGTGAAGCTGAGGTCCTCGGACTCGAAGGCAGCCTTGTCGAGCACGCCTCCCTCGTCGACCCAGATGCCGAGTCCGGCAACCGCGAAGACCATCGCCATGGCCTGGATGACGACTTCGACGGCGATGATGATCGCCAGGATCCGGTATGCGCTCCGCATGGATTCCCCCCTTGCTCGAAACGGTGGCAACAGGATGGCGCTTCGGCGGCGCTTTGTCGCGTATTTAGTCCTGCCGGACTGGTCCGCGTCAGGCGTTCCTCTCACCAGGACTGCTCGTGGCCACCCGCTCCTGCAGCGTCGCCGACCTCGCCGCCGAGGCCGGCACGACGGCCGCCCGGGTCGACGCCGGTGACGTGCCGGACGGCCTGCGGACGATGTTCGCCTACTACGACGCGCCCGGCCTGCCCGCAGGCACCCTGCCCCTGCGGGCGCTGCCCGGTCGACCGTAGGGTCCCGGCATGCTCACCGTCATCACCGGCGGGACCCGCGGCATCGGCGCCGCGACTGCCCACCGCCTCGCCCGCGACGGGCACGACCTGGTGCTGGGTTACGCGTCCGACGACGACGCGGCCGAGTCGACCGCGAGGGCCGTGCGCGAGCACGGGCGCGACGTGAACCTGGTGCAGGCCGACCTCACGACCGACGCTGGTGTCGACCTGCTGTTCGGCCGGGCGGCCGAGCTGGGCACGGTCACCGGCCTGGTCAACAACGCCGGCGCCACCCTCGGCATCGGCCCGCTCGCCGAGGCCTCGCCCGACGTGGTGCGCCGCACCGTCGACCTGAACCTCACCGCGGCCATCCTCTGCGCCCGCGCCGCGGTCCGGCTGATGAGCACCGGCCGGGGCGGTTCGGGCGGCGTCGTCGTGAACGTCTCGTCGGGCGCCGCGACCCTCGGTGCCCCGCACGAGTACGTCCAGTACGCCGCGGCGAAGGCCGGCCTCGACGCCCTGACCACCGGTCTGGCGATCGAGGTGGCCGGCGAGAGCATCCGGGTCGTCGGCGTGGCGCCCGGCATCGTCCGGACGACCATCCACGCCGACGCCGGCGAGCCCGGCCGGCTCGACCGGGTCGGGCCGCTCGTCCCGCTCGGCCGGGTCGGCGAACCCGCCGAGGTCGCGGACGCCATCGGCTGGTTGATGAGCGACCAGGCGTCCTACGTCACCGGCACCACCCTGCGGGTCGCCGGCGGTCGCTAGACCGTTCGGGGGCCGGTCAGGGAGTGACGCGGGGAGATTCATGGCGCGACCATGGAACCCATGGGAGTCCTCACGGGTCGTCTGCCTCGAAGGCGGCCGAAGGAGGGACCCATGCCCGAGTGGGACACGCTGGTCGCGGGCCCGGAGCAGCAGACCGCGCTCGCAGGCGTCGACGTGGCGCAGGTGTTCGCCGCGTCCTACCGCAAGCTCGTGGTCCAGCTCTACGGGATCGTGGGCAACGCCTCCGAGGCCGAGGACCTGGTGCAGGAGGCGTTCGTCCGGGCGTACGCCGCGGGGCCGAGGTTCACCCGGGTGGACAACCCAGAGGCGTGGCTGCGCACCACCGCCGTCAACCTGTACCGCAACCGCTGGCGGAAGATGCGCAACTTCGCGCGCATCAAGCACCGCCTGGTGGAAGCACCTGACCTGCCGGGCATCGATGCGAACATCGAGGTCGTCGACGCCCTGCGGCGGCTGCCGGAGAACCAACGTGTCGTCCTGGTGCTGCACTACTTCGCCGACCGCCAGGTGCACCAGATCGCCGAGGAGCTCGGGATCGCCGAGGGAACCGTGAAGTCGCGCCTTTCGCGCGGCCGCGACGCCCTGGCTGTGCTGTTGGGGGACGTTGACGACGTCGAAGGAGGACGACCATGAGTGAGCAGAGGCTGCGTGACCTCGGCCGGGAGGCCGAGGAGCTCGTCGACCTGCCCGACCTGGGCTCGCTCCAGCGGCGCGGACGCGCGCTCCGGCTCCGTCGCCAGGTCGCCGTCGTCGGCGCCGCGGCGGTGGTCGCGACGGCGGGGGTCTTCCTGTTCCAGGACCGCTCGACCGACGCGCCGCAGCCGGCGACGCCGCGCTCGGAGCCGTACACCGTCTACCCCGGCGCGCAGATGCAGGACCTCGAGGCGGGGACCTACGAGCTGACTCCGTCGCGGGACGGCACCGAGCCCACCGTGCTGCTGACGGTGCCGGACGGGTGGAACTCCTGGGAGGGTCCCAACCGGTTCGACGGCCACCGCGCAGGCGACAGCAACGAGGAGGCACTCGCGCGCAGCACCTGGGTCGTGGGCGTGACGGTGCTCGACGTGCAGGGGGTCGCCACCGAGCGCTGCCAGCCGACCGTCGGAGCCACCGGGATCGAGATGACCTACCACCAGACCATCCGGGCCGTGCGGGACATCCCCGGCTACGAGGCGACGGTCGACCGGGCCGGTGGCAGTGGTCTCTTCGGACACCCCTCGACCCTCATCCGGCTCACCCCGGACGCCGCCCAGCAGGCGTGCGCACGAGACTCCCAGCTGTTCGGCACGGACACCAACGGCGGCGTCGGACTCCGGGGCGATCTCGACGTCTACGTCGTCGACGTCGAGGGGTTGACCTACGTCGTCGTCGCCAACGAGGTGGGCTCCCCGCCGCAGGCGATGCGCGACGAGCTCGCCGGCATCCTCGCGTCGGTCGAGTTCGTGCAGCCGGACTGACGCCTCAGAGGGGTCGTACGGACCGCAGCACGCCGATCTTCTCGATCCGGTGCTCGGGGTTGTGGAACTCGTCGGACCAGTAGTTGCCGGCGGCATGGTCCTCGAACGTCGCGCACGTCGAGAGGGTGATCATCGCGCGCGTCGGCGTCTGCCCGGGACGACCCGGCACGGCGGCCGACTGCTCCCGCAGCGAGCGCTCGGACCGGAACGACGTCCGGCGCGTCCCCACGACCTCGTAGACCAGCCGGTGGCGGTCGGTGACGACGACGATGCGGGCTCCCACGCGCAGCGACGGCAGCGCGCGGAAGGGCGCCGTCGACGACGACCGGTGCCCGGTGACGAGGTAGTTGCCGACACCACCCGGGCCGACCAGGCCGCCGCTCCCGTGCGGCGCGGCGGCGGACCCGCGGTCCTGGATCTCGGTGCCCGGCGCGTCGTCCGGCGTGCCGACGTACGGGACGACGCGCAGCCCGGAGACACCCAGTGCCGGGACCGAGAGCAGCGCCTCGCGCGGGCGCCCGTCCGTCGACGGCACCGTGGGTGCGGGGGCGGCCGTGACCTCCCGCACCGGCATCGCTCCAGCCGGCGCGCCGGCCAGCAGCGTCACCGCGGCGGCGAGCCCGGCGAGGGGGGTGAGCGCGGCCCTCATGCTCCTCGACGGTACCCGCCGGGGCCCGGCGCCGACGGTCAGCGCAGCACGCCGTCGGCGAGGATCTCGAGCATCGGCCGGACGGCCTCGGGCGGGAGCCCGCCCTGGTCGGCGACCACCGCGACCCCGCCCGCGAGCCGGCACAGCTGCAGGGCGTCGACGTCGTCGCGCAGCGCGCCCTCGGCCCGCAGGTGGTCGACGATCCGCTGGGTGGCGCCGAGCAGGATGCGGGTCTTGGTGGCGATGGGGGAGTCCTCGACGCCCATGGCCGAGGTGATCTTGGCCGGGCCACCCTTGTGGAGGCTGATGAGGGCGACGTACGCCTCGAACCACCCCACGACGAAATCGCGCGTCGGCCCCTCG
Organism: Nocardioides sp.; assembly: GCA_025966445.1. Lineage (GTDB taxonomy): Bacteria > Actinomycetota > Actinomycetes > Propionibacteriales > Nocardioidaceae > Nocardioides. Next base: position 14,957 of record JAICRP010000032.1, read on the forward strand.
TAGGTCAGGACCTTGTCGGTCGTCTCGGTGACGCGGTCGACCCAGACCTGCATGACGGCGTCGAGGAGCGCGTCGCGGGTGGGGAAGTGGCGGTACAGCGTGCCCGGACCGACCCCTGCGCGCTTGGCGATGTCGTCGAGGGACGCGTCGTAGCCACGCTCGCGGAAGACCTCACGAGCGACCTCCACGATGCGGTCGCGGTTGCGCTTCGCGTCGGCTCGCACACCTACCCCTTGCTAAACGGAGACACTCTCCGTATGGTGGATCCGGTAACCGGAGTCATTCTCCACTAAGTGTACGACGGCCCGTCAATGCTGGACACCAGCCGGGCCAGGACGGATTGCCGTGACCTTCTTCCTCGCTCCTTCTCGCATGGAGACCGCCGACCGGGCGCGCATGGGCGTGCTGATCGTGCTGGTCGCCCAGCTGATGCTCGTGCTCGACGCGACCGTCGTGAACGTCGCCCTGCCGCGCATCGACGCCGACCTCGGCTTCGGCCCGGCGTCGCTCAGCTGGGTCCTGAACGCCTACACGCTGGCCTTCGGCGGGCTGCTCCTGCTCGGCGGTCGGTTGGGCGACGTGCTCGGCCGGCTGCGGGTCTTCGAGGCCGGGCTGGCCGTGTTCGTGCTGGCCTCCCTGCTCGGCGGCCTGGCCCCCGACGCCGAGATGCTCGTCGCCGCCCGCGCCCTCCAGGGCGTCGGGGCGGCCCTGGCCGCACCGAGCGTGCTGGCCCTGCTCACCACCTCCGCCCGCGACGAGGCGGAGCGGCACCGCGCCCTGGCGCTGTTCGGGGCCGTCTCCTCCGGCGGCGCGTCCATCGGTCTCCTGCTCGGCGGCGTGCTGACCGACATCGGCTCGTGGCGCTGGGCGATGTTCATCAACGTGCCGATCGGGCTGGCCGTGCTGGCTCTCGCGCCGCTCTTCGTGACCGAGACCGTGCGCCGGCCCGGCCGGTTCGACGTCGTGGGCGCCGTGACGGCGACCGTCGGGGCGGTGTCGATCGTCTGGGCGCTGATCGGCACGCCCGACCACGGCTGGGGTTCCGCCCGGACCCTGGGCGGCTTCGCCCTCGGGCTGCTCTCGCTCGCGCTGCTCGCGTCCACCGAGCGGCGCGTCGCGCACCCGATGATCCAGCCGGCCCTGCTCGGCAACCGCACCCGCGTCGCCGCCCTGGCGATGATGGCGCTGGTCGTCGGCGCGCAGCTGTCGATGTTCTTCCTCGTGGTGCAGTACGTGCAGCACGTGCTCGGCTTCGGGCCGCTCGCGTCCGGGTTCGCGTTCCTGCCGTTCAGCCTGGGCATCTTCACCATGTCGCGGTTCACGCCGCGCCTGGTCATGCGCTTCGGTCCGATGCCACTGGTGATGACGGGCGCGACCGCCCTGACGCTCGGCTACATCTGGCTCAGCGGGGTGGGGCTCGGCAGCAGCTATCTCGGTGCGGTCTTCGGACCGATGCTGATCGGTGGTCTTGCCGGGGCGTTGTGCTTCATGCCGATCACCGCGACCGTGCTCAACGGGGTCGAGCCCGAGCACGCGGGCGGCGCCTCCGGGATGCTGCAGACCACCCAGCAGCTCGGCAGCGCGGTCGGCGTCGCGGTGATCGTCTCCGTGTACGCCGCGGGCGCGGTCCCCGGCGAGTTCCTGCCCGGCGCCCGGGCGGCCTTCCTCACCTCAGCGCTCTTCTCCGCGGTTGCCGCGTCGATCGCCGCCACGGTGTGGTTCCTCGGACGGCGCCCGGCCGTCGTACCGGAGTCCGACGCCGTCGAGGAGATCGCCCTCGCCGACGCCGCCTGAGGCACTTGTAACCGGGTGTTTGTCGCACTTACCGAACGTTCAAACGATCGGTAAGTGCGATGAACACCCGGTTACATGTCCCGCCGCGGCCTGGCAAGGTTCGCCAGCGGGCGGCGGCGTCGTTGGCGGAACGTGCCGTGGGGGCGGTCGGGCGGCGCTACTAGGTTCGTGCGCATGAAGGTCCTCCTCGCGCTGGGCGGCAACGCCATGACCAACGCCGAGGGTCGCGCCCGGGTCGAGGACCAGATCGCCGCGGCAGAGGTCGCGATGGCAGCGGTCGCGGCGCTGCTGGAGACCGGCGCCGAGGTCGTGGTGACCCACGGCAACGGACCGCAGGTCGGCAACCTGCTCGTCAAGAACGAGCTGGCCGCGGCCGTGGTGCCTCCCGTCCCGCTCGACTGGTGCGGGGCACAGACCCAGGCGACGTTGGGGTTCATCCTCATGGACGCGCTCGACGCCGAGCTGGCCCGCCGCGGTGTGGACCGGCGTACGGCCGCGTTGGTCACGCGCACGCTCGTCTCGCTCGACGACCCAGGCTTCACCAAGCCGACCAAGCCGATCGGACGGTTCCTCACCGCCGAGGAGGCCGCTCCGCTGGTCGAGCACGGCGAGACCTGGGAGGACCGGGGCGAGAAGGGCTGGCGGCGCGTGGTCGCCTCGCCCGAGCCGTTGGAGATCCTCGACGCCCCGGCCGTGCAGGCCCTGGTCGATGCGGGGTTCGTGGTGATCGCCAACGGAGGTGGAGGGATCCCCGTCGTCCGCGAGGCCGACGGATCGTTGCGCGGCATCGAGGCGGTCATCGACAAGGACCTCGGGGCCGCGCTGCTCGGCAGGTCGCTGGGCACGGAGGTGCTGGTGATCGCTACCGACGTGCCCCACGCCGTGCTTCGCTACGGCACCCCCGAGGCCGAGGACATCGGCCGCGTGCAGGTCTCGCAGATGGAGGCGTACGTCGCCGGGGGCCACTTCGCGTCCGGCTCCATGGGGCCGAAGGTCGAGGCCGCGTGCCGGTTCGTCCGTGCCACCGGTCGCCCCGGCGTGATCACCGACCTCGACAGCATCCTCGACGCGGTCGAGGGCCGCGCCGGCACCGTCGTACTTCCCGACTGAACTTCCCTACCGAGAGGAACCGCCATGCCCGACGCCATCGAGGTCCGCAAGGTCCCGATCCACTCCGTCGCCGACGCCTCCGAGCTGACCAAGCTCATCGAGGACGGCGTGATGGACGCCCGCCGTGTGGTCGCGATCATCGGCAAGACCGAGGGCAACGGCGGCGTCAACGACTACACGCGGATCATCGCCGACCGGGCGTTCCGCGAGGCGCTGGTCGCGGCCGGAGCCCCGGCCGAGCAGGTCAAGGAGGTGCCGATCGTCTGGTCCGGTGGCACCGACGGGGTGATCAGTCCGCACGCGACGATCTTCGCCACCACGGACGCCGAGCCGAGCGACGAGCCACGGCTGACCGTCGGGTTCGCGATGAGCGAGCAGCTGCTGCCCGAGGACATCGGGCGGGTGCCGATGATCGAGAAGGTCGCGGCCGCGGTACGGGTCGCGATGGAGCGCGCCGGCATCACCGACGTCGCCGACGTGCACTACGTGCAGACCAAGACCCCCCTGCTGACGATCCAGACGATCCGGGACGCCAAGAGCCGCGGCGAGACGGTGTGGACCGAGCACACCCACGAGTCGATGGACCTCTCCAACGGGTGCACCGCGCTGGGCATCGCGGTGGCGCTGGGCGAGATCGAGATGCCGTCCGACGAGGACG